>JBBRDP010000023.1:0-25725 GCA_038203795.1 Gemmatimonadales bacterium
GGCGCGTCGTGCGCCTCAAGCACCAACGAGATGCGCTGCGGGTTCGCGCCTGAGTACATCATGAGCAGTAGTTTCGACATCACGGGCCTCCGTTCGGCGGCGCAGCTCCCAGTACAGGAGCGGCACCACCACCATGGTGAGTAATGTGGCCACGATCGCGCCGCCAATCAGCGCGACCGCCAGCCCCTGGAAAATCGGATCGAGCACCATCACCAATCCGCCAATCACAACCGCCGCGGCGGTCAGGGCAATCGGACGGAAGCGTACCGCGCCCGCCTCAAGCACGGCTTGCACCAGTGGCAGCTCGCGCTCCTCGGCGAGCTGAATGAAATCCACGAGCAGAATCGAGTTGCGTACAATGATGCCCGCCAGGGCGATCATACCAATCATTGACGTTGCCGTGAAAAACGCGCCCGTGATCGCGTGCGCCGGCAGAATGCCAATGAGCGTGAGTGGAATCGGCGCCATGATCACCAGCGGTGTGGAGAAGGACTGGAACCACGCCACGACCAGTACGTAGATGAGCACCAGTACCACTGCAAAGGCGATGCCCAGATCGCGGAACACTTCAATCGTCACTTGCCACTCGCCGTCCCACTTGACCGCCGTCTCATCCAGTCGATCGGGCTGCACGGCGTTGTATCGCGTGATCTGTGCACCGGCGACCTGCAGCGTGTCGAGCATCTTGTTCATGGCGAGAATCGCGTACACCGGCGCTTCCACTTCGCCCGCGACATCGGCCGTCACATAAATCACCGGCCGCAGATTTTTGCGATACCGCGACAACGCACGCACCGACGAGTCCACCCGCACAAACCGACCCAGCGGCTGTGGACCCATCGCCGTCGTCACCGGCAACGCGAGCAACCGTTCCACACTCGAACGATCCGCGATATCAAGACGCGGGACGACAGCCACCGGCTCACGTGACGTCGCGGACTGCAGCGTGCCCATTGGCATACCGCTCACCGCCATTGCCACCGTTTGCGTGAGCAGCGGGACATCGGCACCGGAGCGCGCTGCGGCCGCGCGATCTACACGAAACGCCAGCTGCGCTGACGGCGATTCCACCGTCCAGTCCACATCCACCACGCCCGTCGCAGCCTCAAACACCGTCTTCACTTTGCGCGCCGCTTCGAGACGCGTGGAGTCATCGGCCGCGTAGATCTCGGCGACCAACGTCGAGAGCACCGGCGGACCCGGCGGAATCTCGGCAACCTTGGCACTGGCGCCGTACTGACGCGCGATCGAGTCCACCATGGGTCGCACGGCGACGGCAATCGCGTGACTCTGACGCGAACGATCACCCTTCGCCGCGAGATTCACCTGAATGTCAGATACATTCGCACCGCGGCGCAGGAAGTAGTGCCGCACCAGGCCGTTGAAGTTGAATGGCGCCGATGTGCCGGCGTACACTTGTGTGCTTGTGACTTCCGGAACGGTGCGCAGTTCGCGTGCGATCGCCTCCGACGCGGCGAGCGTCGTTTCAAGCGTCGTGGTTTCCGGGAAGTCGAGCACCACCTGGAACTCCGACTTGTTGTCGAACGGCAACATCTTCACCTGCACCGCGCCCACGCCCACCAGCACCATCGAACCGAGCAGCAGAACGATCGTGCCAGCATAAAACGCCATGCGTGTGGAGCGACGCTCAATCAACGGCCGCATGATGCGCGCGTAGAACTTGCCGAAGCCGGCCTTGAGCACATCGCTGTCGTCACCGCCGTGCGCTGCACCGCCGTGTGCACCTGCTTTGGGCACGTGACCGCGCAGCAAACGGTAGCCCAGCCACGGCGTGACGATGAACGCCACACCGAGTGATGCCAGCATCGCCACCGATGCGCCCACCGGAATCGGGCGCATGTACGGTCCCATCATCCCGGAGACGAACATCATCGGCAGAATCGCCGCGATCACCGTGAACGTGGCCAGAATCGTAGGATTGCCGACCTCGTCAACCGCCTCGATCGCTGCCACATCGGCTGGCCGGTCACGCATCGCCACATGTCGAGCGATGTTTTCCACCACCACGATGGCGTCGTCCACCAGAATACCAATCGAGAAGATCAGCGCGAAGAGCGTGATACGGTTGAGCGTGTAGCCCATCAGGTAATACACAAACAGTGTCAACGCGAGCGTTACGGGCACGGCCACGAGCACCACCACCGCCTCGCGCCAACCGAGAAACATCCACACGAGCGCGGTCACCGACAACGTCGCGATCGCGAGATGCAGAATGAGCTCCGACGCTTTCTCGGCGGCGGTCTCACCGTAGTCGCGCGTGATATCCACCTGCATACCTTCCGGCACCACGCGACCGCGCGACTGCTCGAGTCGCGTAATCGCGGCGTGCGCAACGCTGGTCGCGTTCGAACCCGCGCGCTTCGCCACGGCGATGGTAACCGCCGAGCGTGGCTCGCCGGCACCGGAGGCCGTGGTGACATAGTTCGTGGGTTCACCGAACCCATCCACAATGCGCGCCACATCACGCAGCGCGATCACGCGACCGTTGCGCACGGCGATGATCACGTCACCCACGTCGTTGGCGCTGGTGAATGCCGCCGACACATCAACGCGCACGGCTGCATTGCTGGAGGTAAACTCACCCGCCTGCATCCGCGCATTCGCGCCCATCAGCGCTTGCGCAATCTCGCCCGGTGTCACACCCGTGGCCGCGAGACGAGCGGGATCAATGAGCACCTGTACCTGACGTGGCTCGCCGCCCACCAGAAACACCTGCGCGACATCAGGCACGGTGCGCAGCTCTTCGGCAATCTGCGCCGCGACCTGACGCACCACGCCCGGTTCGGCGTTGGCATCCGACACCGTGAGCGCGAGAATCGGCACGTCATCGATGGCGTGCGGGCGTACCAGTGGCGGCGGTGCTCCCATGGGCCACGCGTCCATGCGCGAGAACACCTTCGCATGCACCTTGGCCACGCTCTCGGTTTGATCGGCGCCCACCGTGAAGCGCGCGGTCACCATGCCACCGCCATCGCTACTCATGGCGTACACATGCTCCACTCCCGAAATCTCGTAGAGCGCCTGTTCCAGCGGCTTGATCACCTGCTGTTCAACTTCGCCGGCACTCGCCCCCGGCAGCGCCGCAAATACATCGATCATCGGCACCGAAATCTGCGGCTCTTCTTCGCGAGGCGTGGCCGCGAGGCCGATTGCACCAACCAGCAGCGATGCCACCGTGATCAGCGGCGTCAGCTTGCTGTTGAGAAACGACTTGGCCACGCGTCCGGCGATGCCCATCATGATTGCACCGCCGAGGTGTCGCGAACCATCACGACATCGCCGGCATCAACGCCGGACAACACTTCGACAAGCATGCCGCGCGCGCGGCCGAGACGAACCCAGCGTCGCTCCGTGACGTCGTTTGCGCGAATGAGCACACCGGTCAGATCACCCTCGCGCGTCACCGCCGCCGCCGGAATCAGCCGCACCATGCGCTCACCGCCCGGCAGGAACACCGTGGCCGAACCACCCGATGCGAACGCACCGTCCCGATTGGGTACGATGACATTCACCGTGTACAGTCCGCCGCTGGGCGCAGCCACGACACCCTCAATCGTGCCGCTGGTCGCGACGCCCTCGATCGACACATCAACCGTCGCACCGCGCGCCGAACGGATCGCAGCCGTCGGTGGCACCAGCGCGGTGACACGCAGCGATCCCGACTGCTGCACCATGATGAGCGGTGCGCCCGGTGCGGCGAACGCCCCCGGATCCACGAAGCGCTGCGTGACGACGCCCTCGAACGGAGCGCGAACCGCACCATATTCACGCACCGCAGCCGCTTCCGCGACACCGCCGCGTGCGCCCAGCACTGCGGCCCGGGCGCGCGCGAGGCCGGCCTCGGCGGCGTCGAGCTGCGCCTTGGGTGCGGCGCTGTCAGCGTAAAGCGCACGCATGCGTGCGACCTGTACTTCGGCGTCGGCCAGCATCGCGTCCGCGCCCGCCAGGTTGCCACTCGCCTGCGAGGCTTTGGCATCGATGTCACGCACGTCGAGCGACACGAGGAGCTCGCCGCGCTGCACGCGATCGCCAACGTGCACATGGACCGCGCTCACTGTGGCCATCAGTTTCGTGGACATCGTGGAACTCAGCAGCGGGGTCGCCATGCCCACCGCTTCCGAGATATCGGGCAAGAGGCTGTCGATCACGGTGACCGCGTGCAGTCCCTCCGTGGACACTGCCGTGCGCACGGCGGTCGCCTCGGCCTTCTCTGGGTCGCTCGCACAGGCCGCCAATATCGGAACGGAAACGAGGAACAGCAGCGCAGTGCGCAGGGAGGTTGGCATGGGGGTCATCGGTCGAGTGCCAGAAGAGGAGAAAAGTCGAGGCCCAGTGCGATGCGCTCGGTGGCGATTGCCACCAGCACATCGTGCCGCGCGGCCAGCGTCGAGAGTTCTGCGGCGCTGCGTGCTGCGCCTGCGTCCAGTAGTTCCGTGATGGCCGCCAACCCGCCATCGTATCGGCGCTGCACCAGGCGTAGCGCTTCACGCGATTGTTCGTAGGCGCGGTCGGCGATGCGCATGCGCTCCAGAGCGACCGTGCGCAGAATGCGTGCCTGCGCGACTTCGAGGCTGGCCATTGCGGCGGCGCCTTCAGCACGCGCCTCAGCCGCTCCGGACTGCGCCACCGCGCGCTGTCGGTCGGCCAGGTCGCCGCCACCGCTGAACACCGGCAGGGTGATCATCAGTCCGGCGGTCCAGAAGGGCGAACCCGCAAACGGTTGATTGACGGCCGCCCAGTCCGAACGCACCATCGCCCCCACTGTGGGGAGCCATCGTGCGGTAGCGCGTCGCACATCGGCGCGTGCGGCCTGCGCGCCGAGGCGTGCCGCACGCACATCGGGCCGATTGTGCTCACCAACGTCCTCGATGCGTTCGGTGGTGACCAACGCGGCCAACGTCGCTGACGACGGCAGCACCAGCGGCAGCGCGCGTGCGGTGTCGGCGGGCTGTCCCATCTGCACCGCGAGCGCGAGTCGTGCCATGAGCGCTCGCCCGATGGCGCTCGCCCGCTCCGCCTGCAGCTCGCTGAGTCGCACTTGCGCGAGTAGCACATCGGAGCGCGTGACCACGCCGTTGCGCTCCAGCGTGGCGGCCTGCGCCACATGCGCGGTGGCTGCGGCGACGGCCGAGTCCAGCGCCGCGACACTCGCGTTCGCAACCACGGCGCCAAAGTAGCCGCGCGTCGCGTCGAGTTGTGCTGTTGCTACCTGACGCTCGGTCATTGCGTGCGTGGCCTGCGCGGCGAGGGAAGCCGCGCGACGCGCGAGCAGCGCTTGCGGCGCGAAGATCGGCTGTTCAAGCACCAGCGCGCCCGTCGCAATCGAAAGCGCGTCGGGCCGGTTCAGGGTGCCGGGATCAAAATCCGCCTGGGTCACGGCGCGCTGTCGGAGCTTAGCCCCAAAGACGCCGATCGGATCGGTGGTTCTGGCCGAGCCGCCCTCCACTCGAAGCAGCGGCAGGAAGCCCGGCAGGGTGGCCGTGACATTGGCATCGGCGGCTCGGGCGTCGGCGCGTGCGGCGCGTGCGCCGAACCCGTTGGCATCGACGGCGGTGAGGACGTCGCGGAGGTGCAGCGTTGGGGCCTGCGCCTGGGCCTGGGCCGAGGATGTGGCTGCAGCCAGCCATGGCACGAGGGCGAGGAGCGCGACCCGGCGCAGCGGACGCGCATCGGTCCGGCGAGACCGGTCGTGGCGGTGCTGCCGGTCGCGTGGGTGTGTTGATGGCATATTCATACAATCAACTAACTAGGCAACTACAGGATTGTCAAGCGGTGGATGACGCGGCGTCCGTGGGTGCACTGGTTTCAACGGCTCCGGTCGCTGTGGTGGGTGTGATGGGTGTGATGGGTGTGGTGGGTGTGGTGGGTGTGGTGGGTGTGGTGGCCCGGATCCGTTGCCGGGACCGCGCGGCCTGCCATAGCTTACCTGCTCACCTTCACCCCACTGCGCCGTGAGCCATCCGTCTTCCCGCATCGCCGATCTCCATGCCCACGTGGGCACCACCGTCACCGTACGCGGGTGGGTCACCCACCTGCGCTCCAGTGGCAAGGTGGCCTTCGTCGTGATGCGCGACGGCTCGGGCATTCTCCAGTGTGTGTTTGTGAAGTCGCAGGTGTCGGCCGAGGCATGGGAACGGTTTGCGGCGCTGACGCTGGAAACGTCGGTCGCGGTGACCGGCGAGGTGCGCGCCGATGCCCGCGCGCCGGGCGGACACGAACTCGGGGTGGTGGACCTGGAGATCGTGGGGCCGAGTCCGCTGGACTATCCGATCCAGCCTAAAGAGCACGGCGTCGACTTCCTGCTCGACAATCGCCATCTCTGGCTGCGCAGTCCGCGACAGGCCGCGATCATGCGTATTCGCCACGAGCTCGAACAAGCGGTGCAGGATTTCTTTTACGCGCGCGATTTCACGCGCTGCGATACGCCGATTCTGACCGGCGCCATTGGCGAGCGTGCGGGCCTTTTTGCCACCGAGTACTTCGACGAGGGCATGGCCTATCTCGCGCAGACCGGTCAGCTGTATGGCGAAGCCCTCGCGGCCGCGCTTGGTCGCATCTACACGTTCGGTCCCACGTTCCGCGCCGAAAAAAGCAAGACGCGGCGACATCTCACTGAGTTCTGGATGATCGAACCGGAAATGGCGTGGTACGATTCGCAAGACAACATGCAGTTGCAGCAGGAGTTCGTGCAGTATCTCGTTGGTCGTGTGCTCGAACGCAAAGCCGAAGAGCTCAAGTTGCTCGAGCGCGACACCACGATGCTTGAGAAGGTGACGGGCGATTTCATCCGACTCGACTACAGCGACGCGATCACGCTCATCAACGGCAAGGGCAGCGCCACCACGTGGGGCGAAGACCTCGGTGCCGAGGATGAAGCGCTCATCGTGGCCGACTACGATCGTCCGGTGTTCGTGATGAACTATCCCAAGCAGGCGAAGGCGTTCTACATGAAGGAGAATCCGGCCGACACACGCACCGTGTTGTGCAACGATCTGCTCGCACCCGAAGGCTACGGCGAAATCATTGGCGGCTCGCAGCGCGAAGACGACTACGACCGACTACTGGCGCGCATTCTGGAAGAAGGACTGCCCGTGGACCAGTACGGGTGGTATCTCGACCTGCGCAAGTATGGCACGTTCACGCACTCCGGTTTCGGATTGGGACTCGAGCGCACGATCGGCTGGATTTGCGGACTGCATCATATTCGCGAAGTCATTGCGTTCCCGCGGATGATGCATCGCCTGCGTCCGTAAATCTGCGGCGCCGGGGCGAGCGGCGTCGCTCCATTCGCGGCGGCGCTGCGCTCGCTGTTTGGGCGGCGCCGCTGTTGTTGGTACGCTCGCTACTCGCCCCGCTTCACCGCATCCCACAGCGCGTCCTGCGCCTCCAGCGACAGTTCACGAAACACAATTCCCCGCGCCTCCGCGATCTCTTCCATCCCGCGAAAGCGTCGCACAAACTTCTGGTTCGCGCCATCCAACGCCAACCCCGCGTGCACGCCAACCTTGCGGCATAAGTTGACCACTGCAAACAACAGATCGCCGAGCTCGGCCTCAAGCTTCGCTGGCTCTGTCACACGCCCGTCCGCGCCAATCCACTCGGCCGCCTCTTCAATTTCTTCGCGTACTTTCTCCAGCGGCCCCACGGCATCCGGCCAGTCAAAGCCCACGCCGGCTGCGCGATCCTGCAGACGTTGTGCACGGTGCAGGGCGGGCAGTCCCTTCGCGAGTCCCTCGTCGATAAAGCGCCGATCCTGCGCCTTCATGGACTCCCACCCGCGCTTCACGCCGTCGCCGTACAGATGCGGATGCCGCGCGCGCATCTTGGAGACGAGCGCGCCCGCGACGTCCTGAATATCGAACGCACCGCGTTCTTCAGCCACGACCGCGTGAAACAACACCTGCAGCAATACATCGCCCAGTTCGTCGCGCAGTATGCCATCGTCGCCCTCGGCGATCGCGTCGTCGACTTCGGCCGCTTCCTCCACAAGGTAGGGACGCAGCGACGTGTGGGTTTGCGCCGCGTCCCACTCACATCGCGCGCGCAGATCACGCATCAGTGCCAGTGCGTCGTCGAGCTGCCGACGTGTGTCATCAGGCAGCCGAGCTGTCGATCCTGCTGTGTTGTCTTGCATCCCGTGGCTCCCGTGCCTAGACTCGCCGGTTCATCATCAATCGCGCGCGACGCGGCAATATACGAACCGGACTCCGGATCAGGGGCACTAATGCACGCTCGCGCGTGGTGCGAAATCGATCTCGATGGATTGCGCGACAATGTGAAACGGCTGCGCGAGGTCGCGGGCGTCCCGCTAGTGCCCATGGTCAAAGCCGACGCGTACGGGCTCGGTGCCGAGGCGCTGACGCGCGTGTTTACCGGGCTGCCGGAACGCTACGTACCGTGGGCGCTTGGGGTCGCCACGGTTGCCGAAGGTGAGGCCCTGCGCGCGTATGGATGGGCCGGTCGCGTGCTCTGTGTGTCACCGGTGCTCACCGACGAGCACGCCGCCATGCGAACATCGCGTATCACGCCATCGCTGCATCGTGCACAGGATATCACCGCGTGGTGTCACGCCAGTCACGCACCGTGGCATCTGGCCATCGATACCGGCATGAGTCGAGCAGGCATCTCGTGGCGCGAGGTCGCGTCGCTGGTACCGGTGGTCGCCGCCCAGGCACCGGAAGGCGTCTTCACGCACTTCCACAGCGCTCTCGCGCATGATGGTTCGCGGGCCGAGCAGGAAGCACGGTTCCGCGCCGCGCTCCACGTGCTCGCCCTGCCGGCTCCGACCCTGCGTCACGCTGACAACTCGCATGCGTTGGCGACGCGCGCCACGAGCGCATCGGAGGAAGGCGGCGCCTGGGATCTCGCCCGCCCGGGTATCGCACTGTACGGGTCTCCGGCCGAAAGCGAGCTCCGCCTGCGCCCGGTGTTGCATGTGTATGCGCGCGTGGTCGACGTGCGCGATGTCGCGGTCGGAGACACCGTGGGCTACGACGCCACGTGGACGGCGACGCGTCCGTCGCGCATTGCCACCGTGGGTATCGGATACGGCGATGGCTATCGGCGGTCGCTGTCCAATGCTGGCGAAATGCTCCTGCACGGTCGACGCGTGCCGGTGGCGGGACTGATTTCCATGGACCTGACCATGCTCGACGTCACCGACGCGACGTGCACTGTGGGTGACGTCGTCACGGTGCTCGGGCAGTCGCCGGACGAAGCGTCGGCGACGCTCACGATCGATGAGGTGGCGTCGCGCGGCGGTCTGTCCCCCTACGAGTTGCTCGTGGGATGGCGCGTCCGGCTCCCTCGCGTGTATCGAGAGCGCACATGACTGCGCACATGACACCTCACGCACTCCCCAACCGTGCCGCCCGTCGCGCGCTGCTGCTTATCCTCGACGGCGTGGGAATCGGCCAAGCGCCCGACTCTGAGGCCTACGGCGATCGCGGTAGCGACACGCTGGGCAATCTGGCGCGGCAGCAGGGTGGGCTCTCGCTGCCGAATCTCGCCAACCTCGGGCTGGGTCACATTGCCCCGATCACGGGTGTGCCCGCCGTCGCGTCTCCCACCGGAGCCTGGGGGGCCGCTTGGCCCCGGTCCGCCGGCAAGGATTCCACCACCGGACACTGGGAGCTCGCTGGCGTGCGGCTCGAGCGACCGTTTCCCACGTATCCACACGGCTTTCCGCCCGAGGTGCTCGCGCCGTTTATCGAGGCGACGGGCCGAGGCGTCCTGGCCAACTCGGTGGCCAGCGGCACTGCGGTGATTACGGAGTTTGCCGAGGGGCAGCGGACGACGGGAAACTGGATTGTGTATACCTCGGCCGATTCGGTGTTTCAGATCGCCGCGCATGAGGAGTGGATTCCGCTCGCGGAGCTCTATCGGGCCTGCGAGATCGCGCGGTCGCAGCTCGTGCCGCCGCACGACGTGTCGCGCGTGATTGCGCGGCCGTTCGTCGGTGAGGGCGACGTCTGGACGCGTACGGCCAACCGCCGGGACTTCTCGCTGCCGGCCCCCGGTTCCACGTTGCTCGACGAACTCGCGGCCGCCGGTATTCCGCGCCACGGCATCGGGAAAGTGGACGATCTCTTCGCCGGACGAAATCTTCGCTCCGAGCACACCATCGACAACGCTGATGGTGTCCAACGCCTCATGCGGTGGCTGGATTCAGACCGGCATGGGTTCTGCTTCGCCAATCTGGTAGATTTCGATCAGTTGTACGGGCATCGGAACGACGGGCCCGGATTTGCCGACGCACTCGCCGCGTTCGATGCGGTGTTGCCGCGTCTGCTCGCGGCCCTTCGGGAGGACGACCTGCTCATCATCACCGCCGATCACGGAAACGACCCAACTACGGCGTCCACCGATCACTCGCGAGAGCGGGTGCCGGTGCTCGTGGCTGGGCCGCGCGTGCGTCCGGGCCCGCTCGGGGTTCGGGACACGTTCGCGGACGTGGGCGCTTCGCTGGCCGAGTGGTTTGACCTCGAGTGGCGCGGACGCGGCCGATCGTTCCTCGCCACGTGCGGGCTGGCATGAGCGAGTCACGTCCACCGGTGGCGGACACATCGCTCGCGGCCCTGACCGCGATGGCCCGGTCGGTGCAGTCCCGCGCGTGGGCTCCCTACTCGCAGTTCAAGGTGGGTGCGGTGCTCGTCAGCACTGACGGCGCGCTCTTTAGTGGCTGCAACGTGGAGAACGCGTCGTACCCCGCCGGCATCTGCGCCGAGCGGAGCGCGCTGGCGTCGGCTATCGCATCCGGTGCGCGGGAGTTTTCGCGCGTGGTGATTGCCACCGACGCCGATGTGCCAGCGCCGCCGTGCGGTATCTGTCGGCAGGCGCTGGTTGAGTTCGCACCCGCACTCGAGGTCGTCAGTGTGGCGGCTAACGGTTCGGTTGCTCAGTGGTCGCTTGCCGACTTGCTGCCTTTTCCCTTCACGCCCTCATCGCTCGCGCATGCCTGAGCGTTCGCTGCTGTCTCGTCTTCTGCCGTCGTCACGTTCGGGCGCGGCCCCTCGATTCCCCAACTCCCCTCGCGCGGGAATGCTCGCGGCGCTCATGGGTGCCATGCTCGTCGTCACGGCGTGCACCGAAGAGTTTCAGGGTGGTGCGGGGTGCCCGCTGCTGTGTCCGCAAGCGCAGGCGCCGTTCGTTGACACCATCATCAACGCGATCGATCTCGACACGACACTCGGGCCCTATCCGTTGCTCGGACTGACAAACGGCGTGCTGCTCGCGTCGCGTGGCGATACGCTTGAGACGCACGTGGTGGTGCGTTTTGATAATCTGCCCACCACGTTCAACCCGAATAATCAATCGGCGCAGGCGCCCATCACCACGGTTGATTCGGCGATGCTGCAATTCTTCGTGGACACCACAGGTTCCAAGGCCGAGGGCGAGTTTACGGTTGAAGTCTTCAACGTCGATACGACCGACGCGGATTCGTCATCCGTGGTGTTGCGCACGCTCTTTCGACCTGACCGCAAGCTCGGCGAAGTGGTGATACCGGCGGGCGCGTTGGCCGATTCGCTGCGCGTTCCGGTCGCTGACGCGTTCATTGAGCAGCAAATCGCGCTGGCTGGTCGCGTGCGGCTCGGCGTGCGGATCGTCAACCCCGCAAACGTGCAGCTGCGCCTCGGGGCGTTTGCCAACGGTCAAGCGGAGCCACAGCTTCGTTTTGATCCCAGCACGGACACGTCGTACCGACCGCTTGATGTGGTCCCTCGCACGGCCTTCGTGGGCAGTGAAGCTGATGACGCGCTACGCCTGGCGTATACGGTGTATGGGCTCACGATTCGCGGTTCGGAACCGGTGCCACCCGGGACGGTGAGTGTTGGAGCGTGGCCTTCGCGCCGCGCGTATTTTCGCTTCGCAATTCCGCGCGCGATTGTGGAGTCGAGCACGGTGGTGCGCGCCGAGTTGCTGCTCACACAACGACCGTCATTCAGTGTGGATCGCGGGGACTCGATCAGTGTGCAGCCGTTCATCGGCGTCTCAACAAGTGCCGTGTCGGATCTGTATCTGGCCACAGCCTTGTCCGCCAACGGCCTGCTGGCCGGCGTCGATGCGGCGCGGTTTGTTCCGCAGGACAGTGGCCAGCGTACCTTCAACATTGTCAACCTCGTGCGTGGGTGGAGTGCACTCAATGCGAATGTCACGCGATTCGTCGCTCTCCGCATCGACGATGAAGGCACGCTCGGTGCAGAAATCCGCTTTCATGATCTCACGGCGCCCGCCGCTCAGCGACCACGCTTGCGCATCACCTATTTGCCGCGAACGGAGTTCGCTATTCCATGATCAGACTGCAGCGGCATTTCAATATTGGCGCGGTAGTCGTCGGCCTGGTGATGGTGCTCGCGTCGAGTGGCGAGTTGCAGTCGCAAGGTGCCCTGAGCACCCAAGGTTTCGGCTATCCCCCGGGCGGGCTCAGCACACGCGCGCTCGGCACGGCGGGTGCCACGGGGGAGTTCGATCTGCTCTCCGCGCGAAATCCGGCCGCTGTCGCAGAGCTCGGAAACAGCATCATCAGTATTCAAGGTGAGCCCGAGTTCCGGACCATGCGCTTTGGAGATGTTCGTGAAAACACGCGCGTTCAGCGCGTTCCGCTGATCGCGGCGGGGCTGCGCGTCAAGCGCGTGGGGATTCTGATCTCGGGCACGACGCTGCTCGACCGTAGCTTCAGTACCGAGTCACCGGGCTCCGCCAGTATCGACGGCACCAGCGTTCCCACCCTGGACCGACTTGATTCGCGCGGCGCCATGACCGAGTTGCGCCTCGCCGCTGGCTGGCGGTGGAAGAGTTTCGGTCTCGGCGCCGCCGTGGTGGCGGTGACGGGCGAGCATAGTGTGGCGCGAACGCGCGTCTTTCCGGACACGCTCCGATTCGGCGGCGTGCTTGACTCGACGCGGCTTGGCTTCGGGGGAATCGGCGCGGCGTTCGGCATGAACTGGCGTGCGTCGCCGGACCTTCTGGTTGGCGCGAGCTTGAAAGTGGGGGGCGGACTGAACGCGCTGCGCAACGACTCCACGCTGAGGAGCGCCAGCGTCCCGTCTCGCCTCGGCGCGGGCGTGCTGTATCGGGGTTTCGCGGGCACGATTCTGGCCGTCAATGTTGAACGCGTGCAGTGGAGCGCCATGAACGGGCTCGGCACGGAGGCGGCCACGGCGCAGGATGCCACCAACTGGTCGGCTGGCACCGAGTTCGAGTTCGGGACGCTCCGCCGATTCCCCGTCTTGTGGCGCCTTGGGTACGGTCAGCGGGATCTCCCGTTTCTCCTGCGCGACCTGCCCGTCTCGGAGCGGGCGATCCACGGCGGAGTGGGGGTGCCTGTCGCGGGCGAGTCGGCGTCGCTTGACCTGTCGGTGCAGCGTTCGTTGCGTCGGGTTCAAGGTGATCAGGTGCGTGAAGACGCATGGGCCTTGTCGGCCGCCATCACGATTCGCCCGTAGGCTGACGTCCCGAGTATTGAAGCCGAGTCCGACAGTCGGCTATCTTTCAGAAATGTCCTCCACACCGCGCCCCACCGTGTACATCGAGACCTACGGCTGCCAGATGAATGTGGCCGATTCGGAACTCATGTACGGCACCCTTGCTGCGCACGGGTATGACGCCGTTGACGCGCCCGATGGCGCGGACGTCATTCTTGTGAATACCTGCGCCATTCGTGATCATGCGGAGCAGCGGGTGATTGGGCGTCTGGGCGAGATGCGCCGCTTCATGAAACCCGGCTCCATCGTTGGCGTCACGGGATGCATGGCGCAGCGTCTGGGCCCGAAGTTGCTTGAGAAGGCGCGCCATGTCTCGCTGGTGGTCGGGCCCGACGGGTATCGCGCGCTGCCGCAGTTGATCGACAACGCGCGCAACGGGGAACGCGGTATCTTCACCACGTTCGATCTTGAAGAACACTACGAAGATGTCGTCCCCCGTCGCACGGATCCCGTGAAGGCGTGGATCCCGGTGCAGCGCGGCTGTGACTATCGCTGCACCTACTGCATTGTCCCGCAGACGCGCGGCTCGGAGCGTTCGCGTCAACTGCATGAGGTGGTGCGCGAAGTGCGTCAGGTCGTGGAGACCGGCACGAGCGAGATCGTGCTGCTCGGTCAGACTGTCAATTCGTACAACGACGGCACCAATGACTTCGCCGATCTGCTGCGCGCGGTGGGCGCGATCGATGGGGTGAAGCGTTTGCGCTACACGAGTCCGCATCCCAACGATTTTTCCGATCGGGTGATCGCGGCGCACGCCGAGGTCGACGCCGCTTGTGAGCACGTGCATCTGCCCATGCAAAGCGGTTCCACGCGCGTCCTCAAGCGCATGCTGCGTCGCTACTCGCGCGAAGAGTTTCTGCAGTGCGTGGACCGGTTGCGTGCGGCCATCCCGAACCTCGTGCTCACCACCGATGTCATCGTGGGCTTTCCGGGTGAGTCCGACGAAGATTTTGCGGAGACGCTCACGGCGGTCACCGCCGCCGGATTCAGTGATGCCTTCACCTTCAAGTTTTCACCGCGACCGGGAACGCCCGCGACGCGCATGCCGGCTGAGGAGATGATCGCGGATGACGTGGCCAGCGAGCGTCTCGCACGATTGATCCAAACTGTTCGCGCACAGTCGCGCGAACAGAACCTCTCGCTGCTCGGCTCGCGCGTGGAGATTCTGGTCGAGCGACTCGCCCGCGATGGCGCGCTGCTCATGGGGCGCACCCGTAACTGGAAGACCGTGCTCGTGCCCGGTGAGGCGTCGCTGATCAACAGCTATCACACCGTGGAACTGACGGGCACCACCGGCAGCACGTTTACCGGCACGTTTGTCGATCAGCACAAACCGATGCGGCAGCCGTTGCCGATGGCCAGCTGAGGCGAGCGACGCGCGGCATGCGGTGGTTGGTGCGGGTGAGCGCGTTCGTGTTGGTGGCCGCATGCGGTGGAGCAGGTGAACGCTCGCGCCCCGTGCCGTCCGTCGGTCCCTTCGCGGCGATCGATAGCATCACGCTCGGAACAACAGCCGAACGCGTGTTGGCCGTCCGGGAGCGGGCAGCGCGTGCGCCCATGGGCGGCGTTCGCGAGCCGATGGGCGACTGGATGCTGCACTACGATATGCCAACACCGCGTGTCGATTCGCTTTTCCGCCGGATGCCTGTACGCGAGCTGTCGGCCATGCGTGGCATGGGCGATTCCAGTGCGGCGCAGCAACTGCAGGATTCGTTGCTCTCGGCGATTCGTCTATCCGATTCACCGCTCGCGTCGGGTGTGCAGCGATGTACGCGCGCCGCGCGCGGCCTCGATTCCGTCACGTGGGTTGTGATCGCGGACAACGAGCGCGAAGTCGCCTTGGGATACTGGGTCAGTGCCGTAGCACCACCCATCGATTCTGTCGCGACGCGCGACTCCACACCGCGCCGCATCGCACCGCCGCTCACGCTGGCCATGACACTTCGCCTGGCCGGCCAACCGAGAGCGAGGGAGCGCGAGGTCTTGTGCTCAGCCGCCGCGCGGGACTGAGGTCCGGGTCGTCGCGGCGAGTGGCAGTGAGTGGCGCCGGGTCGTCGCGGCGAGTGGCAATAATTCACGGCGGTGTCGGCGGCGCGAGTGCCAGTGATTGACGCCGCGATGAAATGATGACGCAGCGCGAGGCGATCGGTGCGACAATGCACCGTGCCTCGCCTCGTCTATCTGGTGGCTGCGTGGTTGCTCGGAGCAACGGTCGCGGCGTGGGTACACGCCGACGCTCGGGCCGGTGCACCGGCGTTCTCCACAACCGCAGTGCTGATCATCGCGTGCATAGCCTCGCTCGCGGTGGGCTGGCTGCTCTACATCGCGTGGGCGACGTCCGCTCGCGGCACGGTCCACAACGCTGCGCTCACCGTGGTGTCCTGCGTTGCCATCGGGTGTGCCTCATTGCTGGCCGCGCATGGCGCGTGGCAACACGATGCGCGGTGCCTCGAGGCGCTGGGAGATCCGGCCGTCACGCTCCTCGTGCGCGTGCACGACGCCGCCGCACCACGTGCGTGGGTGCGCGCCGATGCGCGTACAACCGATCCCGCCACCACGTCGTGTCGGGTTCCGGCTACCATATCGGTGAAGAGCGGGGTGGCACCCGCTGGCGCGTGGGTCACGGTACGCTCGCATCGGCTGTCATCGGGACGGGTGCTGCGCCTTGATGACGCCGAGCTCTCACCAACGGGTGCGGTGGATTGGGTGCACGGATGGCGCGGGCGCACCGGAGCCACGATCGATACGCTGTGGCGAGACCGGGCGCCATTGGTGCGGGCGCTGCTGGTGGCCGATCAACAGGGCATCGCACCGGAGGTCCGCGACCGGTTTGCCGTGGCCGGGCTGGTGCACGTGTTGTCCATCTCCGGGTTGCATGTGGCGATCATTGCCGGTGCGCTGCGCACCGTGGGCGCCGCGCTGCGCATGCGCCGCAGCACAGCCGAGTTGCTCGCGCTCGTGAGTGTTGGCGCCTACGTGTTGCTGCTGGGCTTTCCGGCACCGGCCACGCGCGCCGCGAGTATGCTCACCACCGTGATGCTGGCGCGTCGGCTCGATCGTCCGGTACACCCCTGGACGGCGCTGGCCTTGGGCATCACCGTGCCCGCGCTCGACCCGCGCGTAGTGGCCACGCTGGGATGGCAGTTATCTGCGGCGGGCATGGCCGCGCTGGTGGGTGGCCGGACGATCATGCGGCGTTGGCGAACACGTCCGCTCGTCGCTGAGTGCTCCGACCGCTCGGGTATGTGGGGGCCGGTCGTGCGGCGATGGCACGCGCTGCGACGCGCCGGTCCGGGTCTCGCTGGCTGGCGTCTGCAGATCGTGCAGGAACTGCTCGTTGGCACCTTGGCCAGTGCGATCACCGCGCCGCTCGTGGCGTGGTCGTTCGGACAGGTGAGTCTGGTGGCGCCGCTCAGTAACGTGTTGGCGTCACCGGTGGTCGCCTTTCTGCAACTCGCGCTGTTTTTGGCGTTGCTGCTGGCGCCCCTGCGTAGCGTCGCGTTGTGGGTGGCCGATTCCGCTTCCGCTCCGCTGGTCGCGCTCGATTACATCGCCCGCGTGGCGAGCGACATCCCGCACGCCGCGCTGAGTGTGGCGCCCGGTCGATTCACGGCGCTGTGCATGGGCGTGATGATGGCGGCGTTGGTCGTGAGCACGGCGCGACGTCGCGTGTGGCCGCCGCTGCTCGTGGGCGCTTCAGCGCTCGTGCTGGCGCTGTGGGCGCCGCTGCTTGCCCGGGGGCCCGGGCAACTGGAGCTCCACATGATTGATGTGGGGCAGGGTGACGCGATTGCGCTGCGAACACCGCGCGGGCGCTGGGTACTCGTCGATGCCGGCCGCGTGTGGCAAGGTGGCGACGCCGGACGTCGCAGTGTGGTGCCCTACATTCGCCGTCGTGGTGGCGAGGTGGCCTTGTTCGCGCTCACCCATCCTGACGCTGATCACGTGGGCGGCGCGCCGAGCGTGCTCGAGGCCTTGCGGCCGGCGCTGTGGTGGGATCCGGGGTTCGTGCACGGCAGCGATGTCTATCGCAAGGCGCTCATGGTGGCCGAGCAGCGCCGCATTCCCTGGCGACGTGCAAACGCTGGTGATTCGTTGGAGATTGATGGAGTGATGATTCGTGTGTTGGGCCCCGATTCCGCCTGGACGGCCACGCGCACCAATCCCAACGACGCCAGCCTTGTGCTGATGGTGCAGCACGGACGCGTCAGGATGCTGCTCACGGGCGACGCGGAAACGGAACAGGAGGCGTGGTTGGTGCGCCGTTGGGGGGACGCGCTTCGGGCCACGGTGCTCAAGGTTGGCCACCATGGCAGTCGCACGAGCTCCACGGACGCATTTCTCGATGCGGCGCAGCCGCAAATCGCACTGATTTCTGTGGGCGCGGGGAACATGTACGGACATCCGGCGCCTATCGTGATGGACGCGTTGCGTGCACACGGCGCTGACATTTTGCGAACCGACCGCGATGGGGCGATTGTGCTCCGAAGCGATGGCCGCACCGTTCACCTGGAAACCCGCCACGCCCGATGGACCCACGTCGTGCCCTGAAGGTGATTCGTCGTGCCCTGAAGGTGATTCGTCGTGCGCTGCTGGGTGAGCCGCTGGCGCTGTCGGCCGCCGTGCTGGCGCGGTATCCGATGCTCTCGCACGCGCGTTGGCGACGGGGCGGACTGGCGCTCCACGTCGGCGGCTGGTTCCTCGGCCGCCGCTCCGTCGAGGGGATCACCCTGGGTCGCACGGTATTTCTCGCGCCGTGGTCCACCCAAACGCCGCAGCTGCTCTTGCACGAGTTCGCGCATGTGCGTCAGTTTGCTGCAGTAACTGCGTTCCCGTTTTTGTACGCGTGGCAGTCCATCCGCCATGGCTATCGAGGCAATCGCTTCGAGCGGGACGCTGACGCCTACGCTGCGCAAACGATCGCGGAGCGTTCACTCCGCCCAGAGGTCCGTCACGTGGTCAAGCATACCGCGACATCCGTTGTCACGATTGAGCGCTTCATCATCGAGGAGGAACGCAACTTCCCCGACGCCACCGGCGAACTGTCGGGTGTGCTGTACGACATGGCGCTCGCGGCCAAGATGATCGCGAACAAGGTGCGCAGCGCTGGTCTCGCTGACATCCTGGGCTCGGCGGGCGCCGAAAACGTGCAGGGAGAAATTCAGCAGAAGCTGGATGTGATTTCCAACGAGATCATCGTCAAGGCGTTTGATCACGGTGGCCGGTTGTGCGCCATGGCCTCAGAGGAAGAGCCGGGCATCATCCAGATTCCCGACGGATTCCGCACCGGAAAGTACGTCATGCTCTTTGATCCGCTCGACGGCTCCAGCAACATCGATGTGAACGTGCCCGTTGGCACGATCTTCTCGGTGTATAAAAAAATCACGCGCGGTCCGCGTGGTGAGATGGAGGACATGTTGCAGCCGGGCCGTCGTCAGGTGGCCGCCGGCTACATCATTTACGGGTCGAGCACCATGCTCGTGTACACCACCGGACAGGGCGCGCATGGTTTTACGCTCGATCCGTCCATCGGCGAGTTCCTGCTCTCGCATCCGCATATTCGCATTCCGAACGCCGGACGCTATCTGTCGGTGAACGACGCGTACGAACAAGACTGGCCCGATGCCACGCGCGCGCTCATGCGTCGCTACCGCGGACTCGATGGCGAGCGCAAGTCGCTCAATGTGCGCTACGTGGGATCACTCGTGGCCGATTTTCATCGCAACTTGCTCGGTGGTGGTGTGTTTGCTTACCCAAGCAATACAAAGTCGCCGCGTGGCAAGCTGCGGTTGCTCTACGAGGCCAATCCACTGGCGTTCATCGTGGAGCAGGCGGGCGGGTTGGCCAGTGACGGCCGACGCCGAATTCTCGACGTCGACCCCACCGATCTCCACCAGCGCACGCCGCTGTACATCGGCAGCAAGTCCGAAGTGGAAACGGCCATCGAGTTTTTGTCGACCGGTGACGAACCACCACGTCGTCGTCGGGAAGACGATCAGATGGAATCGGCGTAGGCGCTTTCTTCGAGCATGCGGTGCAACCGATCCGCCCACACCACGCGGATCGCGGCCACATGCTCGGCCGCGCCTCTCGGTTGCACCTTGCGCCACTGTTTGCGCACGCGCGTCCACCCCTCGCTCAGCGCGCGGCTTCGCGGACTGCCTGTGCGCGTACGATGGACGGCCAGCAGTTGTTGCAGCAGGAGCTCGTCCTCGGCCTCAAGTGAAGCGAGCAACACCAGTTCGTGATTGGTCCGACTCGCCAGCGTGCCCGACTCGTCCAGCACATACGCGACGCCATTCGACATGCCGGCACCAAAGTTGCGCCCGGTGCGGCCCAGCACCGCGACCACGCCGCCGGTCATGTACTCGCACGCGTGATTGCCTACCCCTTCCACGACGGCGCACGCGCCCGAGTTGCGCACCGCAAACCGATCACCCGCCTGACCGGCGGCCAGCAGCAAACCGTCCGTCGCGCCGTACAACACGGTGTTGCCAACAATCATGTTGAGGTGACTGGCACCGCCATAGCGTGCGTTACGGAACGGTCTGATGATCACTTCGCCGCCGGTGAGTCCTTTGGCCACGTAGTCGTTGGCTTCGCCTTCCAGCTCGAGACGCATGCCGCGCAGTGCGAAGGCACCGAAACTCTGACCGGCACTGCCATGGAACTGCAGCGTGACGTGACCCGATGGATGTCCCGCATCACCGGCGCGTTCGGCCAGCCAACCGGCGACGCGTGCGCCAACGGCCAGATGATGATTGCGCACCTCGTACACACCACGGAACGGCAACCCGGCTTCAAGTGTCGCTGACGCCTCGGACAGGATATGCGCGTCAAGCGAGATCACATCCGGGCGCACATTGCGCACGACGGTACGCCGGCGTGAGGAGCCCTCGCGTCGCGCGGATGTGAGCAACAGCGAGAGGTCGAGCATCGCCGAACGCGGAAGCTCCGGATGATCGGCGCGTTCGAGCAACTCGGCGCGGCCGATGATGTCGTCGAGCGAACGCGCACCGATGGCAGCAAGTTGTTCACGCACATCCTGCGCGACGTGCGTGAAGTACGAGATCACATGCTCCGGCGTGCCGCGGAACTTGGCCCGCAGCTCCTCACGCTGCGTCGCGATTCCCGTTGGACACGAGTTGAGATGACACTGCCGCGCCATGTCGCATCCCAACGCGACGAGTGGCGCCGTGCCAAATCCGTACGATTCGGCGCCCAGCATCGCGGCCACAATCACGTCGCGTGCCGTGCGAAAGCCACCGTCCACGCGCAGTTCGAGGCGATGACGCAAACCGTTCTGCACCAGCACGTGCTGTGCTTCGGCCAGGCCCAGTTCCCATGGCGACCCGGCATGTTTGATGCTCGACAGTG
The DNA here is from genome assembly GCA_038203795.1 of Gemmatimonadales bacterium. Lineage (GTDB taxonomy): Bacteria > Gemmatimonadota > Gemmatimonadetes > Gemmatimonadales > Gemmatimonadaceae > JAABRT01. Next base: position 20,883 of record JBBRDP010000023.1, read on the forward strand.
GTGAGGCACCGGTGCCGCCAGCGTGGCCGGCCACGAGCACATAGTCGGCATAGGCTTTGGCCACACCGGCCGCGACGGTGCCAACGCCGGCCGATGCGACCAGCTTCACTCCGATGCGCGCGCGTGGGTTCACCGCCTTGAGATCGTGCACGAGCTGCGCCAGATCTTCGATGGAATAAATATCGTGATGCGGCGGCGGTGAAATGAGTGAGACGCCCGGCGTCGAATGGCGGAGTCGCGCAATCAGTCCGGTCACTTTGTGCGCCGGCAACTGCCCACCTTCGCCGGGTTTGGCACCCTGCACAATCTTGATCTCGATTTCGTCAGCGCGCACGAGATAGCCGGTGGTCACGCCAAAGCGTCCGCTGGCCACCTGCTTGATGCGACTGTCGAGTCGATCGACACGCATATCACGGTCAATCGGTGTGTACCACGCCGGGTCTTCGCCACCTTCGCCCGCGTTGCTTCGCGCCCCCATGCGATTCATCGCGATCGTGACGGCGGTGTGTGCTTCCGGCGACAAGGCACCGAGCGACATCGCCGAGGAGACAAACCGCGCCAGGATCTGTTCGAGTGGTTCAACCTCGTCAATGTGCACGGGCGTGCCGGCGCGAACTGCGAGCAAGTCGCGCAGTGAAACCGGCGCATGGCTGCTCCCGTGCGCGCGAAAGGTGCGCCACGCCTCTTCATCGGGACCACCATCGGCTGTGCGTGCCTTGCGTGCGCTCCCAACCGCTTGTTGCAACGCGCGTACCGACGTCGGCGCCCACGCGTGCACTTCGCCGTCCTTGCGGAAGCGCACGCGACCGTGATCGGGGAGCACCAGATCAGACGTCGCACCGGACCCGTGCGCTGCACGATGCCGGGACAATACATCTTCGGCGATCTCGCGCAGCCCGATCCCGCCAACCGGTGATGCGGTACCCGCAAAGCAGCGATCAATCACATCGCCGCCGAGACCCAGTGCTTCGAACATTTGTGCACCACAATACGACGACAACGTGGAGATGCCCATCTTCGCGAGAATCTTGAGCAGTCCCTTCTCGAGACTCGCGCGCAATCGCGACTGCGCGGTGGACGGGCCCGGACGTTCGGTGGCGTCGTCGTCACGCCCGTGGGATGCTTCTTCCGCAAACAACGTCGCGACCGTTTCGAACGCGAGCCATGGGTGCACCGCTTCGGCGCCGTAGCCAAACAGTGTCGCCACGTGATGCTGCTCCACCGCGTCCCCGCTCTCCACCACCAGCCCAACCTGAGCACGCAATCCGGTGCGCACCAGGTGCTGCCGCACGGCGCCCAGCGCGAGCAGTGACGGGATGGGCGCGCGCTCGGCACTCACTTTGCGATCGCTGATGATGAGCAGTCGGACACCCTTGCCAATCGCGGCTTCGGCGCGACGGCAGAGCATATCCAGCGTGGCGTCCAATTCCTCCGGGCGCGAGCGCGCCGGCCATGTCGCATCGAGCGTGACGGCCTTGAAACCCGGGAACGCACGGAGCGCCGCCATCTCATCGGGCAGCAGCACCGGATGCTCGATGCGCAGCTTGCGCGCGAAGTCCGGCTTCTCGAGGAGCGGTGATCCGCGCTGCCCCAGATGCATGCGCAGCGACATCACCATCGATTCACGCAGCGAGTCGATGGGTGGATTGGTGACCTGCGCGAACCGCTGTCGAAAGTACGAGAACAGCGGTTGCGACACGTGTGACAACACCGCGAGCGGTGTATCGTCGCCCATGCTGTACACCACCTCCGTACCGGTCGTGGCCATTGGCTCAAGCACCAGTCGCAGATCTTCATGACCGTAGCCGAACACGGTTTGCGTGGTTCGCAGCTGACTGCTCGACTGCACGAGCGGCTCCGCGCCATCACTCGTTGGCAGCGTGGCCATATGATGCGCGATCCAGCGCGCGTACGGACGCTGCTCGGCGACCTCACGTTTCGCGGCGAGGTTGCGTACAATGCGCTGACCGGCTGTGTCGACCAACAGCACGCCGCCCGGACCCACCTTGCCCGTTTCCACGATGTCACGCGCGTCGAATGCCCCGATACCCACTTCGGAACCGGCCACCACCATGCCATCAGCGCGAATCTTGTAGCGACAGGGGCGCAATCCGTTGCGATCGAGCGAGACGGCCACCTGTATGCCATCGCTGTACGCCAAGGCAGCCGGACCGTCCCACGGTTCGATCACACACTGGTGATACTCGTAGAACGCCCGAATGGTGGGATCGATGTCGGGATATTTTTCCCACGCCTGCGGCACGAGCATCATGGCGGCATGCACCGGCGAACGTCCGCCGCGCACCAGCAACTCAAACGCGTTGTCGAGACTTGCGGAATCACTGCCGTTGCGGCGAATCGGCATGCGAACGCGCTCGGCGAACTCACCGAACGCAGCGACCGCCAGGAGTCCGTCGCGCATGGCCATGCCATTGCGGTTACCCCACAGCGTGTTGATTTCGCCGTTGTGCGCGAGCTGGCGAAACGGTTGCGCCAGCTCCCAGCGCGGCATGGTGTTGGTCGCGTAGCGCTCGTGAAACACCGCGATGGCCGTTTCAAACGACGGCTCACGCAGATCCGGGAAAAAGTCGGCGAGCTGTGCGCCGGTCACCAGTCCTTTGTACACAATCGTGCGACAGGAGAGGGAGCAGATGTAGAACGGTACGAGGCCGATCGCATCCACGCGATGCTCAATTTCGCGACGCGCGAGATACAGTGCTCGCTCCCACGCATCGTCGGTCGCGCCAGATGGTCGCCCCACCATCACCTGTCGAATCGTGGGCATCGCCGCACGCGCCGATGGCCCCAACACCTCTGGTCGCACCGGTACGTCACGCCATCCGAGGCAGGGCAGTCCGTCCCCAACGAGCACTTGTTCCACAATGCGTTCAGCGACCGCACGCGCCTCTGCGTCTGCGGGCAGGAAGCACATACCCACCGCAATCGATGCATCGGCGGGCAGGTGAAGTCCCTGCCGAGAGCCCGCGAGGATAAACAATCGCCTGGGGATCTGCGTGAGCAGTCCGGCGCCATCGGCGGAAAGGTCTGCGCCCTGCGCGCCGCGGTGCGCCAGTCGTGCCGCAGCCGCCAAGGCGAGTTGCACCACTTCATGTGTGCGCTCTCCGCTTTGTCGCGCGATAAAACCAACACCGCACGCGTCACGAGCCGCGTAAGGCGATCCGGCGTCAGCGCCTTCGAGGGGCGCACGCCGCGTGTGGCGCGAGTGCATGAGAACTCCGTGTGGCGGGACATCTGGCGTCGCGAGCCGCGCTGCGCGCTCCTTCTTGCACACTCGGCAGGCGCGTGCCGCAAATCAAGGGCCGCGCCCGATGTCCGTTCTCGCTGCGGCCGTCAGAAGACGAACGGAATCAGCTGGACTTGACGGGTGATCAATACCCGAGGCCCCGCTCCGCCCACCACGGCGATCTTCGCACTGCCCCACGCGAGAAAGGCGCCAAGGCGGTTGTCGCCGCGCCACGGCTCCCGCATCGCGCCCGCACTGCCGTTCACCATGGCGAAGCCCGCGCTCACGTGACCGGGCCGCAGTACGCCCGCCCAGCCGCCTTTGCCCCATCCGTCGCCAAACGAATAGCGGCGAATGCCCGCTTCGAGTACGGTCCACGCTTGCACACGACCGTCGCGTTCAGTGAGATAGGTGGGCACGTACGACGCGATCACCTCAAACGCACTCGGCCACCCATCGGCGCCGGGCCGGAATGGTGGGACCGATTGCGCCACGAAGTTGAGCGCGACTTCTGCGGCGTTGAGCTTGGGCGATTGCGGGCCGAACTTCCGCTCGTAACGGCGCAGCTTCTCCAGACTTTGTGCGAGCGACTCCGTCAGGCGCGCCCGATTGAAGGCGCTGATGGGTGCGAGCAGTGCATCGGTGCTGTCGGCGCTCACGCGGAGTTCGAGCAACTCCGGCAGGAACTGCAGCGTGATGCGCGCCACTGAGTCGAGCGCCGCGCCTTCGCCAAGGGACAGCACGGCTGCAGACTCGTTGGTATTCCAGCGCGCCACGCGAAGAAAAGAGGCGCGTGCCGATTCGCGGCTCGCCATCGACGCGCGCGCCACGGCGCTGATGGGCAGCGTATCCAGCGTGCTGCGGCCGAGCGCGTCGAGCTGTCGCTGCAGCCGTTCGAATTGCTGCGGCATGGTGTCGGCAAAACGCGCGACGCGTGCGCTAGCTCGCGCGGATTGGATCAGGTCACCTACGGTGCCGGTTAGCGGGCGCGCCGCCGTCACGGGCTGCGCGGCAGCCGGCGCTACTGCGGCACCAAGCGTGCTGAGTACGGCACACGCAATCCATACTTGACGGGGCACGCGCTGGCGCACGCACTGACACAGACGCTGGCTGAAGGGACGGGGAGCGGCGCTGTTCTGCGCGGAACGCATCGGTTCAGCGCTCATGCGAGGATCCAGTCGCGAAGATCGGTGGTGTGGCGCTCGATGTACGCTCCCCAGGCGTGAGGGTCTTGCGGACTGATCGTGGGCGCAGCACCGGTGAGCTTCGATGTGCGAAGGCGCGCGATCAAATCCGCCTTGCTCGTCACGTCGGTGGGGAACTGCTGATCGATGAACGAGTGCTGACCGTCCACCTGCATGTACGCCCAATCGGCGCGCTTGCGAAAGAAGTGACCGCCCACCGGATCGAGATTGCCGGTGATCGAGACCCAGTTTCGAACCGATTGGATCTGCTTGCCATCGTCCCGTGTTTCGAACGGAATGTGCAGCGTGTCTCCCTGCACGGTTTCCAGCCATCGGCGATTGGGTACGAGCGAGCCGAGCCGCTCGGCGACGGAGCGGATGAGCTGCACGGGTGACGCCATGAAGATCACGTTGG
>JBBRDP010000024.1:0-25173 GCA_038203795.1 Gemmatimonadales bacterium
TATGTGGTTGAGGCGGATGGTTTTCGAGTGCTCGACGTCAACGTCACGTCGGCGATTCGCGCGGGACAGCTTTCGGGCGACCATCGGGATCCGTTCGATCGACTGATTGCCGCGCAGGCGCTGACCCTCGGTGCCGCCGTCGTCACGAACGATGCCGCATTCACCACGTTCGGCGTGGACGTGCTCTGGTAGTGCGCCTACGTGCGGAGTGGCGGTGATTGAGTTGCGGGCGGTGAGACGGTGCTTGTGACGGACCGCGATCGGCTCTTGGCTGAACAGCGCCCCCTGCAACGAGAGGATCCCAACACGCCAGAAGCGATGTTGGCCGAGATAAGGCGGCATGGCTTGCTCTCGGCGCCCATGATTGTACGAGAGGGCCCTCCGCCTTGTGGCCCTGCCGCGACGCTCGACCAACTGCTCCGCCAGCTGGGAGCGGATCGCGAAGAACGGTGGTCTACCTGGATACCTCGGCTGCCTTGGCACATCTGCTCGCAGAGGATCGCGTTCCGCCAGACTCGCTATGGGATCAGCCACTCGTGAGCAGTCGGCTGCTTGAGTACGAACTGTGGAACCGATTGCACGCGCGCGGTTCTACAGCCGATGCACTGCATCTCGCTTCCATGGAATTTTTGCGCGCACAGCGACAAGCGGTTGCGCCCGCGAGCTACGACCTGCGCATGCTTGACGACGCTCGACATTCCGATCGCCGCAATTTGAATCGCTCGAGAGAGTACGTGCGGTGCCAAGTCTCGCTGCCGCTGATGTGCGACACGCGGGCACCGGTCAATCGCAGCCCCACTCGCTATTTCATCGTCCGCAGAAAGACCAACGACATCACCGCCGCGATCGCGCCCATGGCGAACGTGGCAGCGGGCGAGACAGTCTGCCACAGCGCGCCACCAGCGGCGCCCGACATGAGCAGTGCAATGCCGCTGGCGGTCGCGTAAACGCCAAACGCGGTACCGCGCATTGCGGGCGGCGAACGGTCCGCCAGCATCGCCGACACCGTGCCCTGTGTGAATCCCATGTGCACACCCCAGAGTGCGGTGCCGAGGAGCACCCATGCGACGTCGGTGGCCACGCTGAGAATCACGTGTGACACCGCGAGCAGGATGATCCCAAGGGTGAGCACGCGCTCGCGCGGCACCCGGTCGGACAAACGGCCCGCCGGCCACGACGTCATCGCATACGTGAGACTCATGAGCACCAGCGAAAGCGGTGCCCATGTGTCGGCGAGTCCGACGCTTGTCGCGCGTAGCAATAAAAACGCCTCGGTGCCGCGCGCGAACATCAACAGCATGGCGAGCGTCACCAGTCGCCAATACGCGGGCCCGAGCGTGCGCAGCGCCGAGAAGAGACCCGGAGCAGCGCTGTGCGCGTTGCTACCTGCTGTATTGTGTGCGGAGTTATGTGCGGTACCGTGCGCGGAACCATGCGTGGAACCATGCGCGGAACCATGCGCGGTGCTACGCGCTATGCTCTGCGCGGCAACCGGGGCAACGTGGCGCGCGACAGGCGTTGGCTCTCTCACGAACAGTGCCAGCACGAGCACACCAAGCGCGCCGGGGATCACCGCGATCCAGAGGACCGTGCGAATGTCCGACGCGAACAGCAGCATGCCGGCAATCGCCAGCAGCGGACCGGCAACGGCGCCAACCGTGTCGAGCGACTGACGCAGTCCGAACGCCGCACCGCGCAGCTCCGGCGGCGTAATCTCGCTGATCAACGCGTCACGCGGAGCGCCGCGAATGCCTTTGCCGGTTCGATCGAGGAGACGCGCACCTACCACCAGGCCGATCGAGTTGGCCAGCGGAAAGAGCAGCTTGGTGAACGCGGACAGCCCGTAGCCAAGCAGCACCAGCGGCTTGCGTTTGCCTGTCAGATCGCTGAGTCGCCCGGAAAACGTCTTCACGACCAGCGCGACAAACTCGGCCGCGCCATCGAGCGTGCCAACCACAAGCAGCGATGCGCCGAGTGTTGAGACGAGGTACACCGGCAGCAGACTGTGCACGAGTTCTGACGACATATCGGTGAGCAGACTCACCGCACCGAGTGCCCACACATCGCGCGGAATACGCGACCGGTTCACCACAAGTTCAGGCTCGCTGGGTGCGCTGCTCATGATTGTTCAGATGACGGTCGATTCGCACTGCAAACCGAACAATACAGCCGACTGGTGAAATGGCCAGCGCGGTTCAGCGTGAAGAAGCAATGAAACGGTCACGCACGTGGCCCGTTCGAGCACCAAGTTGCGGCATGCCACGTCATTCCGGTCAAACTACTTGCGCAACCCGCACCGCCGAGGCGACACTATGGGTATGACCGAAACAGTGCCGTATTACACCGTGGACGAAGTGCTCGCGTTCCCCGACGACGGGAACCGGTACGAACTGGTGTACGGTGAACTGCTCGTGAGCCCGACGCCGCGGCTGCGACATCAGCGTGTTGTGAACAGGCTCGGACACGTGCTGCTTGCGTACTGCGAACGCGAGCAGCTGGGTGAGGTGTTCACAACTCCTGCAGACCTGTCCTGGGGCCGACACGATATTCTCACGCAACCCGACGTGTTCGTGCTGCCGCCCGAATATCGCCGCGGTGCCGAGTGGGTCGACGTGCGCCGCGTGCCGCTCGTGGCTGAAGTCTTGAGTCCGTCCACGGCGCGCTATGACCGGTTCAGCAAGCGGCTCGCGTATCGCGATGTGGGCATTCCAACGTACTGGATTCTCGATGCCGATGAGCGCTTCGCCGAAGTCTGGACGCCTGAGGCGCAGTGCCCGGGCATCCAGCGCGACACGCTCACGTGGCATCCGCTTGGCACCTCGGATCCACTCGTGATTGATCTCGCGGCGCTACTCGCTGACTAAGATTTCGCCCGCGCCCGCCACTCCGCAATCGCCCGCACCAACCCTTCGGCGGTGTACGGACTCGCCTCAACCGCCACACGAAACCCGGCCTGTCGTGCGGCCTTCGACGTAACCGGACCGATGCTCGCAATCTGCACGCGACCCGCCTGTTCGGGCGGCACCGCATCGGCCAGCGCATCCACCGCACTCGGTGCCGCCACCGTAATCAGATCGAGCGCGCCACAGGCGAGCATTCGGCCGAGCAACCGCTGTCCGTCCACGTCGGGCACACTCTCGTAGCACGGCACCACCACCACGTGCGCGCCGAGTGCGCGAAGTCCGTCGGGTAACACGTCACGCGCGGCCACCGCGCACGGATAGAGCACGGTGGTCCCCGTGACATCGCCGCGCGTCGCGAACGCGTCGAGCAAATCTTCGGCGGTGAACTGCGCGGGCACCATGTCGGCTCGCCAGCCCTGCGCTTCGGCGGCCTGCGCGGTCACGTCGCCTACCACCGCGACATAACAATCGGCGACAGGTTTCCCGGTGTCGGTGGCCCGCACGGCGTCGGCAAAAATCTCCACGGCGTTCACACTGGTGAGCAAAATCCAGCGAACACGCGCGATATCAGCGAGGGCGGCGTGCAGCGGTGCCGGATCGCGCCGCGCAATACGTGTGAGCGGAATCTCGTGCACTTCGGCACCGGCGGCGATCAGGCGCGACGAGAGTGATTCCGCCTTCCCCGCTGCGCGCGTGACCGCAACGCGCAGTGCGCTCACGGCGCCTTGCGAACCGTGGCCACTCGGCGCATGAGCAGTGCGATATACGCGAAAAAAATGACGCCGGCCACGATGTAGCCGAGTTTCATGTAGTACGAGGTGTCAGGCGGACCGGTGCGCGGCGCGACGGGCGCGGGCACCTGCGCGGTACTGTCCGGCTGCGCTGAGCTGTCCTGCGCTGAGCTGTCCTGCGGTGCGGTGCTGTCCGTCTGAGCAGTGTTGTCCAGGAGTGCGTTGCTCACGACTGTTCCAGCGCGGCACGCGCATCACGCACCGTCGCCCACTGATACCGCAGGCGCACCAAGGCGAAGAAGAAAAACAGGAACGCCACATTCGCAATGAGGAACGTGCTCAGCATTTCCGGCGACATATCCGGCTTGCCGGGTTTGAGCGCGAGTGGTTCCGGATGCAAACCGCGAAACAGATAGACCGTCATGTGAATAAACGGCACGAGCAATAGCGCGAGCACACCCAGCACCGCCGACAGTCGCGCCCGCGCTTCGCGGTTCTCGAGCGCGTCACGCAACACCAGATACGACAACACCACGAACCACAGAAACAGCGCCGACGTCAGACGCGGCTCCCACGCCCACGCGGTACCCCACGAGGACTTGCCCCAGATGGCGCCGGTGGCGAGAACGACCGTCAGAAAGACGAAGCCCACTTCGGCCGCCGACTCCGCGATGCGATCGAGGCGCTCGTCCTTGATCCACAAGTACAGCCCGCCGCACACCGCCATGATAGTGCACGCGATATACATGCCCTGAATCGCTGAGGGCACGTGGATGTACAGAATGCGCTGCACTGCGCCCAGCATGGCGTCGGCTGGTGTGTACAACAGCGCGCGCACCATCGCGCCCCCGACGGCCAGCAGCGCGAGCACCAACACCCAGTCGACGGCGGGCATTGTGCGGCGCGCGGCGGTGCTGGTTTGCGGCATGGAAACGGACGTCATGATCTATCCCCCACCTATTCCTCGAGCGTAAACGGGAAAGCGAGCGTACACGCCGCTACAAAGACAATGTCGAAGGCACCGAGGATCTTCAACTCCGCCATCACCTCGCCAACACCTTGGCCGGCCAACAACTTGGACGTGGCCTGCGCCGCCGGAATCAGCACCGGCACAAAAAAGGGCAACGCCAGCATCGGCAGCAGCATCTCGGCCAACCGGGTATTCGACGCCACGGCCGCAAAGAGTGTTCCCACTGCCACGAAACCTATCGCCGCCAGGAGCGCCACCGCGACAACACCGAGCCATTCCGGCCCAACCGGCAAACCGAAGAATAGGGCCAACGTGGGCAGCGCCAACAGCTGCACCGCCAGCACAAACAGGAGATTGCCCAGCGCCTTGCCGGCGAAAATGGCCTCCCGCGACACCGGCGACGCGAGCAATCCGTCCAGTGCGCGGTCGGCCTGCTCCACGCCAAACGCGCGGTTTAGTCCCAGCAATCCGGAGAACGTAAAGATCACCCACAGCACACCCGGAGCAAGATCCACCGATGACACCACCGTGGGATCCCACGAGAACCTGAATATCGCGATCGACAACAACGCGAACACGGTGGCCGACAGAAAGCCGCTGCGCGTACGGAATTCTATCAGCAGATCCTTGCGCGCAATGCGCATCGTATCGGCCACGAATGACGGCGACCGGAATGCGAGCTCGCTCATGCGCCGTCGCTCATGCGTCGTCGCTCATGCGTTGCCGCTCATTCGCCGCCGCCCACAAGCTCACGGTACAGCGACGCGTAGGTGCTCACGTCAAAACCATCGGCGGGCCGTTCCATGCGATGCACGAAGGCGCCCTCGCGCATGATCGCGGCCTGCGTGGCCAACTCGAGCCCTTCGGCGAGATTGTGCGTCACCAGCACCACTGTTGCGCCACTGGCCTTGAGTGCGCGCAGCGCCTCCGTGAGCGCGCGCGCGCCTGTCTGATCGAGGCCGGTGTACGGTTCGTCGAGCAATACCAAACGCGGACCGTGCACCAGTGCCCGCGCAATCGAGACACGCTGCTGCAACCCACGGCTCAGCGCGCGCACCGGCGAGTTCGCGCGGTCAAACACGAGCAATCGTTTGAGCACGGCCTCCGTCGCCGCCGCCGCGTTCCGCAGCCCCTGACACTCGGCCGCAAACATCACGTTCTCCCGCACCGTCAGCGCGTCGTACAACATCGATCGATGCGAAATGACGCCGAGCAACCGCCGCGTCTCCGCTTCACCGGGGAGTTCCTGTCCCAGTAGCGTCACGCGCCCACTGTTGGGCTTGAGCAGACCGCCCAGGAGGCGCAGCAGCGTGGTCTTCCCCGCTCCGTTCGGCCCAAACAGCGCCAGACAGTCGCCCGCCACGAGTGTGAGCGACACGTTGGTCACGGCCGTACGTGCGCCGTACTTCCGCGTCACCGCATCGGCCACGAGAGCGGCCGACAGGGTTTCCGACGCCGGCGGCGCCTCGATCGTGGACGGGAACGTGGGCATCGCTGAAGGTTAGCCACCAGAGCGGTTGCCCGCGACGCGTCCGGCACGCATGGTTCGACATATGTACATTCCCTCCGCCCGAATCCGACCATGAGCAGCGATATCGACGTTCTGCTGCAGGAACACCGTCTGTTCCCGCCGGCCGACAGCTTTCGCGAGGCCGCGCACGTGCGCGACGACTCTCTCTACGCCACCGCCGCCGCCGATCCCGAAGGCTTCTGGGCCGGCGAGGCCGCCACGCTGCAGTGGGATCGCCCATGGGATCAGGTGCTCGAATGGACCCCGCCCCACGCGAAGTGGTTTACCGGCGGGCAGCTCAACGCCTGTGTCAACTGCGTCGACCGCCACATCCATGGCCCGCGGCGCAACAAGGCCGCGCTGATCTGGGAAGGCGAGCCGGGTGACCGTCGGACGTACACATACTGGGACTTGTATCGCGAAGTGAATCTCGCCGCGAACATGCTCAAGCACCTGGGTGTGAAAAAGGGCGATCGTGTGGCGATCTACCTGCCGATGATTCCCGAAGCGGTGATCTCCATGCTCGCCTGCGCGCGCATTGGCGCGGTTCACTCGGTGGTATTCGGTGGCTTCGCGCCGGAAGCGCTGCGCGATCGCATCAATGACGCCGGCGCCAAGGTGCTGATCACGGCCGACGGTGGGTACCGCCGCGGTCAGATGATCCCGCTCAAGCGCAATGCCGACAAGGCGGTGGCCGAATGTCCCACGATTGAACATCTGCTCGTGGTCATGCGCCGGCGCACCGGTGTGGGAGACGAAACGTTCGCCGATATGCAGGACGGACGTGATCACTGGTGGCATCGGCTCAAGCGATCGGTACCCAAACTCTGCGCACCGGAGGTGATGGATGCCGAAGACCTGCTGTTCATTCTCTACACGAGTGGCACAACGGGTAAGCCGAAAGGCATCGTGCACACAACCGGCGGCTATCTCACCGGCGTGGCGAGTACCACCAAGCACGTGTTCGATCTGAAAGAAGAAGACGTGTTCTGGTGCACCGCCGACATCGGGTGGATCACCGGACACTCGTATCTCACGTACGGCCCGCTCGCCAACGGCGCGACGTGCATTGTGTACGAAGGCGCGCCCGACTGGCCGGAGCAGGATCGCTTCTGGCAAATCATTGAACGCTACGGCGTGACGATTTTTTACACGGCGCCCACAGCGATTCGTGCGTTCATGAAGTGGGGCGCGAAACTTGTGAAACCGTATGATCTCTCCACGCTGCGACTGCTTGGCTCCGTGGGTGAGCCCATCAATCCCGAAGCGTGGATGTGGTATCACGAACACATCGGCGGTTCCGCGTGTCCGATTGTCGACACGTGGTGGCAAACGGAAACCGGCGCGATCATGATCACGCCGCTGCCGGGCGTGACCGCCACCAAACCCGGCTCGGCCACCACGCCGTATCCCGGCATTCACGCGGCGCTGGTGGACGTGCACGGCGCGGAGCTCGAAAAAGGCGGCGGCCTCATGGCGATTACCAAGCCGTGGCCCAGCATGCTGCGCACCATCTGGAACGATGACGCGCGCTATGTGGAGACGTATTTCAGCAAGTGGCCCGGTCGTCCCGATCTCTATTTTCCGGGCGACGGCATCAAGCGCGATGACGACGGCTACTACTGGATTCTTGGGCGCGTGGACGACGTGCTGAACGTGTCCGGCCATCGCATCGGCACGATGGAAGTGGAGAGCGCGCTCGTCGATCACCCGGCCGTGGCTGAAGCGGCCGTGGTAGGCAAGGCACACGAGATGAAGGGTCAGGCCATTGCCGCGTTCGTGTCGTTGCGCACGGGCTTTCACGCCAGTCCGTCGCTGCGCGACGAGCTGCGCGAGCACGTCACGATGAAAATCGGGGCCCTCGCGCGACCTGACGACATTCTCTTCAGCGCCGATCTGCCCAAAACGCGCTCAGGTAAGATCATGCGTCGCCTGCTGCGGGATATCGCCGAAGGACGCGCACTCGGCGACACCACCACCCTGGCCGATCCAGACGTGGTGGCTGGCCTCAAGGAGCAATACGAGGCGCAAGAAAGCTAAATCACTGCCCGGAAAGACGTTTCCGTGACGGCCATCACCGTCACGGCGACGCTGTTCGAAACATCATGGACCAAGTCCTCGTCTAACTTGGTATCATGGACATGTTGCGTCGCCTGCTTCCCGAGTCAATCTTCGCCCGCAAGCTCGCTCCCGATGTGGAGCAGCGTTTGCGGCTCGCTCAGGCGCGCGCCGACGAAGCGATTGTGCGCACGCACGTGGAGAACGCGCTCCTCTTCGTGGACGCGCTCGCACCCGACGTGGCGTTCGAACGCGCGATCGACGTCTACGTGCGCGAAATGTCGGTGCCTGAGCCGCTGGCCAGTGTCGTGATCACACGCGCACTGGTGGCGCTGGGCGAGGGGCTCGTGCCGTCTCGCGCCACCGCTGCGCCGCGCGTGGGTGAGGGTCAGCCGGAGCTGGCCGATGAACTACCGGCCCGCCCGCGTCTCCGGCTTGACGACGCCACGGCGGCGCGGCGGCGCTTGGCGTAGCCCGAGCCTTACGGCGCCGGAGGTGTCGCGGCGCGGGCAGCCGTCAGCGAATCAACGATGCGCTTGATATTGTCGGCCGTCACGCTGCCGTACAATGTGTTACCGATCTGAATGGTCGGGGTGGAGCGCACTCCAATCCGCTGACCCGCATTCCGATTGGCTTCAATCTGCCCGATGTGCTTCTGCGCGTCAAAGCATGCGTTCCACTCTGGCATGCCCACGCCAACCTCCTCGGCCAACTTGGCCAGTACACGCCGCGGATTGGTGACCGCCGGTGTGTTCCACTCCGACTGTCCATTGAAAATCTGCGCAGACATTTCCCAGAACTTGCCTTGGTCATTGGCGCAGGCTGCGGCCAGATGCGCGGCCATGGAGTTGGGGAACGCGCCAAGCGGAAAATCGTAAAACCGGAAGTTGGCCAGCCCCGCGTCGACAATGCGCGACTTGATGTCGGGCGTGTGCAGCACGCTGAACTGCGCACATCCACCGCAGCCGAAATCCGCGTACTCGATAATCGTGATCGGCGCGTCGGGATTGCCATACAACACGCCAGCCGCTTCCACCGGGGGAGCCGTGGGGTCTGCCGCCATGACCACGGGCGCGGTCGGGCGGGTTACGGCGTAGAGCGCATACCCGCCGACGGCGGCCACCACGGCCAGCAGCACGTAGAATGTCGTTTGCGACTTTTGCGGTTTGACGGACTTTTTACTCACCGGTTAAAAACCTCGTGTATGTGACGCGTGAAATTCGGTGTACTGGAACGGGCGTTGTCACACCCGCCGTACAAGTTATGCATACGGCGGCACCGGTCGCTATCCTTACCCCAGCCATCACCCACCGTATCCGATGTACGTTGAACATCTGCGCATTGCTGTAGACGGTGACACGTTGCACGCCGAGCGGTACGGACGCGGCAGTGCAGCGGTCGTGCTGGTGCACGGATTCGGCACCAATGCCTCCCTCTGGCGCCCTGTGTCGGCGCGCCTGGCGAACGCCGGCTATCTGGTGGTCGCGCCCGATCTCCTCGGGCACGGAGAGTCCGACCGGCCGCTCGATGCGAGTTATGATCTGGCGTCTCAGGCCGACGTGCTGGAGCTGGCGCTCGCGACGCTGCGGATCGGACGCGCGATCGTGGTTGGGCAGGATGTTGGCGGGCTGGTGGGACTCGCGCTCGCGTCACGATTTCCGGCGCGCGTGGCGAAGCTGGTACTGCTCAACCCACCCGACCTCACCGATTTGCCCCCGGCACCGGTTCGCCTGATGCAAAAAACGGCCTCGCGTCTGGCGCTCGGCGTGTCGAGCTCGCGGCTGGGCGCGGCCGCACTGATCTCGACGCTGCTGACCGACGCGGTGGCTGACCCGGCGGGACTTCCGCCGTCGGCGCTGGCGCGCTATCTGGCGCCGTGGGCCGGCCCCGGGGGTGTCGAGCAGCTGCAGGTGCTCGCCAGCGCCCTCGAACGCGATCACGTGTCGCTTGCGGCACTCTCAGGCGTCTCGACGCCCACGCTGATCGTGCGCGGCGCGCAAGACCGCACGGTGCCGCCAACGGTGGCGTTGGCGCTGGCCAATGCCCTTCCCAACGCGACGCTCACCACCCAACCGACGATGGCGCGGCTGCTGGCCGACGACGCGCCTGATGCGCTGGCCAACATCCTGCTCGCCTGGATCCCGGACACAACGCCTGCGCGAGCGAGCGCGTAGCGCACGTGGCAGGGTGGTTTCCCAACGCAATACTGGTTAGCTTTAACGTGCTGTACGATGTCGTGTCACACTGCAGTAGCGCAGGGCGAATCCTGCGGCTGCCACCGTGTGCTGGGTTCCGAACCGCGCCTTGGGAGTTGTCTGGTGCGATTCGATAGGAGAACCACCGTATGGCGCCGATCTCGCGATCGGTTCGTCCGTTACGTACTTCCCCGAGAAATGACCAAACTCAAGCAACGTCCGCGTCGTGACGTCACGCAGCCAACGCCGTACGAAGAGGCGCGTGACGAAATGTTTCAGCACATTATGCAGTGCGGTGTCATCGGATCGCATCCCGACGACCAAAAAGAATGGTTCGACAACACGATACAGTACATGACCTCGCGGTATCCGGAACTCAACGCCGTACACGTCAAGGACCTGCGCACGCTCGGTGAACGCTTTGCCCAGCCGCCGCGCGCCAAGACCGTCGAAGCCGTGATCGAAGACGTCGTAGCCGAAGCCGTCCCGATCGAAGAAGCGGTAACCGAAGACGTCGCGACCGAAGAAGCGGTGACCGCCTGATACAGCACGCACAGTCGGCGCTGGTACCGCGCTGATGCGGCAGACACTGAACGCCCTCGCACCGCTGCGGGGGCGTTCGGCGTGTCAGCCGCGTGCGGCCGGTGGAATGCGTTCGCGCCAGAGCATCAGCGTGTAGTCTACGGTCGCCACCAGGCCGATGCCGAAGGCGACCACGATGAGCGGCGTGACGAGCGACGGTGCCACGAGCACCGCCACGAACGCTGCGAACTGCAACGCCGTCACCACTTTGCCGGGCCAGCGGGCACGAAAGGGAATCGGGCGCAGCCAACTCACGTTGCGCGCCACGAACCAGCCGATCAAGCTCATCACATCGCGAAACAGCAGCGCAAATGCCTGCCAGGGCGTGAAGAGCCCGTCGGCGAGATACCGCCCCACGACGGCCAGCACGAAGACGCGATCGGCCACCGGATCGAGCAGCGCCCCAAAGTTCGACGTGGCCTTGCTCCGACGCGCCAGCCAACCGTCGAGCACGTCGGTGAACGACGCCACGACGAGCACGGCAAGGCGAACCGGCATCGCCTCGGCCGCGACAAATCCAACGGCCAGGGCAAAACGTGAGCCGGAGACGAGGTTCGGCAACGTGATGTACGAATCGCGCGATGGCATGAATGAAACGTACCAGCCCCGGGCGCCGCTGTGCCACCCGCCCGCGCCGACATCGTGCGCGTTCCGTGTGGGGTGCCAGCAGCGACGCTCGCGGGTTATCGTGCCGCGCATGGCCCCATCGGTGCGCGAGTCCGTGTCGTCCTCCCACGCTCACCTCGTGGCCGAGTTTACTGGTGTGCCCGATGAGTTGCTCGGGGACGCGACACGACTCGGCGGCGTGCTGGTGGCTGCCGCCAGTGCGGCTGGGCTGCACGCGCTCGGGGCACCCTTCGTGCGCACCAGCGGACCCCACGGCGTGGACGCCATGCTCCTGCTCGAAGGTGGACACGCAGCGCTGCACACGGTGCCTTCACGCTCGGTCATTCTGGTCGACCTGCTGGCCCCGGTGCGCTTTGATCTCATCCCCGCCTTTGACGTGCTGGCGCGCCGGCTGGTGCCGGCGGAAGTACGTGCCGAACGTCTGGTGCGCGGCTGAGTATGGGGGCTCGGTTGGGATTGCTCCCGGTGGTGCTCGCGCTGCTGGTGCTGGCGTGGAATGTCACGCTGGCAGGCTGGATTGCCGGCCGACGCGAAGGGGGGCGCGCCTTCACGACGCTCACCGGCCTGGCGGGCTTGCTTGTGGCGCCGGCGGCCGTGCTCGCGGTTGCCGCCTCCACCGATGCCGGCGCGCGTACCATCACGGGAGTAGCGTGGCTCTGGCCGGTCACCTGTGTGCTCATGGTACTGCAGTCCGCCGTTGCAACCGGTCGTCGTCTGGTGTCGTTGTCGGTTGGCGTACCGATCCTGTGTTACAACGTGGTCATCACACTCATCGCCATCGGAGACGATCTCGTGGTGCGAACGGGCGCGGCACCGTGGGTGCTGCAGGGCATCATTGCGTCGCGCGACGCGGTGCTCGGCATCGTGATGGGACGCGTGGCACTGGCTTCACCGCTGGCCATCATGGTGCCCCTGCTCGCACCAGCGTATCCGGCGCGATGGCGATCCAGTGTCTTGGTGCGCGCTTTGCTGGTGCTCTACGCTGCAGCGGCACTGACATTGTTGATCATGGAATGGCCGCGCGGCGTTGGCGCGGTGCGCAGCTACGACGCCGCGACACTCAGTGTGACACCGCGCGATGCATCCACGTTCGCGTTGGGGATCAGGTTGCTCCCCGAGGTGACCGGACTGCCGAGCGCGCGCGCGGTGCGGGCCGGCGCGCGGTTATACGATCGCGTGGCACCGGATGCCGTGCTCGTTGTGCTGCGCGCGCGCGCCGTGCGTACGTCTGGACTCGACTCATTGATGCGGGTACTCGCGCCGTACCGGCGTGACAGTGTGCGCCTCATGGTGGCGCTGTCGTTCGATCGCGACGATGCGATCGCGGTTCGCGAGGATCCAGTGGGCACGGCCCGGTTGCGCCTTGATGCGCTCGAACGCGTGGTGGAGCGTGTACGACCGCACGCGATCATTCCGGTGCTGCCACCGATGTTGCCGTCGGCGCGATTCACGCCACTCGCCCCAACCGGCTGGCTGCAATCGTATCTCACGCGCGCGGCGGCCATCGTGCAACGCGCGCGCCCCGCCACCGACGTCGTGTGGATTGCCACACGATTCGACGTGGCCGACAGCACGATGTACGCGTGGGCCACCCAGGCAGCAGCGCCGATCGACGCGGTTGGATTCGCTCCGAGCCCTGGCTTTTCGGGTTTGCGTTCGCTCGATGCACGGCTGCGCGCGGCCGATCGCTGGGTGGAGTCGAACGGTGCCGACAGTCGCGCACACTGGATTCTGACGGTCGGCCTGCCACGTGCCCACGGTGACCTCGCGCAATCGGATGCAATCCAGCACGTGATCGCGTGGGGTTCGCGCCGACGCTTCGTACGCGGCGTGATCGTGGGTGAATTACTCGACGATAGACAGACGCTCGGCCTGTTTGCCGCGAACGGCCGGGAGCGACCGGTGGTTGAGATGTTGCGGCGCACGGTACCACGCGAGAATCCCGTGCGCTAAACGACGCCCTGTGAGGCGCTACGGGAGCGGCGTGCTGCCACTACGCCGGCTGACACCGCGTACGACGCCTTCGACACGTCGATCCGGATCGAAATATTGACGCGAAAACGCCAGAATATCCGCCGGTGTCACCGCCGCGATGCGTGCGTCGTGCTCGGCGAGTTCGTGCAAGCCGTCGCCGAATGACCACGCATCGAGGAGATCGGACAACACGCTTCCTCCGCTCTGCTGCGCGATGGCGTGCGTTCCAATCAGATACGCGCGTGCCCGCTCGATTTCATCATCACGCACGGGCGTCTCGCGCAGCGCTGCGAACTGTTCAAGCAAACCGGCACGCGCTTCGTCTTCGCGCTCGGGCGTCGTGGCAATGTAGGCGGCAAACATCCCGTCGACGCGTCGCTCAATCGGATACGCGGCCACGGTGTACGCGAGCGAGCGGCGGTCGCGCAATTCCTCGAAGAACCGACCGCCCAGCCCGCTCGTGACCGCCGCCAGCACGCGCCCGACGTGACGCGCCGGATCCCGCCGCGACGGACCATGAAAGAGCATCGCGAGCGCTGATTGCTGTTTGTCACGCGTGTCTTCACCGCTGCGCATACGCGCGGGCCACTGCACACGCGGAGGTGCGACGTCGTCGCCCCACGTCAGCACGCCGAATCGCGATTGCACGAGCGATGCCACTCTTGCCGGATCCACGTCGCCCACCACACCAATCACGCACGCACCCGATTGCAGCACGTGCGCGTGGTGCGCCGTCACCTGTTCGGCGGTGATCGTCGCGAGCGACTCAATGGTGCCGAGCACCGAGCGTGCGTAGGGATGTCCACGATGCGCGGCTTCGGACGCGAGTCGCATGGGCCATCGATACATGTCGTCACGCAAACGCTCAACTTCGGCGATCGCCAACTGACGTTCCGTGTGAACGCTACTCGCGTCGAAGGTGGGCGCTTGCACGACATCGGCCAGCAAGCCGAGCGCCTCCTCGAGGTGGCGCACCGGCACCGACATGCTCCAGCTGAGACTCTCGAGCCCCGCGCTCACGCCGATACTGCCACCGAGCAACTCGGACGCGAGGGCAATGTCGGCACCGGTACGCGTGCGCGTGCCCTTGAGCGCGCTCTGCGCCATGAGACGGGAGAGCCCCTGCGCGCCTTCCGGCTCCGACACCGCGCCACCTCGTAGAAACACACCGATATTCACGAGCGGTGTGCCGCGCCGCGCCTGAACAAGCACCGGTACATCGCGCGACGTGCGGAACACGTGCACGTCGCGCACAGTGCGTTCGGGCCGTGGTGCCGAGATCACCGTTGCGGCCGCCGGAGCATGATCAACGCGGTGGTCAGGGTCTGTGTCTGGTTCCGCCGTGCGCGGCGCCACCACGCTGTCCTCACCTGCGGTGCTGGCCAGCCAGCCGCGCAATGCCGCCGCGTCCGTGGGTAACGATGTGGAGCGGTGCGGTCGATACACGAGCATGCTCGCCTGCGTTGGATCGAGATGGCGTTGTAGCGCCCCCTGCACGTCGTCGGCCGTCGCTGCCATGACACGATCGTAGTATTTGACGCCCAGCGACGTGCCGCCCTCAGCTTCCCACGATGCGAGATACGCGGCCTGGCCATCCATGGTCTCCAGTCGCCGGAGCCAACGCGCTTCGAGCACGCGCTGCGCGCGCTGCAGCTCATCGCGGCGCACACCGAACATGCGGGCGGCCTGCACTTCGCGCCAGGTCGCCAGCGCACCGTCGGCCAAGCGCTCAGGCGGCGTTTCCACGTGCACCACGAACACGCCCACATCGCCCGACGTGTATTGATACGCCGACACACCGGAGGCGAGTTGTCGTTCACGCACCGCGCGATAGAATCGCGACGCCCGGCCAGAGCCAAGAATGATGGCGGCGAGATCGAGCAACGGCGTGTCTGCATGCTGCTGCGGCGGCGTGCGCCATCCGAACGCGACATGCGCCTGCGCAATATCACCGGTGAGTTCGCGCACGCGTACGCCGGGTGCCGCCTCTTCAATTGGCGCCGCAGCGCGCTCCACCACGCCTGCCGCCAGTCCTCCGTAGCGCGCCAGCACCGCGGCGTGCACCGACTCCGGGTCGACGTCGCCGACGATCGAGAGAATTGTGTTCGACGGCACATACCATGTGCGATAGAACGCGTGCAGCATGTCGTGCGTGAAACGGCGCAGCTCGTCCGGATCACCGATACGCCAGCGACGGATGCGATGCTGATCATGCAGCAGCGCGAACAGCGACTCCACGGTGACCGCGCCGGGCGCATCGCGTTTACGCAACGCTTCCTGCACAATCACTTCGAGTTCGCGCGCCAGTTCACCGGCGTCAATCAGCGAATGCGCATACGCGTCAAACTGAATGTCGAGCCCGCGCTCAAACGCGGTACCGGGCAACACCGCGACGTAGGCCGTGTGATCGTAAATCGTATGCGCGTTGAGCCAGCCACCGGCCAGTTTGGTTTCGCGCGCGATGGCGCCCACGCCGCGCGATGGCGTGCCCTTGAAATACATGTGTTCGAGCACATGCGCGATGCCGACGCGATCGTCGGTTTCGTCGAAGTAGCCGGCCTTGACATGCGTATAAATGCCAACGACCGGCGCCGACGTATCGCGGCGCACGATCAGCGTTAGACCGTTCGGCAGTACGAAACGGGACACCTGCTCGTGCACCAGGAGCGCAGCCGCTCGGGCGCGGGCGCTATCACTCAACACTGTGGACGATGTCATGGGTTCACGGGAGGAATGCTGGCGTTGGCGCAGGCGACCCAGTCGCCCGGACCGGCGCGATCAGTCCAACGCTTCGCTTCATCAATACGTCCGAGTCGCGCCAACGCGCAGCCGAGAAACCCCTGCGCGAGACGATCGTCGGGGTCGATGGTGAGCGCGCGCACATAGAATCGCCGCGCCAGCTCGGGCTGTCCGTCGGCCAGTAGCGCTGCGGCGAGTTCACGGTGCGCCAGTGCATACCCGGGGTCGCGCTGGACTGCCTGCTCAAGCAGACGACGCGCTTGCGCGAGATCCCCTTCTTCACGCGACAATCGCCCCAGAAACACGAGCGGACGAGCGTCCGATGGATCGTTGGCGAGTGCCTGTTCGAATGCAATGCGTGCGGCCACCCGCTGACCCGCCTCATAGGCCGTGACGCCTTGGGCCATCGCATCCCGGTCGGCGATGCGCGTAAACAGCACGGCCGCGACGCCGGCTGCCACAAGACACACGAGCACCAATCCGACGACAAACGCGCTCGATCGCCCGCCGCCGCCCGCAGGTGGTGGAAGTGGCGCGACGGTTGACTCGAACTGCGGTGGTGACCGCGGTGGTGACCGCGGTGGAGACAGCGGCGTTGCAGGTGGCGATGACGCTGGCGGCATGGGCGGCAGCGATGCCGCGCGGGCATACTCCGCATAGAGCGGCGCCGCATTCGTGGAATCACCGGCGGTCTGCACCATGCGTTCGAGTGTTCGCGTCGCGTTCGCCACCAGCTGCCTCGGGAGCTCGCCGGCAGCGGTGGTTCCGGCTGGATCGGCGTCGAGCCGAACCGAGAGCGCGTGCAAGTCGATGAGACCATGGGCCTCGTCGAGTGTGCAGAGCCCGCCTTGTCGCAGCGCACCCACCAGGGCTTTCGCATCGCCGGCGGTGTCGGAGGGCGCGATCGCACGCAACACACGCGCGACGGCCTCCCACGCACCGCGCACTTCGTCACGACTCAATCCGCCAGGGGCGGAGTTGCGCCGCACGCCGTCGAGCACCGGTCGCGCAACCGCGAAGGCGTCACGCGCGTGCTCAGCGGAGTGCGTCACACACCGCCGGACGTATCACCGCAAAATCCGGAGCAGCCCCGCATGCTCGCTGCCACGCAGGAACTCTTCCGAGCCGCGCGTTGAGATGTGCATGCCGGTTGCGCCGTACTGCCGTCGCGCCTCCACCGCCATATACTCGGCCACCGATCGGGAGGCATCCTGCGCGTCGCGTAGCGCGGCGACGATTTCGTCCCACGAGCCTTCGAACGATCGGCCGTCACGCAGCACCACCCGGTGATCTGCTTCGGCCGTGAGTTCACGCGATGTGTGCGGCGATGGACGCGTGGCGGCGTCGAGCGCGAGCGCCTCATCGGCCGACGAGTCGTGATCACGATCCTGGGCGAGTCCGTCGAGGAGCGAGCCGAGCATCTCCAGGTGTCCCTGCGTCTGGGCCTCGGCGGCGCCCTCGTTCTCCATGAACGAGGTTTCCACCTCTGCGAGCAACTCGTCGATTGCGTCAGGCTCCTCAGAAATCTCGGTAAGGCGTTCGTCCCACGGCTTGAGCGACTGCGCATCGTCCGTGAGCCCGCCCGTGGATTTGCGCAACTCGACCAGCCGCCAGATCCCAAGTTCGTCCCAATGATCTTCGGGGGTGGTGCGTTCGAACTCAGCCAACGCCGCTTCGAGCTGCCCTGCGTCGTATAGCAAGTTCGCGAGATACACGCGGGCCTCACCGAACGACGCGTCGATCGCCAGCGCGGATCGCAGCGTGGCGATGGCGTCGGCGTCACGGCCCAATCGATGCTGCGCGTAGCCGACACACGCCACCGCCTCGGCGCTGTCTGCGGCGTGCGCGACGCCCCGTTCGAAATACTCCAGCGCCTGATCGATGAACCCTTCGCGGAACAAGGCGCGTCCGATCTGCAACATCAGATCGGTGTCATCTTCATATCCCAGCTCGAGGGTCTGGTGAAAGGCCTGCATGGCCTCATCCACACGACCGAACTTGAGATGCAACTCGCCCGCACCCGCGAGCGCATCTTCATGCTCGGGGTCGAGCAGCAGCGCTTCGTCAAACGCACGACGCGCCCAGGCGAATTCCTCACGCGCCAGCCGTGCGTATCCTACGCCGACGTGCAACTCCACGGCGCTGGGATACAGCGCGAGTCCTTCGCGCAATACATCGAGTGCGTCGTCGTAGCGCGCCTCATTGTACAAGGCGTGCGCACGCTCGTCGTACTCTTCCGAGCTCAAGAACGGGTTCGGCATGTCGGGTCGAGCCTCCATCGCGAACGGGTTACCGGATAGTACCGCGCGCTTCACTGCAAGTTCAACTGCGGACCTGCATACAATCTACGCTGTGCAACAGCAGAAGGTTCTCTCAACTGCGATGAAAATCGGCCAACGCCACGGCAATTTCGCCGGCGGTCACCGCGTTGGCCTCCAGCAGTGCCAAATTGGCGGCGACCGACGCTCCTTCTGTTAGACGCTCAACCTCGGCCAACATAAAGGGTGTCACCGCGCCGCCGCGCACACCGCTGGCGCGTGCCCGCTCCAGCGCCCGGGCGGTCGCCTCGGCCACGAGTTCCTCGCTGAGCGCCGCATGGGCCGGCGGTGGCTGCACCACGAGCATACCACCGGTGCGCCCGAGTGCCCGATGATGGCGCCACGTCTCCGCGATGCGGGCTGGCGAATCGGCCGACGCGTCGAGCAGCAGCCCTGTGTGCGCCGTGAAAAAGCCGGGCAGTTCGCGCGTCTGGTAGCCCAACACCGGGACACCCAGTGTTTCCAGTCGCTCCAGCGTGGCTGGCAGATCGAGAATGCTTTTGGCGCCCGCACACACGACGATCATCGGCGTGCGCGCCAGTTCCACCAGGTCGGCCGATTCATCGAATGGGGCGTCGCGATGGACGCCGCCAATCCCGCCGGTCGCAAACACCGCAAGACCGGCGCGTGATGCGAGGGCGAGTGTGCCCGCCACGGTGGTAGCACCGTCGGCGCCTTCGGTCATGCACCACGCAAGGTCGCGCGCGGAGACTTTGCGTACACCCGTGCGGGCGAGAAAGCGTTCGAGGTCGTCGTGCGACAGCCCCACCGACGGCACGCCTCGCACGACGGCCGTGATGGCGGGGATGGCCCCCGCACGCTCGACACCGGCCCGCATGAGATCGACGGCCAGACGATTGGACGGAATCGCCAATCCCTGCGCGATCACGGAACTTTCGAGGGCGACGACCGCATGTCCGCGCGAGAGCGCGGCCTGGACGGGCGCAGCAACGTAGATGACAGTCGGCGGCAATTCAGGCACGCCCGATGTTAGATCGCGGTACGCGGTTGCGCAATGCGCGGCCGTCTACGCGCCAATGGGCTACTTCCATGCGCCGACAATGTGTTCGCCCATACGAGCCATCAAGAGTTGCGGCTCGCTGTCCAGCACCCAGCGCGTGTCGGCGTTCTCGCGCGTGAATACGCAGGCCACCACACGCGACCGCAGATACCAGAGCGTGCACTCCGTGCGCACCGAGTCCGTGGCGCCCGTTTTGTGCGGGGCACGCACGCCACTGACGCGACGCTGCAGCAACTGTCCGTCTTCGTTGGCGGCCAGGAAATCGCGCATGACGGAATCGGCGGCGGGCGACACGGCGCGTCCGTCGGCGAGCAGCGCGAAGAGCCGAGCCATCTCGTTGGGCGTCGTCACACCAAGTCCGTATTTCGCGGAGCTGTCCATCGCAACACTCGACGCACGCAAAAACGATTTCGAATGCACGCGCGTGCGCGTGAGTCCGAGCGAGTCCATCTTGTCCCACACGCGCCGGATGATAATGCGATCGAGCAACAGGTTCGTGGCCGTATTGTCGCTGATCGTCGTCATCAACCACGCCGCGTCACGTACGGTGATGATGATGCCGGGATGCAGGTGCTGCAACAGACCGGCGCCCGGCACCACATCGATGGGCAACACCGTGAGCTGGTCGTCGAGCGACAAACGCCCCTTGGCGACCAGATCAAACACGGTGACCAACACGGGCACCTTGATCAGACTGGCCGTGGGAAACGGTTCATCGCCGCGCAGCGACAGACTCCATCCGGCGTCGAGTTCGCGCACGGTGTAGCCTACCACGCCACGGTGCGCCGCTGCTTCACGTTGCAGCACGGCGGAGAGTGCCGCCGTGTCGACGGACGCGTTCGAGGACTGGGCTGACGCGCCGGCGGCCGTCAGCAGACACAGAGCGGCCGCGACACAGCGGCTGGCGCGCGTCATGTGTCGCTGGACGCGTCGTCGAAACGGTCGCCCGTGCGCGTTTCCACGAGTTCCCACTCTTTGGCCGTGAGATCGTGCACGGCCATGATCTTCACGCGCTCACCGGCCCATGCATCGAACACCTTGCCGGTGCCCTGATAGATCTTGATTTCGTGACCGTCCTCAAACTTGAGCACGACGAGCGGATACGAGGTATTGCTGAACTGCTTACGAAGCTTTTTGGGCGGAGCGTTCGGCGCGTGCATGGGCTTGGCGGGTGAGGGTGACAATCCTCCCGCAAAGTGTCGCGCGGCAACGCGTCGCGCCAGCGAGGGGAAGCGACCTCACCGGAGGCCGCACGCACGCATCGTGTGCCGAGCGATGTGTGACGGATGTTGCAAAGGGGAACACGACCTGATCACCTGGGTGACAGTCATACGGTCCCGGCGCGGCGCAGTCGTGCCGCGACTGTGCTCTGTGTCCAATCCCCTTATTCTGGAGCCTCTGCATGTCTCTATCATCCGTTCGCGTCGCCGCTCGTCCCGTCATCGGACGCTGGATGCTTCTCGTCGCCGCTTCGACCCTTGCGCTCACGTGGTCATCGGTGGCGATGAGTCAGGAGGCCGTGCTTCAGGATCGCATGGATTCCGCGCGTCCCGCGCAGATCAGTCAAATCGATGACGCGTCGCCCGCCGCGCGAGTCGCCATAGCGATCGCCGCGACCGAGGCGAGTCCCATCGGGCCGGTTCTCATGCCTGGACTCGTACGTTACGTGCCGTCTGCGTCACGCAGCCTCGACGCGCCGACCGTTGAGCGCGAGCAGCGTGGCCCGGGACTTGGACGCAACGTCGCGCTGGTGATCGTCGGCGTGGCGGCAATGATTATCGGGTCCGACGTGGACGATACGCCCGGGAACCTGCTGGTCGCGGCCGGTGCCGGGATGACGCTCTACGGGTTGTACTACATCTTGAAGTGACGCTTGCTCTGTCGTGCTTCCAGCGCTCGGTAGAGCAA
Source organism: Gemmatimonadales bacterium (assembly GCA_038203795.1). Taxonomy (GTDB): domain Bacteria; phylum Gemmatimonadota; class Gemmatimonadetes; order Gemmatimonadales; family Gemmatimonadaceae; genus JAABRT01. Next base: position 21,537 of record JBBRDP010000024.1, read on the forward strand.
TGGAAGCACGAAGAGTGTCAGTAACGTGGATGTGATGAGCCCGCCGATCACGACGGACGCCAGAGGACGCTGTACTTCCGCGCCGGCCCCCTGCGAGAGCGCCATCGGCACGAAGCCGAGGCTGGCCACCAACGCCGTCATCAACACCGGGCGCAGACGATCGCGCGCGCCTTTGCGAACGCGCCGCTCAAGATCGTGCTCGGTGGCCCGAAGATGATTCAGGTGCTCCACCAGCACCACGCCGTTCAGCACGGCGATACCGAACAGGGCGATAAAGCCGATCGCCGCCGACAGGCTCAGGTTCAGATCGCGCACCCACAGCGCGGCGACGCCTCCCACGAGCGCGAACGGGACATTCAGCAGCACGATCGTGGCCTGCCCCCACGACCCGAACGCGCCGTAGAGCAGGAGCAGAATGAGCACGATCGCCGCTGGAACGACCAGCTCAAGCCGTTGCATCGCGCGCTGCTGATTCTCGTACTGACCTCCCCACTCCAGAAATACGCCCGCCGGCATCACCACGTCCGCGGCGACGCGACGCTGCACCTCGGCGGCGAATCCACCCAGATCCCGACCACGCACGTTGGCGACCACGAGTGTGCGACGCTGTGCGTCTTCGTGGCCGATGAGTTCGGGTCCCTCTGCGTACGTGAGATCGGCCACCGCGCCCAACGGAACGAGGGAACCGGCCGATGTGCGCATGGGAAGATTCGCCAACGCCTCGCGATCGCTACGCAGCGCCGAGGGCAACACCACGGCAATCGGAATCCGACGCGGCCCGATCACGAGCTCTGCTGCGGTGCGGCGTGCCGTCGCATAGTCGATCGCGGCGCGCACATCGTCAATGCTCAGTCCGTACGCCGCCAGGGCATCGCGACGCGGCGTGATCCGCAGCTCGCCCGCCCCTTCGCTCACTTCCACCATCACACCGGACGCGCCGTCCACACGCGAAACCACGTCACGGATACGTTCCGCGACCGCTCGGATCTGATCGAGATCAGAGCCGAAGACTTTGACACCAAGATCGGTCTTGATGCCACTTTCCGCTTCATCGAGCCGCATCGCCATGGGCTGGGTGAACGCGACATCGAGCCCGGGAATCACGCGCAACGCGGAATCGAAGGCGGCCACGAGTCCCTCCCGTGTCTTGGCGGTCGTCCACTGATCGCGAGGCAAGAGTGGTACGTACATATCGCCTTCGAACAGACCCATGGCCTCGGTGGCGAGATCGGGACGTCCCTGCTTGGTGATCGTGGTGATGGCCTCGGGGAACTGCTTGATAATCGTTTCCGCGGCCCGCGCCAAATGCATCGCTTCCTCGAGCGACGTGCTCGGCAACTGACGCGTGTTCACCAGAATCGCCCCTTCGTCGAGCCGAGGCATGAACTCGGTGCCTGTGTTGCGCAACACGAGCAACGCTCCGGCCACGAGCACCACGGCGCCCGCAACCACCAGGCGCGGATGATGCAATGTTTGATCGAGAGCGTTTCCATACGCATTCACAAGTTTGTCAAATCCGGGCGATGGCTTCCGCGCCACCGGCTTGAGCACGCGCGCCGCCATCGCCGGCACATACGTGAGCGCGAGGACAAGCGAACCGAGTACCGCGACCACCACCGTAAACGCCATCGGCCGGAACATGCGGCCTTCCATGCCCTCGAGCGTGAAGATCGGGATGTAGACCGCCACAATGATCGACACGCCAAACAACACCGGACGCGCGACCTCGATCGCGGAACGGCGCAGTCGCTCGCGGCGCTGCTCGGGCGTCACACCCTCCGCCATCACCGAGTCCTTGCCTTCGAACTGCCGTACGAACTGATCCACCATGACGATGGCGCCGTCGACGAGCAGTCCGAAGTCGAGTGCGCCGAGACTCATGAGGTTGGCCGACGCGCCCGTCGCCCACATGGCGGCGAACGCGATGAGCATGCTCAGCGGGATCACGCTGGCGACCAGCAGTGACGCGCGCACGTCCCGAAGGAACAGAAACAACACGGCCACGACCAGCACACCGCCGAGCGCGAGATTGCTCAGAATCGTGTGTGTGGTTCGCGTGACCAGCGCGCTCTGATCGTAAAACGGTGTGATCTTCACGTGCGATGGCAGCGTGCTGCGCACCTCATCGAGTCGCTCGAGCACACCGGCGATCACACGCCGTGAGTCTTCGCCTTTTCGCTTGAGCACCATGCCGGAGACTGTTTCGTGCGTACCATCGCGAGACACCGCACCGAAGCGCGGGAGCGCACCGATTTCGATCGTGGCCACATCACCGATGCGTACCGACGTCCCATCCACCGCGCGTATCACGACCGCGCGCAGATCGTCGGCCGCCGCGACACGACCAAGACCGCGCAGCGTCCACCGCTCGCCGTCACGCTCGACATACGAGCCACCGAACGCCACGGAATTAGCCGCGAGCGCATCGTGCACATCACCCGGCGTCAAGGCGTAGGCCGCCAGCGCGGATGGATCCAGTTGCACCTGCACCTGCTCGATCAAACCACCCCACGAGTTCACTTCGCTCACGCCCGGCACACTGCGCAGACGGGGACGAATCACATAGTCGTGCAGTGCTTTGAGCTCGGTCAACGACAGGGAATCGCTCTCCACCACGTACTGATACAGTTCGCCGAGTGGTGTGGAGACTGGACCAAGCATGGGGTCAACGCCGTCGGGGAGATCGCCTTTTGCATCGCCGATGCGCTGCGTGACGAGCGTGCGCGCGTGATACAAATCGGTGCCGTCGACAAACGCAATCGTGACCAGCGACAGGCCAGCCTTGGACGTGGAGCGTACCTGTTCGGCGCCCTCCACACCCATGAGCACCGATTCAATCGGGTACGTGACCAACTGTTCCACTTCATCGACCGCGTAGCCACGTGCTTCTGTAATCACTTCGACGCGCACGCCGGTGAGATCCGGAAAGGCATCGAACGGAAGACGGAGAAAGGCGAGCACGCCCACGACCACCGTCACCGCAACGCCGACAAGTACGAGCGCGGGACGCGCCATGGAACCGCCAACCAATCGCGCGAGCAACGATGGCTTCTTTCCCGTGTCGTGCGCGCTGTCCGGCGATTCGTTCACCGGCATGCTACTCACCACCGCCTCCTTCGCGGCGCTTGATCAACTCGGCACGCGCGATGCTAGCGCCGCGGGCGATGACGGCCTGATTCGCTTCGAGCCCCACAAGAATTTCCGCATGCGTGGCATCGCGTCGCCCCACGCGCACGCGCACGGCTTTAATGTGCAACCCTTCACCGCGCTGCTCGGCCACGATCACCACCGTATCACCCGCGAGCGCCTGTACCGATTGCATGGGCACGACCAGTGCCTCACCATCGGCCCGACCGGTCAGTTGCGCCGTCGCAAAGCGCTCGGCGCGCGCGCCTGCGGGCATGGATGTGATGTTCGCCAGCACGATGGTGGTTCGGGTGGCGTTTTCGATGATCGGCGCAACCCGCGAGACAACAGCGCGACCGGTCGCGGTGCCCGCCGATTCGCCCACCAGCGTGAACGTCACCTCGCTACCGGGGGCCACGTCCGCGACCAGGCGGTCGGTCAAGCGCAGTTCCAGCAACAAGGCCGTGGGATCGGCCACGGCAACCAGCGGGTCACCAGGCAGTACCACCGT
>JBBRDP010000025.1:0-25088 GCA_038203795.1 Gemmatimonadales bacterium
CGCCCATTCCGGCGAGACGTAGAGATTGTTGTTGCCGGTGGTGAGCTGCGTGGTGTCGGAACCATCGGCCTTCATGTGCCACACGTTGTCGCCGCCGGAACGGTCGCTCACAAACGCAATGCGCGAACCATCAGGCGAGTAGCGAGGCTGCACATCGTATGCCATGCCGGAGGTGAGTCGCGTGGCCTTGCCGCCACCAACGGGCAACGTGTACAGATCGCCGAGCAGGTCAAACACGATGGTCTGTCCATCGGGCGAGACATCGAGCGAGAGCCAGGTGCCCTTGGTGGTGGTGAATGTGTGGGTGCGTGCGGCTTTGAGCGGCAACGCGACTTTTCTGTCAGCGTCCGGCGCTTGGGCGGCCAGCGGCGTGAGCGGCAGCGTGATCAGCGCGATGGCGGTGATGGCCGTGACCGAGCGCGTGCGGAGCAGGAACTTTGATGGAGTAGGCATGCTGAAGTGTGCTGCGCTGCAGCTGGTTGCGCCAGAGTTGTGCGGCGCGTATTGCTAGCCAGGCCGACTGTAACGCGGCGTGCGTTCTTTACAACTAATGTGTGAGGTGCGACATTCTCCGCTCGACATCCATTCTACGGCCTGGAGCCAGGAGCGTGCATGCACATTACCAAGCGTCCATCGCAGTATCCCATGTTGGCGATTCAGTACGAAGACTCGCAGGATCCGTTTTTTGAGGCGAATGTGATGACTTCCCTGAAAATGCTGGACGGATCAGACACCATGAAAAAAATCCTTGCGAAGATCAAGGACGCGAAGCCGGGTCACAAGCCGTCAAACTGGCCCAACTACTGCCATGTGCTGATCACGCCGCCCATTGACCGGGCGTACACCTCAGGAGTCAACGCTGGTGGTTTCCAAGGCGCGGGCGGGAAGAAGGTCTACGAGGACTGGAGGGCCGGCAAGGTCGGTGGCGCAGGCGGACTCAAGCTCAAGATGGCCGCCAAGTGTCAGGCGCAGGCCGACAATCGCAACGCAAGTGAGATCGATGCGAACGGTAAGGCGGGCGCAGGCTCGGTGTGCTACATGTTCTTTGCCAACCGCGAAGTCATGACCAAATCAGGCGAACCACTGCCGATGCACACCACGCTGGCACACGAGCTCATTCACTGCATGCACTACCTCTACGGCGACGCGGGTCGCGACAGCCGCAGCGAGGAGTATCGCACCGTCGGCCTCAAGGACTTCTTGCGCGAAGCGCTGAGCGAAAACAACGTGCGCAGCGATATTGGCATGGAGAAGCGCAAGAAGTACTTCGGCGACGACTGAGCAGCAACAGCCCGGGCGTGACGCGTGCGCCCGGGCTCAACCGCCGATGAGCACCGTCGGCGCGCCGAGCACAATGCTGCCGCCGTGTGCCGTCATGTCACCCATTCGTGCGGCGGGAAGTTTCTGGACGAGTACGGTCATCGATCCTTTCACGATGACGTCTGGGGGCCCAACGCAGACGCACATGCCGCTCACGGTGGCTTGCGGGAGCTTGGCAGTCAGCACGGTAGGCGCGCCCGGTGGCAGGATGGGTCCGCCCACATGAGGAATGGGCGGCAGGCCCGGCGTGACCATCGGGCAAACGTGCATGTCGCTGACGCGAGCGGCTGGCTGTCCCATGTCAGGTGGCCTTGATTTCGGTGGGAGCGACCGCGCGGTCGTATTCCTGCACGGCACTCTGGTGCGTATTGTGCGCCTGCTGCACGGCGGCGTCCCAGCCACCCAGTCGCTTGACGATCTCCAGTCCCTGAGCGGCGAACGCATTACGAGTAGGGGCAATTTGCGTCGCGTCGGTGTTGGTCGACGCGGCGAGCAACACGGCGCCGCCAATGAGCGGAACCCCAGCGGCCGGCGGCGGCGGAACGGGGGGAAGATTGCTCGGTCCAATGGTGGTGCCGGTGAGAAACACCGCCGATGCTACGAGGCCCACCGGCGTATCAAGTCCCGCCGCGCTGCCCGCGTCCCAAGCCGCGCGACGCGTGCCGTCATCCGGTCGCACGATCCACTGCTCAACAGCGCTGAGTGCCGTATGCACATCGGCCGTGGGCGCCACACCTCCGGGCATCTGCGTGGCGTGCCGAGCCGAAATCCACGCCCACCAGATGCTTTCACGCGACGGCAGTACCGCCGCGATGAGACGAATCGCCGACGGCACCTGCTCATCCGCGAGCCACGCGTCGTACATCACGTCGAGCGTGAGTTCGGGCTTCACCAGTTCGAGCGCCGCGTCATCGGGCGCGGCGCGCTGCAGCAGCCAGCGCATCAGCGGCGAGAGCGCGGCCATTGGATCGGAAGACACAACAAGTGGCGTGGTCATGATACTCTTACGGTTAGTTGATCATCGTGATGCCGCCCTTGATCATCACCATGCCATCACCATTGACCTGCGTCATCGGCGCCTTGATCTGCGCCATGGCCGTGCCTTCCACCTTCACCATGATGCCCTTGATCGTGACGCCGGACTGATTCACTACAATGGAGTTGGCACCGACCTTGAGCGTGATGCTCTGCATCGCCTCGAGCGTGATGCTGCCGAGGTCGGCCTTCTCGGTGATGTTGCCCATTTTTACCTTGGTGGCGAGGTTGCCCAGGCTCACCTCGAGCGACACGTTTCCCTGCTCGACCTTCGTGGTATCGTTGCCGGAGATCTTCGTGTCTTGCTTGCCCTTGATGGTCACTTTGTTGTCGCTGGCCACCTCGTGCGACTGGTTCTGATTCACCACCACCTTGCGGTCCTTCGCCACCGTGATTGACTCCTCGCCGTTCACGGTAACGGTGTGGTTCTTCTCCACATGCAAGGTGCGATTGTTGTCGGAGACAGTGACTTTCTGCTCTCCCTTCTCGATGGTATGCGTGTCGTTGCCTTCCGTGACCGTGCGCGTGTCGTGGTTGGTGACCACGGTGGTGCGATCGTGGTTCACCTCGCGCAGCTCGTCGTTCTTCACGAGTGTGTGCAGGTCCTTCTCGGCCTGCATGTAGATCTGCTCCGCGTCTTTCTTGTCTTCGAAGCGCAGCTCGTTGAAGTTGTCGGCGCCGCCCTTGAGCGTGCTCTTGGTCCGCACGCCGCTTTGCGTCTTGTTTTCGGGCAGCGCCCATGGCGGCAGGTTGGCGCTGTTGTACAGGCTGCCCACGACCACGGGGTTGTCGGGGTTCCCGTCCAGAAACTCAACGATCACTTCGTGGCCGATCCGCGGCAGGAACACACTGCCAAACTGCTGGCCCGCAAACGACTGCGCCACGCGAATCCAGCAGGAGTGCGTGAGTTTGCGTGAGTCGTCTACGTCCCACTTGAACACCACCTGCACGCGACCGTGCTTGTCGGTGTAGATCTCCTCGCCCTCGGGGCCTACCACGACCCCAACGTGCGACCCACTCACACGCGGCCATGGGGTAACACGTTCCGGGCGAAACGGCGTGTTGGCGGGAATCGCGCGGAAGGTGTTGCTGTAACTTTCCTTGAGTTCGTCCGCCGCGTGGTACGAGCCATTGCTGCCTTGGTGCATCACCGTGGTCACGAAGAGCGACGCATTCATGCCGGCGTCCGGATGTTCCACTACTTCGGTCTTGGCGCCCGAGGCCAGCCCGGTACAGCTGGATGTACCCAGGTATGTCACCGCCATCGCCTCGGCGCGCTCCTGTCGGAGTCGTGAGTACGCTTTCACGTCGGCCGAAAGCTTGGCCGCATCACTCGCCGTCTCGCCGCCGCTGTGCGAGATGCCGGCGCGATGGGCCGCAGCCTGCTGCTCGAACAGATACGCCTTGGCGTCTCCAGGTGGACTGAACCCGCCCGACGCCGCCGTCACGTCACCGATGTTTTTGGTGGCGAGGAACTCGCTCGCCGTGCGCACGCGCGTTTCGGCCACGTATGGAAGCGACTCCACCGAGAGCGAGGAGAGATGCGTACCGATATGCCGTTGCGCACTGAACTTGAGCTTGGACACCCCCCACGCCGGTTGTGCCGACGCGGTGGAGTCGCCGAGCACGAGTTTTGCTTCACTGCCCTTGTGGTCGAAGCGAAAGAAGATGCCCTCCTGCTCCAGCAGGCGCGCCACACACTGCCATCGGCTCTCGCGATAGCGAAAGCAGTACGGCCGCGGATCGAGCGTCCGCGTAAGCTTCCACTCGTGCGGCGTGCCCTTGAGCAACTCGTCGACAATGTCGCGCGCCGACTTGTTCTGAAAAATTTCAAACCCCTCGTCGAGCGCGAGCACCCAGTGCGACGGCATGATCTCGAGCGTGTAACCCGTGTAACCCGCGACCACGCTACCGCCCCGTGCCATTCGGCTGACCACACCGTCGATGGTGCGGTCGGACCCATCGTCCAATCGCACGTGCAGCGTGACCGACTTGAGCAGCAGGTCTTTGGCCGCCAGGTCACCACGTTCGCTGATCGCGAATGCGGTGAACCGGAAGAAGGACGACACATGCTCCTCCCCCTCCCAGCGCGTCAACAACAGCACGTCCTCTCCGAGCGGTGTGTCCAGTCGGAACGGGCGACCTTTCTGCGAATAGGCCATCAGGCGTTTCCTCGAAGGTGCGCGTGAACCCGCCGGCTCAGACTGCCGCCAGGGCCGTATCGGCGACCGGTTCGTACGTGAAGTCGCCGTCGTCTCCCACACCCACGCGCAGACCCGTCGCATGCAGGCCTTCGGCCATGGACGAGAGCAGCATGCGCGAGATCTCCGGCAACAGTGTATTGCTCAGGATGTTGTCAACGTTGCGCGCGCCACTCTCCACTTCCGTGCAGCGCGCGGCCACCTGCGAAATCAGCGTATCGTCGTACAGCATCTCCACACGATGCGCCTCGTTGAGGCGACGCGCAATCTTTCGCACCTTCAGTCGCACGATCTGCTTGAGGTTCTCGTCGCGCACCGGGTAGTAGGGCACGATCACCATGCGACCGAGAAACGCGGACTTGAAGACCGCGTCGAGCTCGGGCTTGAGTGTCTTCGCCATGGCATCGGGGAACGGCATCGTATCCGGATCGGCGGTGAGCTTCATGATCGACTCCGTGCCGGCGTTGGTCGTGAGAATGATGAGGCTGTTGCGGAAGTTGATCTGCCGCCCTTCACCGTCTTCCATCACGCCCTTGTCGAATACCTGGAAGAAGAGCTCCAGCACGTCGGGATGTGCCTTTTCCACTTCGTCGAGCAGCACCACGCTGTACGGACGTCGACGCACGGCTTCGGTGAGCACGCCACCCTCGCCGTATCCCACATAGCCCGGCGGCGAACCCTTGAGGGTGGAGACGGTGTGTGGCTCCTGAAACTCCGACATGTTGATGGTAATGATGTTGTGCTCGCCGCCATACAGCAGGTCGGACAGCGCCAGCGCGGTTTCCGTCTTGCCCACGCCGCTTGGTCCAACGAGCATGAAGACACCCTTGGGCTTGTCGGGGTCCTCAATACCCGCTTTGGACGTGCGTACGCGCCGCGCGATCATCTCGAGCGCGTGGTCCTGGCCGATGACACGTGCGCCGAGCTGCTGCTCGAGCTCAAGCATGGTGGACAGCTCGTCGCGCATCATCTTGCCCACCGGAATGCCGGTCCAGCCGGAGATGACCTCTCCCACGATGGACGCATCTACGAACACGCGAACCAGCGGCGTCTCGCCCTGCATCGTTTCGAGTTCCCCGTTCAGCGCGTTCAAGTCCTCGCGTAGCGTGACGGCATCGGCACCGTCGGAATTCTCACTCTGCTCCTCGAGCTTCACGCGCACGCCCTTGATGCGTTCCACGAGCGACCGCTCGTCGTTCCAGCGCGCCTCGAGCGTGGCGAGTTCCGCCTGCACGGCCTCGCGTCTGGTGGCGATGGATGCCAGACGCTCGCGGTGGTCGGCGCCGGACGCCTGCTCGCGCGAGAGCACGCGGTCCTGCAACGAGAGGTCGTCGAGCGTGCGTCGCGCGTCTTCCACCGGCGCCGGTGTTGCGCTCTGCCCCAACGCCAATCGCGCGCAGGCAGTGTCGAGCACACTCACCGCTTTGTCGGGCAACTGGCGGTCGGGCAGGTAGCGATGCGACAGCCGAACGGCGGCTTCGGCACCGCTGTCCAAAATGCGAACGTTGTGATGCTTCTCGAGCGCCGGTACGACAGCGCGCAGCATGACGCAGCACACGTCCTCCGACGGCTCCTCCACCTTGACGAGCTGAAAACGACGCGACAGCGCCGGATCCTTCTCGAAAAACTTCTTGTACTCGCTCCACGTCGTGGCCGCGAGCGTGCGCAACTCACCGCGCGCGAGTGCCGGCTTGAGCAGATTGGCCGCATCGCCCTGTCCGGCCGGACCGCCGGCGCCAATCATGGTGTGTGCTTCGTCAATGAACAGGATGATCGGGGTTGGCGAGTTCTTGACTTCCTCGATGAGTCCCTTGAGACGATTTTCGAACTCACCCTTGACGCCCGCGCCCGCCTGCAACATCGCCAGATCCAGCGATCGCAGCGACACATTGCGTAGCGGCGGCGGCACATCGCCCTCGGCGATACGTCGCGCAAAGCCTTCCACCACGGCCGTCTTGCCCACGCCCGCTTCGCCCACCAGAATCGGGTTGTTCTGTCGGCGACGGGTGAGAATGTCGATCACCTGACGCACTTCGAAATCGCGGCCAAGCACCGGATCGATTTTTCCGGCGCGTGCATTGGCGGTGAGATCCACCGTGTACTGATCGAGGTTGGGCGTACGGCCACCGGCCTTGGGCGCCCCACCGCCCGACGACGCGCTCGCAGCGGACGCCGCCGAATCGATCGCGCCGATCTCGGCGGCCGCCTCAGCAGATGCAGCCGTGATTGTGGCAAACTCCTTCTTGAGCACCTCGGGCGCGATCTTGTCGAACTCCTTGCTGATGTCGGCCGCCATGCGCGCCAGCTCGTCGACCGTGAGCAGCGCCAGCAGGCAATGGCCGTGACGTACGCGTGGTGCACCGAACTCGATTGAACCAATGGCCCAACCCTCGCTCAGCATCTTCACCAGCGACGGACTCAGGCTCGGCGTGCGCGCATTGCCCGTCTTGAGCCGGTCGAGTGCGCGCGCGAGATCGTCGGCCAGGCGCGAGCGATTGACGCCGAAGTGCTTGAGGATGACCGCGACGTCGTTGTCAGCGGCATCGAGCGCCTTCACCAGGAAGTGCTCGATCTCCACGTCGTAGTTGGTACGCGCGAGGCACAGGCCAGCGGCGCCTTCAACCGCTCCCCGTGTGGGAGCGTTGAGCTTCGCGATGAGACCGCGCAGGTTCACAGCCATTGATTCTCCATCAGACGAACGTAAAGAACAGTGATCGCGCTCAACAGAGCGCAAGGTGAACGTCATCGGCATCTCGCGACGCCGGTTTGGAACGCAGCCAGGTACCCAGCCCCAGCCGCGGTGCACCGCTTACCCCGAGCTGTGCCTGGGGCACTTCGTCACGCGCGAGTACGAGCTGCACCTCGACCCCGACCTGATCATCAGCATACAGTCGGGCGAGCTTTCGCAGCTGCTCATGCGACTCGCCGCCCGGCAAAAAGCGATCGAACTGCGCGCGCGTCATGGGTCCGAGGCGCAGCCGCACGCGCGCATGCGGGTCGTACACAGCATTGCCGATGACGGCGGCGCCGAGCTGTGCATCGGCACCGTCATCGTCGAGCGCGAGCTGTCCGCCACCATGCAGCGAACGCCACTCGCCCACAAACTGCTCCACGCTGGCCGGCACGCGAAAGGCGTCTGCCACGAGTTGCGCCAGTCCTTCGGCCGGTCGCGAACGAACGGCGAGCAACCCGGCGTAATACGCGAGTGTGTCCGCATCGATCTGGCTGCGGCGGCGCGTGTCTTCGGTGCCCACGCCGGCCACGTCGAGCAGGTGCGAGCGCAGACGATCTTCTTCGCCCCGTTCCGCCGCAACGGTGGTGCGATACCGCTCCCACGCGCGATAGAACAACGACAGGGTGCGGTGATGAAACAGATCAAGAAAGTCGCGAAACGCCGTGTCGCGAACGCGACTGCGAATGGCTGCGTGCTCGGTGTACACGTGCGGCAGAACACCCTGCGGACCGGTGAGGCCAAAGAACCGCACCGCCATTTGCGCGGGCTCGGTCGCGCCGTGCGCCGGCAACGTAAGCCTGGCAATTTGGCTGGGCGGAAACGCGAGGCTCGGTGGTACGGTGAATCGCACGACTTCGTCGGCCGGATCGTCCCATCCGCCCACGGGCGCGCGCTCAGGATGCAGCCGCATGAGCAGTCGCACCATTTGCACGAAGTCGTAGCCGGTGCCATGCGCACGCAGCGCGCGCTCAAGACGCATGCGTTCTGCCTGTGCGTTGTCGATCGGCGTGGGGGAAGCAGGCTGCGTCATGTGCAAAAACTCACGACAGCGTGCGCCAACCCGCGCGCGGCGGCCATTCCACCACCGGGCGTCGCCGCTGACGAGAGCGCACCGCCACTTGGGTGAAGCTGTTCATGTTCGCGTACAGCGCGAGAAAACGCTCCAGCACGCTCGCGAAGAGGAACATGCCACCGCCCGGAAACTCTTCTTCGTCGAACTCGAGTTCAATGCGTCGCCCACGCGCGAACACAATGCCGTGATCGGCGGTCACGCGCGCAAATGAGGGCGTGCTGCGAACACCGACGAGTCCATCAATCTGCCGTTCAGCGCTTAGCGTGTTACCCGTGTTGTGCAGCCGCAGCAGCTCCTGCAACGCCGCCGGACCGTCTTCGGTAAGTGAGAGATGATTGAGCGACAGCGACGAAATCAGCCGCCACAACAACGACTTGCCAAGCGCCGGTGGCACGGCGCGTGTGGGGTTCACCACGGCCGAAATTTTCCGTACGGGCCCGCCGCTCACCAGCTCGAAATCACCGCGAGCGTCGGTGCCCCACGGCAACCGGCTTGGAATGTCGCCGTTGCAGCAGGTGGTCGTGACCGACACCACATCCACATCGGGCACGCGCACCGTCGCACTGAGATCTGTGAAGGACAGCACCACGTCGGTGCCGCGATCGGTTCGCCACGCCGACGCACGACGTGAGGCGTTCCAGAACAGGTCTTCGCCCGTGCCGGACACGTGATGCTGCTGCGAGTACAGCGGCGGCACCACGCGCGCCGAACGGGCTTCGTGCTCAACCAGCTTCACCTCATCGATTGACCACACTTCCACCTCGATCCGGCGACGTGCGTCGGGCACGACGAGATGCTCGTGCACGCGCTCGCTCATGAGAATGGGCTCCGCCGTCTGCTGAAACAGATTCACGGCGGGCGTGCAACCGGTGCGGAACGTACGCTCGGAGATGCCGAGTTCGAGTGTCTGCCGGCGCTCCGGGCGATCAAAGCTGCTGAAAAGAAAGCCAAGCTCAACACGGTCCGTCGCACCGAGTGCACGAATCGCTTCGCCAAAGCCTTCCACGTCAACGAAGTAGAATTTCTCCGGAAACGCAAAGAGCTCCTGCAGCAGCGCGAAGCCGGCGAACGTGCGATGTGGCGTGGGTAACATCGCATCAGCAGCGCGAAACCCAAGCGGCGAGATCGCGCGCGCGCCGAGCACCTGTGCTGGTGCCGATGGACGGTCCGGATCACGCACAACCACTTGCACGCAGTTGTTTACGAGCAGCTCGTAGAGCGTATCGACAACCGCCACATCGCCCGCGAGGTGAAAACGGAGCGCGTCAATGCCGAGCGTGGACAGTTTGACGCCTTCAAAGGCGCGCAGCTCCACACGAACGGCGCCCACGGCATCGCGACCGACACTGCCACTTCCCAGGCGGCCCGCTGGCGCCCATTCGGCAGCGGTGACCTCAAGCGGCCAGAGCGTGGTGTCGTACACCGTGCGAAACAGGCATGGCGCGCCGTGCACGGGACGCGTCTGCAGGGCACTGCCCCGTGGCACGTGGAACCCGTCGGGCAGCTTCCCCTGCGCCGGATCGAGCGCGAGGTCAACAATGCTCATGGACGGAATTGGACGCACGAGCTGCGGGTGCAGCATCTCGAGCAGCGTTTCCGAAATCTCCGGAAAATCGTCGTCAAGGCGTCGGTGAATGCGCGCCGAAAGAAAGGCAAACCCTTCGAGCAATCGCTCCACGTGCGGATCTTCGCACTTGCCTGCTTCGAGCTGCAGCCGTGCGGCAACCTTGGGATACCGCGCCGCAAACTCGGCGCCCAGCTTCCGCAGGTACGTGAGCTCGCGCTCGTAGTACAGCAGCAGGTCGTCCTGCATCAGTCGTCGTCATCCACTTCGTACGTACCGCTCGAGACTTCGAGCACCGTATCGAAGACGATCTGTTCCGGAGTGGGATCCATGCGCAGCGTCGCCTGGATACTGAAGCGCACCTGCAGCGGGCTCTCATCATCGCGCTCGCGCATCGTCACCACAACATTGGCCAGCCGCGGCTCGAAGCGGCGCAACGAATCACGCACATAGTCGGCCAGCAACGCCTGACCTTCGGTGCCGCCCACGGTCAGTCCGCTCGTATCGCGCAACCCGTACTCGAGTGCCGAGTTGTGCGTTTCCGGCTGCGCCGCTCCGGCCGTCACCATGCCGCGCCGCGTGTTGAGCAGCCACTCGACATCGCGCTGTACGGATCGACGAAACGCGCGTTCCGACTGATCGCGCGTTTGCGCCACATCCGTGCTGCGATCCAGCTCGAAGTCGGTGAGCCGATCGAGCAGCGACGGCTGGACTGAGCGCTCGAGTTCCGTACGGGCCATGTCAACCATCCCCGCGAAACAGAGGCAAGTGAGCGCCCATCAGCTCGCCTGCAGCGCGAGTGCCTGCATGGGATCGAGTCGACACACCTGCAGGTAGAGCTCGTCCACCTTGCTGGAACTCTCACCCGCTCGCTTGAGCACCTTGTGCAGCAGTGCAATCGGCTGCGCCACCAATGGTCCGGCTTCCCACTGTTCGAGCTTGCGCTCTTCGATCGTTTCCACGAGCCGCTCGAGGATCGGGCGGGCGACAGCATCCAGATTCGCTTCTACCATCACGTACGCGATTTGCGTTTGTCGCACAAAGCGACCGCGCGGTGACTGGTCGCGCGTGAGTTCGGCCATGAGCAGTTCGATGGCGCGGTTGGGACGATTCTGCGACAGCTCACCCAACGCAAACACGAACACGTCGCGCCCCGGGCGCGCGTGCGTGCGCGAGGTACGCACCTTGGTGAGCCCGCCCAGCTGCGCGGTGCTGGCATCTTCCTCAAGGGCCTGTGTGAGAATGTCGGAGCCGTCCGACGGCAAATCGTCCGTGCCGTCCGTCGGCGCGCCATTTTCCGGCTCGGTGGGCTCGGCGAGCACGTCGTTCTCGAGCCATTCACGCGTTTCGTCGTTTGCGGCAGGCGTGTCGTCCATGAGCATCATCCGGGAAAGCTGCGGGAGAGCGACCAGCAGGGCACGCAGTTCGCTGCGGACGACCGCCGCCACCGCGCCATGCGTGCCGCCGAGGTTGTGGCAGGCGGTGAGCACATAGCGCTGGAGATCCAGCCAGCCGCGACCGGCGGCCGCGCTCATCAGAACTTCCGATTGCTCGAGCAGCTCAGGCCACTTTCCGTCGAGCAGCATTGATTTGAGACGCGCGCGCGTTGCGGTAGGCGGAGCTTCGAGCAGACGCGGGTCGACGTCGGGAGCGGCCGTACGCAGCTCGCCCCAGCGAAAGCCGCGCAACAGGAGGTAGGGTGCCGGATTTGTGGGATTCTGCTGCCGCATCCACTTGGTGACCATCGCGATACGGGCGGCGGCGTCGGCCGCGCTCACCGGTTCGGGCGTTTGTGGCGCGTCCGGGTCGACGGCCAGCTCTGCGCTGCCCTCCAGCGGCTCCTCTTCTAGCGGGTCGGGATCAGTGGCGAGCTTTTCGGCCAGGATCTGCTGGAGTTGACGGCGCGGCTCCTCGAGCGCGTTGCGAAGCGACACAAACGACGGCGCAACGTCTCCGAAGTGCTCTTCGCAGGCGACGTCGAGTTGCGCGAGTTCCTCGCCGCTGAGCGTCAAGTCGGACAGGAGCGCGCGGACGTTGGCTTTCGTGAGCGTGGCCGCCAGTTCCGCGACCGATTCCGGCGTGGGGCGACCGCCATCGATGGCGGCCGTTCGCTCTTCCATCTTGGCCCGCTCGCCCTTGGCCTCCTCTTCGGTGGGCACGCCGCGCGCGAACTCCAGGTCGGCGAGGGACAGCCCACCGTAGAGTGGTGTGAGGCGGACCGGTATGGCCAGCTTGCCGCCCACCCACTCGAGCGGCCCAGCGCGCAGCTCGGCGTCGCCATCTTCAAGTTCCGGGTACAACCCGTCCCAAAACTGGGCGACGAGCCCGTTGAGCACGGCCAACCCAGTGGCCAGACCCGAGAAGCCCTGCTTGCGCATGAGGGCTTCCGTGAGCCACGCGGCGAGCTGCAGGTCTTTCGTTTCCTGGGCCAGCAACTGCGATGTGGTGGACACCACCGCGTTCCAGTCGCCGAACTTGCGTTCGGAGCCTGGCAAATCTTCCTCGCGCCGCGCCTCCTTGATGGCATCGAGACGCACGTCGTAGCGGAGGTCGGCGCCTGCGGGGTTATCGCCGACGATCGGTTGGAGACACTGCGCAACGAGGTCGGCGTTCACCGGCATCAGCAAATTCCTTCAAAGATTGAGCGACGGACGCGGTCGCGGTCCCACCGACCGGCTCGGCCGCCGCCATGTGGCACAGAGTCAGGCCGCTGGCGCGATCGTCAGCTCCCGAACCTGCAGTAACGGCACGTGCCGTCCGTCCACGACCAGTACTTTCTGGCCGATCGGTGCAAAATCGCCGTTGGGCAGCTCTTCCCAGTCCACCACACGACCGAGTCGAATCTCGTCGTCGGCGTGTCGCCAGGCGGCAGGCGTGATCGCCGGTAGCAGCACTTCACCCAGCTCCTGATCGCGCACCTCAGGGCCCAAGCGCACTTGCGCCGGCGCCCAATGCAGGTCGCGCAGCCGAGCGGGAGCGGGCATGAGCAGCGAGGCGATGTGCGCGAACGGCAGCCACAGGTAGCGACCGCCGGCCATGACTTCGAGCCGTGCGCCGATCCGCGGATCGGCGTCGGTAACTTCCAGAAACGGCTCGCCGTTGAGCGTGCCGGCCACGGGCGTTGGCGCCGGTGCGGAGGGAAAGTCCCCCGTGTCGAACATGTGTTCCCGTACCCGTTCGGCGGTGATCGCCGCCCGGTAGACCAGCGCACCGGCTTCGGCCATGTTGCCTCCACCGGCGAGCACGTCTAACTGTTTTTCAGCTCGTCCCCATTCCCCAGCGAAGCTGGTGAGTTCAAACAGGAACGCGCGGCGCTGGGCGTCGCCCGGATTGCTCCGGAGTTCGACGCCCAGTGCCTCGATGGCCGCGCCGAGTTGGCCGGCAGCGTACAGTGCTTGGGCAGACGGCGCAGCCACGATCGGTTATCCCTTGTTCGCTTCGAGATCCCAGGCGAACTCCGGCGAGGTGGCCGCTACGGATCCGTCCTTCGCCTGCGTGCCGTACTTCACGTTGATCTTCTTGAACGCCATGCTCACCGACTCGCTCGGACGCTCGCCGCCGCTGGAGAGGCTGAAGCCGGAGATGAAGCAGTGTTCGAGAACCATCGTGAGGTAGGCCTCGTTGGCGCCGGCGGCGTCCGTGCCATGCTTGGTGAACGTGAAGGTTGCCTTCTCGTAGTGCGTGCCGGCGCAGATCTTCTGCAGCAGGATGGTGGAGGCGTTGTCGAGTTCCTTGGTGACCGTGATCTCCGACATGCTCACACGCCCGCCCGCCCAGCCGGCCGACGTCGTGTCGATGGCCGCACCGGCTCCGAACTGCAGCGAGCTGATTTCGATTTCTTTCTCGTGACCGGCAATGCGTGACTCGCCTTCGACTTTGTCAATCTTCAGATAAATGGGCACTGGACCTCCAAATGGTGATAAAGAAAGGAATGAACGACGACTGCGGGTTTGTACGACTGCGCGTGCGGGACTACTTCGTGGGTTGCGGCAGGTCGGCGACGAGTCGCATTGACACGGCGAGTTCATCCAGCTGATAGTGCGGCTTCATGAAGGCCACGGCGCGGTACGCACCCGGTTTGCCCGGAATCTCCACCACGTCGATGCGGGCTTCGGAGAGCGGCTTGCGATTCATGACGCTGGGGCTGGATCCGGGCGGCGCGACGTAGTTCTGGATCCAGCGGTTGAGGAAGCCGTGCACCGCTTCCTGCGAGGTGTACCCGCCGATCTTGTCGCGCATCATCACCTTGAGGTAATGGGCGAAGCGAGACGTGGCGAAAATGTACGGCAACTGCGCCGACATGCGCGCGCTCGCTGTGGCGTTCGGATCGTCGTAGACCTTGGGCTTCTGCGCCGACTGCACGGAGAAGAACGCCGCATTGGCCGTGCCCTTCTGGTGCACGAGTGGCGCGAAGCCGAGGTCGGCCATTTCCTTCTCGCGACGGTCGGTGATCTGCACTTCGGTGGGGCATTTCATTGCGATTTCACCCGACTCGGTGCGGAAGTTGTGCACTGGCAGGCCTTCCACCAGGCCACCGCTTTCCACGCCACGGATGGACGCCGTCCAGCCGTACATCGCAAACGCCTTGTTGACGTTGGCCGCGAGCGCATAGGCCGCGTTGCCCCAGCAGTAGTGCTCGTGGTTGCTGCCGTCCACGCGCTCTTCGTAGTTGAACGCCTCCACGGGCACGGTGGCGCTGCCGTAGGGCTCGCGCACCAGCACGCGCGGCGAGCACAGGGCCACGTAGCGGGCATCCTCGCTGTTGCGGAAGCCCTTCCACTTGGCGTACTCGGTGCTGTCGAAAATCTTCGCGAGATCGCGCGGATTGTCGAGCTCCGACCACGATTCGAGGTTGAACATCTCGTGCGACGCCGAGGTCATGAACGGCGCGTGCGCTGAAGCGGCCACGTTGGAAATCTTCTCGAGCAGTTCAATGTCCTGACCGCTCTTGTCGAATGCGTAGTCGCCCACGAGCGCACCAAACGGCGTGCCACCAAAGACACCGTATTCTTCTTCGTACACCTTTTTGAAGAGCGCGCTCTGGTCGAACTCCGGAGCCCGCTGCAGGTCGCGCAACAGATCCTTCTTGGACACGTTGAGCATCTTGATCTTGAGCGACGTGCCGGTCTCAGTTTGCCGGAGCAGGTATTGCAACCCGCGCCACGATCCTTCAAGCTTCTGGAACTCGGGATGGTGCAGGATCTCATTGAGCTGCAGCGACAACAGGTGATCGATCTGCGCAATGCGCGCGTTGATCATCGTCTCCGTATCGCGGTTCACCGTCATGGAGCCTTCGAGCACTTCGGACACGAATCGCTTGACCAGATCCTTGCCCTTGCCCTTGGCTTCGGCATCCTTACCCATCTTGCCCTGCTCAACGATCTGGTCGAGCAGCGAGAGATCGGCCTCGGTGGTCACGGCCTGCGCGGCCGCCTTCTGCGCTTCAGCCATGCGTCAGCTCTCCAGCCCGAGTTCCGACTTGAGCTTGGCCATCTTGTCGGCGTCGCCCAAGGTTTCCTGCAACACTTCGTCGAGCTTTTCGTTGGTCTGCAAGCTCGAGCGCAAGTTGGCCAGTTCCGTGCGCAGTTCCAGCAGCTCGTTGAGTGGCTTGACGGAGCGCGCCACGGCTTCCGGCGAAAAATCATCCATGCTGCGGAAGTTCAGCTCGATCGCGAGTTTGGGCGCGTCGGCATTCTCGCTCAGCTTGTTCTCAACGGCGAATTGGAGTCGCGGCTTCATGCTCGCGAGCGTGTCGTCGAAGTTGTCGGGCGTGATTTCGGCGAACTTGCGGTCCTTCAGGCGCGGCAACGGCTCTGAGGGATTACCACTGAAGTCGCCGAGCACGCCCATCAGGAACGGCAACTCCTTCATTTCGATGGCACCGCCCGTTTCTACTTCGTACGAAATCTGGATGCGCGGCGGACGGACGCGCTCCAGTTTTTTTTGCGTGCTTTCGGCCATGCTGAATGCTCCGGCGCAGGTAGGAACTGCAGGTGGGAACTGCGGAGGCGATCGGGAAGCAGAACGATCAGATTTGCAAAGTCCGCCTCGGGTGGCTCCGTGTCAAGCGTGACATTCCGCACGATTTCGTGCCTGAGTTGCTCCACGACCGTACAATTCGGTCGCCGAGTTGCACCACAGCCGCACGATGATACGTTAACGCATGTCACGCATGCAGCCGGTCCTCTGGACAAAGGGCGTACTCCTGTCGCCGCAGCATTTGCAGGCGCAGGATCGCCATCATGAAGAATCGCTGGCGTTCCAGGTCAACGCGCTCACGTTTCGTCCATGGGGCGTATCGCGCCTCTCGTTTGATCACGAGGCGCTGGCCGGTGGCACACTTGTGCTCACCAGCGCCGCCGGTCGCTTTGCTGACGGTCTGCTCTTCGACGCGCCAGCCGGTGGATTGACGCCTTCGCCGCGCATGGTAAGCGATGCATTTACGCCCGATCAGCGCACGCTGCTCGCGTTTCTGGCCGTGCCGGAATATCGACCCGGTGCGCGCAATGTCGCGAGACGCGGTGAACACGATCGCGCGCGCTGGCAGGCCGACGAACAGCTGCTGCGCGACGAGACCACCGGACTGACAGAACGACCCATTCAGCTTGCCCCCCCCAGCCTGCGTCTCATCCTCGAAGGCGAAAGTACCGAAGGTGTCACAACGCTCCCCATTGCACGCCTTGCGCGCTCCGCGACCGGTGAACTGTCGTTCGACCACAGCTTCGTGCCGCCGTTGCTCGACATTCATGCGAGTCCCTCGCTGATGGGGCTGGCGCGTCGACTGGTCGAGCGCTTGTCGGCCAAGAGCAGCGCGCTTTCCGGCAGTCGCCGCCAGCGTAACCAGGGTGTCGCCGATTTCTCCGTGGCCGATGTGGGTAGCTTCTGGTTGCTGTACACACTCAACACGCACCTGCCCGTGCTGCGGCACATCTACGAAGCGCGCCGCGGACATCCGGCGCTGCTCTGGGAAACGATGCTGGCGCTGGTGGGCGCGCTCTCGTCCTTTGCCACCAACGCCGACGTGCGCACGTTGCCAGCCTACGACCACCTGCAGCTGGGTGACGGCTTCGCCGAACTCGAACGTCGTTTGTTCGAGTTGCTCGACGGGGCCGTTGTTGACACCGCCGTCTCGCTGCCGCTCAAGGTCGTACGTCCCACGCTGCATGCGGTGGCCATCGAGCAGGTTGCCTGGCTCGACGCGCCGCAATGGTTCCTGGCCGTCAGCGCCCCACTGCGCCAGCAGGATCTCATTCCCAAGGTGCTGCACAGCTGCAAGGTCGGCTCCGCCGACGTTGTGGATACGCTCATTCGACAGGCGCTGCCAGGTCTTGAGCTGGCGCACGTCTCTTCACCACCGCCCGCGATCCCGGTCAAGCTCGACTTTCAGTACTTCGCCATCCGCAAGGCGGGCGGCGCCTGGGACGCGATTCACCAAGCGCGCAACTTGGCCGTCTATGTGCCGGCCGAGCTGGTGAACGCGCGATTCGAGCTGCTGATCGCATTGCGCTGAGCGCACGGCGTTGCGCGCGGGTGGGCACGGCGTTGGGCGCGGAAGCGCACGGCGTTGGGCGCGGGTGGGCACGGCGTCGCGCGCGGGTGGGCACGGCGTTGGGCGCGTGCGTCCACCGGAGTGAGCGAGGCTGCCGCCCACCACCGCGAGGGCGATGGTGGGCGGTTCTACTTCGGAAGCGACGGCGCGCTCACGCTCGGTCGGCTGGGCGCGCTCGGCGCCGACGGTGCGCTGGGTGCGGTGGGCAGGCTCGGCGCCCTGGGAACGCTCGGTGCGGGCTTTCGCAGCACGATCACGATCAGGATGATCGCGATCAGCAGCACCGCGTTGATCACGATGATCAGTCCGATCGGCACGGTGCGTTTAACCGGCTTCGCCGCCGCAGGCGCCGGTGCGGGCGGCGCAGACACAACCGGCGGCGCGGCGGACCGGATCACACGGGTGAAATCGCTCGGACCGGCGGCCGCGCTCGACGGACTCGAGGCGCCACCCAGACTCGACAGCGGACTCGCACCGGAATCCTTGAAAATGGGCGGCGGCAGCACCAAGGGCGCCGACGAGCCCAACCCCGCACTGGCCGCAGGCGACGCGGGCATCGGAGGTACGGGCGCACCCGACGCCTCGGGAGACGGCGGCGGAGGGGTGCGCGGCGGCGGATTGCCGAACAGACTGCCGCGCGCGTCGCTGAACGGCGACGCCGGACTGCCCGAGGCTGCGGGCGGCGCAGCGGTCGGACGGGGTGTGGTTACGGGCGGCGGCGGACTGTTGGGCGCGCCCGCACCCATCGGTGGCGCCCCCGCCGGTGACCCCGATAGCGGCGGTGGGCCCGAGAGCGGAGCGTAGGGCGCTGGCGGCGACAGCGGTGACGACTGTGAACTTGCCGGCAGCGGCGCAGCGGTGGACGGCGCCGAAAACATCCGGGTGAACTCGCCCGGTTCAGTGACTTTTGGCGGGGCGGCCGCGGGCGGCGGTTCTCGCCGGGGGGCGGGTGTCGGTTCGGGTGTCGGTTCGGGTGGCTGTGCCAGTGGCGCGGCCGCCGACAGCGCGGGTATGGCCCCGGTCTGCGGCGCCGTGGCCTTTCCGAACATCTGCGTGAAGTCTCCCGGCGGCGGCGCAGCGGCTGGCGCGGCTGGCGCGGCTGGCGCGGCTGGTGGCGGTACCATCGGCGGTACGACAGGCACCGCCACCGGCGGCACTACCGGCGCGAGCGAAGCAGCATCTGATGTCGCCGACGAGGCCACGGGGCCCGTCGCCGGCGACGGCACCGCAGGTGGCATCGCGCGCGCCACGTCGGTTGGCGTCTCAATTGGCTTGGATGCCGCCGGTCGTTGGATCGCACCGAACAAGCTGGTAAACTCACCGGGTACCGGAGACGCCGCCTCCGCGAAGGGAGCCGCGTCTGGCTGACCGGCTGCCGTTTTGTCCTCCTCGGGCTCGCGCCCCACTGGAGCCCCACTCGACGACGCACTCGACAACGGATCACTCACCGCCGACGAAGCCGCCTCGTTGTCCGGCGGCGCCCCAGTCGCCCCAGTGTCGCCAGTGGCCCCAGTGGCCCCAGTGGCCCCAGTAGCCCGCTCATCCAGCCACACCATGAATGAGTTCATCCCCGGTGCGAACTCGGTCACCACCGCAAAGCCCGACGCTACCGTCGCCGTCTCGAGCACCCGATTCCGATCCGCCCCAGCGAGTCGCGCCAAGCGCGCCCGCAGCTGCTCCACTTCGACCGGACCAGCGCCGTCGAACAGATGCACCATCACCACACGACCGCTGCTCAGCTCTTGTCCACTGTGCGTGCGAACCCGACCGTCTACGGCCACACATTTGAGCAATCGGTATCGGGCGTTAAAGTCGTCACTCATCGGGCCAGCCAGGGAAGGGAAGAAGTGTTCTGCCGGACACACGACCCAGCGGCATCGATCGATCGTGTTATATCTCTAACTTCTAAAGTTCACGCGCACGCGGTTACACGCAATGCGCTGCTGGTCGTGTATTGTCTCCTGCCCCACCGTCCCATGTGCTCCCCCGGACCCTCGTTCGCGTCCCCGACCCCTCTGCCGCGATGCCACTGAACACCGCTCCAGCGAGACGCGTCGTCTGGGAAGACGGCATGCATCTGGCACCGCAGCACTTTCAAGCCCAGCGGCGCTATCAGGAAGACCAGGCCAGCCACACCGTGGGATTGCTCTTTCCGTTCGCCTACGGACTGTCGGCGTTCGAGTTGGACGTAGACGCGCTGCACAACGGGAGCTGCGCCATGGCACACGCCCGCGGTGTGCTGCCGGACGGCACGGTTTTCGACACGCCCGACGCCGATCCCGCACCGGCCGCGATGGCACTGGCCGAGCGTTTTTCGCCCACGCGCGACTCGCACGTAGTGCATCTCGCCTTGCCGAGGTGGCAGGCCAATAGTGCGAACATCGAAGCGCCGAACGCCCAGGGATCGGCCGCGAGCACCGCGTCACTCCTCGCACCGACGGCGCGTTTTCGTGTCATTGAGGAGGTCCTGCCCGATGACGCCACCGGCACCGATCCGCTGCCCGTGCGCTTCGCGGTCCGCAACCTCCACTTTCTACTCGACGAGGAAGTCACCGACGACGTGATCTCGCTGCCGGTGGCGCGCATCAGCCGCGACGGGCGGGGGCAGTTCCAGCTCGACGAAACCTTCATTCCGCCCACCCTGCAGCTCGGCGGCAGCGCGCGTCTGCTCGACCTGCTTCGGCGCACCGTCGGATTGCTCGAAGCCAAGGGTACCGCGCTCAGCGCCGCGGTGCAGCAAGCGCCATCCAGCGCGATGGGCGGCGTGGCCGCGTATGTGGGCAACGAGCTCGCCACGCGCTGGCTGCTGCACGCCGTCCGCTCGGCCGATGCGCCGCTGCGCCATCTGCTGCTCATGCGACGCGCCCACCCCGAACGGCTCTTCATGGAGCTGGCGCGGCTGGCCGGTGCCCTGTGCACGTTTTCGCTCACCACGCACCCGCGGGATCTGCCGCCGTACAATCACGATGACCTGACACACTGTTTTGACGCACTCGAACGGCAAATCCGCGCGTCGCTGGACACGGTCGTGTCGGCACGCGCGATCGTGGTGCCGCTTCAGAAGACACGCGAGTTGTTGCACACGGCGGCCATCAGCGATCCGCGCTGCTTCGAACCAGGCGCGCGATGGTTTCTGGCGGTCCGCGCCGGCGTCGGAACATCCGATCTCATCGATCGCGTGCAGCGCCTCACCAAGACCTGTGCCGCAAAGTTTGTGCTGGAGCTCGTGAGGCGCGCCTTCAACGGATTGCCCACGGAGTACATCCCCGTTCCGCCCGCAGGACTGGCGCCCAGAGGCGATCTGGCGTATTTCGAGTTGACCATGACGGGCCCGTGCGCGATTTCGCTGGCCGAGGCGCGAGAGATTGGTGTCTACATACCAGATGCCCTGCCTGAGGCGTACGTCGAAGTCGCGATTCTCGTACCAACCTGAGTTTTCCCTTCCCGAAGGACCAATCCGTGAGTGCCACCGCCTCCAGCGTGCCGGGACGGCTCGCCAGCGCACTGCAGGAATCCATCACCGCCGTGCTCCGCGTGCGGGCGAATCGCCAGCCAGTCACCGACGCCGCCGCCTTTCGGTCGCAGATGCTGCAACTGCTGGCCCGCGCTGAGCAGGACGCGTTGGCTCTCGGCTTCAACACGCAAGACACACGTCTGGCCATCTTCGCGGTGGTGGCGTTTCTCGATGAGTCGGTGCTCAACACGGGCTCGCCCACCTTGTCAGACTGGGCGCGTCGCCCAGTGCAGGACGAGCTGTTCGGCGGACACATGGGAGGCGAGTGGTTCTTCCAGCACATTGAGCAGCTGCTCACTCGGCCCGACTCGCCTCAGCTTACCGACCTGCTCGAGGTCTACCAGCTGTGCCTGCTGCTTGGCTTTCGAGGCAAGTACGGAGCCGGTGACCACGGCGCACTGCACGCCATCTCGGCGCGTGTCGGCGACCGTCTGTCCAGACTGCGTGGTCCTGTGGGCGATCTCGCGCCCGCTTGGCAGCCGCCGCAGGATCGGGTAGAACGCCGCGATCCCTGGCTTAACCGACTGACCATTGGCGCGATCACGAGCGTCGTGATGCTCCTCGCGCTTTGGGGCGCCTACGCGTTTCTGCTGCGCGGAGACACGCGCGCACTCGCATCGCTTGGCACGCCCTCTCTCGCCGCAACTTCCGTCTCGGCGCCCACCGCTCGCTAACCGCCCCGGCTCCTGTTCTTATGGCCCATCGTAAATCGTACGTTCGCTGGCTCTACGCCGCGCTGACACTCCTCGTATTCATTGTGGTGCTGGTGGTGCTTGAGCGTGTCGTGGCACTCGAACCGGGCGCCGTTTGGGCGCTGCGCGTGGGCCTCATCGTGCTCGGATTAATAGCGGCTGGCTCTATTCTGTGGTATTTACGTCCCAATGAAGGCGCAGAACCGGTACTTGATACCGGCGATGACGTACTACTCGTTATCAGCGGTGCGCGTTCACGACTGCCCCGTCGCAACCTGACCAGTCTCCCCCTGCTGCTCGTGGTTGGGCCCGAGGGCAGCGTCAAAACGTCGCTCGTGGCGCGTTCGGGGGGAGACCCGGAGCTGCTGGCAGGCGCTGCGCCGTCGCAACCGACCGATCTACCCGCACCAACCACCGCCGCGACCGTCTGGGCCATGCAGCAGAGCATCGTGATCGAACTCACGAGCAAACTGCTCACCGACGCCACGCGCTGGGCCAAAGTGCTGCGCTCGCTGCGCGCGCCGCGCGCTGCCGCAGCGGTTGGGAAAGGAGAGGCCGCACCACGCTCCATACTTGTATGCGTGCCGTGTGACCTGTTCTACGATGGATCAAGCGGACAGCAACTGTCCACTCTTGCGACACTTATGCGCCAAAGGCTGGCCGAAGCCTCACGCGAGCTGGGGCTCGCGCTTCCGGTGTATGTCGTCTTCACAAAGATGGACCGCATTCCCCACTTCGAAGCATGGGTCGCGCCGCTCAGCCGCGAGGAGCTGCGGGCGCCCCTTGGGGCCACGCTCACGTTCGATACCGCGTCGGACAGCGGTAACTACGCCGAGCGCCTCAAACCCCAGCTGAACGCGGCCTTCCAGCTGATTGTGGATAGTATGGCGAACCGGCGGGTTGATCTGCTCGGACGCGAGACCGTACAGGATCGCCGATACGCCGCCTACGAACTACCGCGCGAAATGCGCAAGCTCATGGACCCGGCCACATCGTTTCTCGTAGACCTGTGCCGACCCACTCAGCTGGGCTCAAGTCCACAGCTGCGCGGTTTTTACTTCACTGGGGCCCGACCGGTGGTCGTGGCGGACGTCGCAGCAGCGTCGGTCGCCGTGCGCACCGAGTCGCCGGTGGCCGCCGACGCCACCTCGATATTCCGCTCCGCCGCTGCACCGCCGGTGGTCGCATCGGCCGCATCGGCCGCCACGCGCAAAATCCCCGAGTGGGTGTTCCTTGATCGACTGCTGCGTGACGTCGTGCTCTCCGACAGCGGCGCGGCCTCCATGGCCAGCGGTGGCGTGCGCGTGCAGCGTTCGCGACGCGTCCTGCTCGGCGCAGCGATTGCCGCTTCCCTGCTACTGCTAATCGGCGTGACCACCTCGTGGCTCGGCAATCGCGCCATGGCCGCTCGCCTCACCAATGCCGCTCAAGCTGTCGCCGCGCTGCCGGTTGTGCAGTCGTCCCCTGGCACCATCGCCTTCCCGTCGGCCGAGGCACTTCGCCGCCTCGACGCGCTCCGCGCGCAGCTCGACACGGTAAAAGACTATGTCCAGCAGGGTCCGCCACTCCGCATGCGATTCGGCTTGTGGCAGGGACCTGCACTCGTCAACGCGGCACGCCCGGTCTGGTACGAGGGGTTCCGTTTACAGCTCTTCGCCGACGCGTTCGCCGCCATTGAGGACTCGCTCAAGGCACTGCCCCTCACGCCCGGGCCGTCCAACGATTACGTGACGACCTACTCATGGCTCAAGGGATATCTGATCACCACCGCCAACGCGGAGCGCAGCACGAGCGAGTTTCTGGCACCCGTGCTGCTCTCGAGCTGGCAGCGCGGTGTCGAAACAGACTCCGACGTCACGTCGCTCGCTCGCCAGCAGTTTGAGTATTACGCCAACGTCTTGCCTACGAACAATCCGTTTCCGACGGCCGCCGACGCAGGACTCGTGTCCAAGGCGCGCGACTTCCTCGGCCGATACACCGGCGGTGAACAGATTTACGTGAACATGCTGGCCGAGGCGAACAAGCAGATTCCGCCCGTTGTCCTTCCCCAGGCCCCCGGCATCATTACCGTGAAGCCGCAGGTGGCCGGAGCGTTTTCAGCGGACGGTGCGAAGTTCATGGCCGATGCGTTCACGAATTCCGACCGCTTCTTCCAGGGCGAAACGTGGGTGGTAGGCGAAGCGACGGCCTCGCGATCCGTGGACCGCGAGCAGGTGGTCGCTTCCATTCGTGAACAGTATCACACAGACTATGTCCAGGAATGGCGGCAGGTCCTGCAATCGGCTGGCGTGGTCCGTCCGTCGAATGTTGGCGAAGCCGCCGACAAGCTTGACATCGTGGCCGGCACGCAGTCGCCGATCCTGCAGGTGCTGCGCACCATTGCAGTCAATACGAACTCCGACTCGGCCATGAGTGCGGTATTCCAGCCCGTGCACGAAGTCACGCCACCCGCCGTGGTGGACAAATTCGTGTCGGAAAAGAACCAACCGTACATGGAGGGTTTGCTGGGGCTGCAGGCGGCGCTCACGCAGGTACGGAACATGCCGGCCGTGGTGGACACCGCGTCAGCACAGGCCGTTTCGCAGGCCGCGCAAACCGCCGGCGGGGATGTCACGCGGGCCAGGGTGGCCGCCAAGCGCGTGGCGCAGGGCTTCACGCTCACGCCGGAGGCGGCGCCGGTCGCGAGTGCTGTTGAGCAGTTCATGACCGCTCCGATTTCCGGTGTCGAGGCGGTGCTGCGCACGGCGAGTGCAACGCGCCCGCCCGCTCCGAAGCCCGTAGCCGTCGCACCGCCGCCGACGCCCGCGCCCGCCGCTGCCGGAGGAGGAGGCGGGGGCGGGGGCGGGGGCGTGAGTGTGGCAGTGGTTCTGAACGAGCGTGGACGGGCGCTGTGCACCGCGATGACACCGCTGCTCGCCAAGTTCCCGTTCAAACCCGACGCGCGGGACTAGGCGTCGGTGGCGGAAGTCACGGCCATGTTTGCTCCCGGCACCGGTGCGATCAGCGCGTTTCAGCAGGAGCGCTTGGCGCCGTTTCTCGAGAAGTCCGGCGACAAGTACACGGCCAAGCCGGTGGGCGACGTGGCGCTGTCGGCCAGCTTCGTGGAGTTCTTCAATCGCGCATCGGCGGTGTCGACAGCGCTCTTTCCGGACAATGCCACCACGCTGCGACTGCGCTGGATGGCACGGGGCGTGACGTCTGACGCAGTACCGCTGCTGATGCTGCGGCACGGGACGAGCGAGGCGCGCTTCGACGACCGCACGCCTCGGAACGAAGTGGTGTGGCCATCCGAGTCAGGTCGGGAAGCCAGCCTTGAGGCTACGTTCAAGAGGAATCGTCCGGCTACCGTGGCCACGGCCACCGGCGAGTGGGCGCTGTTCCGCCTCGTGGCGCAGGCCACGCGGTTT
>JBBRDP010000026.1:0-23635 GCA_038203795.1 Gemmatimonadales bacterium
GCCGTCATCGCCTGCAGCAGCGGGGACGAAAGCTCGTCGGCCAGCCGCGAGGCTTCACGCAGATGACGGGCGACACCATCTGCGCGCCCGGTGAAACCCTCCAGCATGGCCAGTGACCAATGCGTGACCCAGGCCACCTCACCATCGCCACTGGCCTCGGCGAGACGCAGCGCCTCCGCCCCGTGCGTGCGTGCCGTGCTGGCGGGACCGGTCCACGCGTACAGTTGCAGCGCTGTTTGGTGCACGCGCGCCAACAGCGGCGCATCACCCAGCGATTCGGCCAGCGGTAACGTGTCCCCTACGGACGCGGTTGCGGCGTCATGCTGGCCGAGCGCTTGCAACGTCTTCGCGCGCGACAAACGAACACGCACCACGAGGTCGGGTCGATTCACCGTGGCGGCAACTGCTTCGGCCTGCTCGAGCCACAGCAGGGCCTGACGGGCGTTTCCGGCACGCGCTGATTCCTGTCCGAGCAGAAAGAACAAGCGGGCACGCGCTCCCTGATCGTTCGCGGCGTCGGCGAGTGCCAGCGCGCGCAGCCAGCTGTTGATCGCGCCCTCGCTATCGCCCAGTCGTTGGCGAGCGGTGCCCAACTCTTCGAGCAAGCCGGCGCATTGTGCCACGTCGTGCGTTCGTTCAGCGATCGACAGTGCCTCTGACAGCCAGCGCGCTGCCTCTTGATCGGCGCGTCGCGCCAAGGCGTCACGTCCAGCGGCCGCGAGATAGGGCAGCGCCCGCGCATCGCCCCCCAGCACGTTACCACGCAACAGATGCTGTGCGATTTCAGTGGCGTGTCCGACTGACGACTCGCCGTGCATCGCTTCGAGCGCTGCCGCGACAGCAGCGTGCAAGGCCCGCTCGCGCGCCGCCGAGAGATCACCGTGCACGGTGGACTTCAGAATCGGGTGCGTGAACTCGTAGTGTACGCTTGCGTCCGTGCGCAGTTCCACAAGCACACGGCGATGGCACAGCTCCTCGATCGCATTGACAAAATCGTCGGGCGGAAGCGCGGCGACCCGATCGAGCAAATCGAGCGACGCGCGATGCTGGGTGATCGACGCGATCTCCATGACGCGACGTGCATCGGCGCCGAGTGGTTCGAGACGCGCGCGGACGGCCTCGCGGACCGTGGCTGGCAGCGTGGAAGGATTCGCGTCTTCAACAATCCAGCCAGTGTCGCCGTGATGAATCCGTCCGTCGGTGATCAGCGATTTCAGCGTCTGCTCGACAAAGAACGGGTTGCCCCGCGTGTGCGCAAACAAGGCGTCGGCATGCGGGCGTGCCTCGTCGTTGCGCAGCGCAAACACACGCTGCAGCAGCTCACCAAGATCATGCGCCGTGAGCGGTTCAATCACACGCGAGGTGGCCTCACGCGACGCCAGCAGCGACCGCTCGACCGCCCGGAGCGCCGGGTTGATCTCGGCGCCGTCTTCGACATAGGCCAGCACCACCAGCACACGCGCGTGGTGGATCTGCCGCGCGAGAAAGTGCAGGAGTTCGAGCGACGAGGGATCACTCCCGTGCGCATTGTCGAGGAGCAGGAGCATCGGCTGCCGCGCGGCAAGTCGTGTCAGGAACTGCGCCACATTCCAGAACAGTCGCGTCTTACCATCGGTGTCGATGGCTGACGCCTGCCGCGCGTTGGTGGTCGCGCCACCGAGACCCGGTACCACGGTGCGCACGTCGTCTTCGGTGCCACGCGCGAGCACGGCCAGTGTGCCGCTCTCGAGTGCGCGCAGCGGCGCCGTCAGCGCGTCGGCCACGGCGCCGTAGGGTACGGCTGCTTCCACCGAATACGCGCGACCGGATGCCACCAGCATCTGCCGAGCACCCGCCTCGCGCACGAGTTCGGCGAGCATCCGGGACTTTCCGATGCCGGATTCGCCAGTCATCAACAGGGTGTGGCCTCGACCGTCCATGGCGTCGTCCAGCAACAGGCGCAGCGCGTCGCGCTCCCCGCGGCGACCCACGAGCGGAAGCTCTTCGCCCCAGGGAGGCGTGGCGGACGCGGCGCGTGTCGGCGGCAGAGTCATGGCATCGGGAACCAGCGGGTGACCGCGGCTGAAACGACGACGTGCCGCGCGTGGCTACCTGTCAGGGGAGAGGGTATTCAAAGTATTGTCCTCGCGATGGAGCCGCGCTAGTGCCGCTCCGCCAGCGCCGCGCCGACATGGCGCGAATGCCTTGCGTGCGTCATCGAGGTGCGGAAGCTTTGATGGAAGTGCCGACTACCAGTGTGCCCGGTGACCGAACCCTTCAAGAACTTCATCAATCCTGAACTCGTGCGTTCGGCGGCGGCGCAGCTTGTGCGCGTGGCGCCGTCGTTTGACTCGGCCCGGTTTGTGACGCTGGCCACGCACCAACTGCATACGCTCGAGCTCAAAGCGCGGGCCATGCGGGTGGCCGATGCGCTTGAGGCGACGCTACCAGCCGAGTTCCACGCCGCCGCGACGTTGCTCGAAGCAGCCCTCGCACCACCGGGTGATGAATCGCAGCCCACGGCCGGATCGGTCGCCGACAGCGGCCTGGCGGGGTGGATTCTCTGGCCGGTGGGCGAGTTCGTGGCGCGCCGCGGCATCGGCACGCCAGAGCGCGGACTGCAGGCGCTGCACGCGATTACGCAGCGCTTTTCGGCCGAGTTTGCGATCCGCCCGTATATCATGGCGCATCCGACACTGGTGTTCCGTACGCTCGCGCGGTGGGTACATGACCCGAGCGCGCATGTACGTCGGCTGGTGAGCGAAGGGAGCCGTCCGCGGCTGCCGTGGGGGTTGCAGCTGCGGCAACTTGTCGCCGATCCCACGCCCACGTTGCCGTTGCTCGCCGCGCTGCAGGACGACACAAGCGAATACGTGCGGCGCAGCGTGGCCAATCATCTCAACGACATCGCGAAAGATCATCCGCAGCGTGTGGCGGAGTGGCTCGAGACGCACCTACCGCAGGCCAGTGTCGAACGTCGCGCGTTGTTACGCCACGCGAGTCGCACGCTGATCAAGCGCGGTGACAAGCGGGTGCTGGTTGCATGGGGCATCGGTGCGTCGTTTGCCGGTACCGCCTCGCTTGCTGTGACACCGACGCGCGTTGGGATTGGCGAGCGTCTCGCGATGTCAATCGCTCTGCGCTCAACGGCGCGAAACGCGCAGTCCCTGGCCATTGACTACGTTGTCCACCATCGCAAGGCTGATGGAAGCACATCACCCAAAGTCTTCAAGGGATGGATGATAGAACTCGCCGCTGGTGAGTCACGCCAGCTGACCAAACGACATTCCATGAAGCGCATCACCACGCGCCGGTACTATGCCGGTGCGCATGCAATCGATGTACAGATCAACGGCGTCGGCGTCGCCAGCGCGTCGTTCACGTTGACGGACTGATCGGTGCGGGAACGCCGGAAACACTGGCGCCAGCCCTCGCGGCACACCAATCTCCAGTGGTCCTGCTTCCCGGAGTCACCATGCCCACCCTCGTTACCGACGGTCGCGCGGAGTCTGCCCGTCCGCGCAACTTTCCGGCGCCTGCATCGGCACTGTGGGGCCATCAACGCGCACGCCGGCATGCGATCGGAGAGTTCGCGCGCGGCGGACAGTTCGTGGTTGACACGCGAGACGCCGCACCCGATCTGTTTGTGGACGCCAGTGCGACCGACTGGAGCGCGCTCAGCGCGCGCGACGTGGGCACGCCGTACCGTGTGGAAAAGTGGGCGCGCTCGCGCCTGCAGTACGAAGCAAACGAAGGGCAGGCGCTGCCGATTATCGAAGGCTGGCGTCGTTTCAACCAGGCGTTTCACCAGTTCTTCCTCACCGATGTGCCAGACGCGCAGGCTGCCGCGCGCGCGGAGTTGGGATCGTCGATCGCCAAGCTCGATGTGCACGGTGCGCAGGAGGCGCTGGAAGATCTCGTGCGCCTCACGGTGTGGAACAGGATTCAGCGCGTCGAAGATGCCGTCTGGGATCCACGCGGAAAGCGCGCGCTGTTCGCGGGACTCGATGTGAAGAAGCCCCGCATTCTTTTCCTTGGTGCCGCCGACGGATACGAAGCCATGCAGATTGCGGCGATGTATCCGGGCGGCGAGATCGTGCTCGTTGACTACGACGCCTTTTGCGCGACTGATCGGTTCGGCGCGTTTCCGCTCGACTATCCGTTTCTCGGTGTGGACGACACCACCGGACATCCGCGCGTGTGGTATCGCGATGAGATGCCGATTCAGTTCGAGGTGGCCGACATTCGCGATCTCACGTATGGGGAGGAGTTCGACGTGGTCGTGTCAATTGGGTTGCTGGAACACTTCCCCGACGAACACAAAGCGGAGTGCATCGCGATGCACCGGCGCTTTCTCAAGCCGGGCGGGTATGTGATCATGACTACGCCGCGCAATCAGTTCAAGACGCGCGCGTTCTACAATCTCATGGCCGACTGGATGAACCACGGGTATCGCGAGCTGATGGACGTGCGTCAAATGGGACGCTATTGCTACACCAACGGACTCGACATTCGGCGCGCCGGTGTGATCAAGGCGCACAACGGCTTGGTGATGCGCGCGCGATAACCGCGCATGTGTTTAGCGCCTGTGTGTTTAACGCGCGCGCCAATGGCGCGTGCGTGGCGAGGCGTGGTCCAGGCGACCCGCCCCGGTCGGCTTCAGTCGAGGCGGGCTCGGCGGTCGAGCGCCTGCTCGCGCACCGTGGACATGATCCGTGCCATGTCGGCTTCGTAGCTCAGGCGCTCTTCGGGCGTCCAGAGATCGATATTGGCAGCGGCACGAATTGATGCCATCATTTCGTCGACGAGTTCACGCAGTCTCGCATTGGACCGCCGGTCGTCGCCCTTGGGCTCGTTGGATGGAAGGCTCATCAGGCAAATCTGTGGGGTATCACCGTTTTGCCACAAGTCGTCACAGTGTCCCCATGCGGGCGCATTGCGGGCCGACAGACGTGGTCACCCAGTCTTCATCACGTGTACGGGAGTAAGAATGTCGGATCAGACACCGGACACCGAGCAGTACGCAGACTGGGCGCGCCGATTGGCGGCCAACGATGCCACCGCTCTCCGGGCGCTCTTCGACGTCGCGTACGAGCCGCTCTGGCGCTCGGCCATGCGGCTCGTTGGCGATGAAGCGTCGGCGCGAGACCTTGCGCAGGACGCGTTCGTCAGAATCTGGGACCGACGCTCGATCCTTGATCCTTCACTGTCCTTACGGGCCCTCCTGTACCGAACCGTGCGAAATCTGGCGCTCAACCAACTCCGGGACGAACAGACGCGTCGGCACCTCCTCGAAGATCCGGAGGCTGCCGGTCTGGCCGCACGTCCCCGTAATGCGGCCTCCGCCGACAAAGAGATGGAAGCGTCGGAGCTGGCCGTTCGACTCCGGCAGTTCATCGCCGAGTTGCCGCCGCGACAGCAGGAAGCCCTTCGGCTCAGCCGCTTTGATGGGTTGTCGCATCAGGAAGTCGCTGCTGTGATGGGGTGCGCGCCGCGCACGGTCAACAATCATCTGGTACGAGCGCTGGAGCAGTTGCGCGCGCGTCTATCAACCATCGGGACCGTGGTCTCCTCGCTCATCGTCTCCGCTGGGGCGTTCCTATGAAACATCCCTCATCGTTGCGGCCGCTACCGCCGGAACTGCGGAGCGAGCTCGCGCAGCGAACCGAAGGAGAGGAGCTGGTGCAGGTGTGGGAGTTGTTGGCGCTCGCCGACCCGGTCGCCGGATCGCCCGAGGCGTCGCAAGTCTGGGAGCGCGTCAGCGCCGAGATTGCGCACGGTCGACCAATGCTCACGCCGTCGGAGCCGATCCGCGCGCTCACGCCTCCCGCAGCCCGGAGCATTCCGGTCCGCAGCCACCCGCGTTGGCGGCAGGCCGCGCCGTGGGCGCTGGCCGCGACGCTGGTTGTCGCCGTCGGACTGTCGGCTTGGCAGTCGCTTCCCGTGACCCGTGAGGCCCCGTTGGGGCAGCAGCGCATGGTCACGCTCCCCGACGGATCGTCGGTCGAACTGAACGCGGGGAGCTCCGTCCGCTACACACGCGGATTCCGTCGTCTCGCGGGGCTCGCCCGCGGCGACCGCCGTGTGACGCTCGACGGCGAGGCGTACTTCGCCGTGGTGCGCCAGGACCGCCTGTTCACCGTCACGACCGACGACGCCCAGGTGCGGGTGCTGGGCACCGAGTTTCTGGTCCGCGCCCATCGGGATGATCTCGACGGTACGCGTGTGGCCGTGCAGTCGGGACGCGTGCGCGTGTCGGCCAATCGTGCCGACGTCGAGACGGCGGTGGAGTTGGGTGCCGGTCAGGGCACGTTTGTGGCCAGCAATGCGTCGGCCCCGGGCATCGTGGAGGACGTGAGCGTCGATCGTCTGGCCGCATGGCGCCGCGGAGGGTTCTGGCTGGTCGACCAACCGCTTCTGGCTATTTTCCGCGAATTGGAACGTCGGTATGAAGTCGATATCCGGGTCCGGGATGTGGTGGTAGGCGAAGAGCGACTCAGCGTGTACTATCCAGAACGTCCGTCAATTGAGACGATTCTCAGCGACCTGTGCACGAGGGGAGGGCTGCGCTATAGCCGCACGAGTCGCGGGTTCGAGATTTCAGCGCAGACGGAGCGACCGGTCACTCCGTAGGCGCGACACCCGATGATGCCAACAGCGTGCCTTCGGGAGCCAAGCACGCGTCAGCGCAGCAGTCGGACGTGGGCGCTTCTTGTGTGCGGTGTCCTGGCCAGTCAGGCCGCCGGAACCAATGTTACGGCCCAGACCACGGGCGGGACACAGATGCGCGTCACGCGCCTCGACTCCACGCGCATCTCCCTGTCGCTCAACGGTGTGTCGTTGCAGAGTGCGCTGGAACGACTCGTCGAAGTCAGTGGCATCAATCTCGTCTTCGACACGCGGGTGTTGCGAGTTGGGGGTGAGCCCGGCACCCGCATTCGCTGTCGCGTGAGTCGCGCGCCCGTTGAACAGATGCTCGCGTGCATCGTGAGCGCCGCCGGCCTCGACTACTATCGCATGTCGTCCGGCACGTACGTCGTGATCTCGCGCGCTGAAGAGGTGCCGGCGTATGCCACGTTGAGCGGTATCGTGGTCGACGCGTCGAGCGGCTCGCCACTGCCTCAGGCCCGTGTGGTGCTCGCGGAACGCTCCGACGTCCTCTTCGCCAATGATGCCGGTTCGTTTGCCTTCGGACGCCTCGCGCCGGGCAACTACCAGCTGACAATTCAGGCCATCGGCTACGAGCCGTATCAGGCGGAACTGACGATTCCCGCCGACGGGCGACTTCGCGAGCGCTACTCGTTGCGTCGCTACGCCGTCATGACCACGCCGATTGTCGTGAACGGACTGCAGCCCGGCATCGCCTCAACCGCGCTGGGCGGTACGGCGTTTTCAGGCGGCGTGGCCACACCGCTGGTATTGGGGCCAGGACTGTACATGCCCGGTGCACCCAGCGCGCTCGGTCTGACGCGTCGTGATGGCCTGGGCGATCTGCACATTCAGGGCGGAGAGACCGGTGAACACGTCTGGCGACTTGACGGCGTGCCGATCTTCGATGCCGCAACCCTGGCCGGTGTGTTTGGCGCGTTCTCGCCGCTGGCGATTGACGAGTTGCGGGTGCGGCGGGCGGGCTTCGAAACGCGCGCCGGCAGCTTTACCTCGGGCGTCATCGATCTATCGCACGGATTCGGTGATGCCACCGTGGGCGGTCCTGTGCAGACGGCCGCGCAGGTCGATCCGTTCTCGGCCTCCGGGCGCGTCGTGGTGCCTGTCTCTTTTCGCGGGACACGGCTCACCACCATGGTGTCGGCGCGCACCGGCTTGTGGGATCTGATTCAACCCTCCCCGCTCGCCAATGCGATCCGCGCGTGGAATGTCCCCGATCCGATTCTGCTCCGACGACTCACCGACATCGGTCGCACACTGGCGTCGGATCTGCCCACCACCTCGCGTCCGTACATCATCGAAAGTGGGACCACCGACGTGACGTTGCGCGACTACCACGTCGCGACGCGTGCCGAAATCGGTGCGTTTCAGCGCGTGACCGCCTCGCTGTATGTCGGACAACATGGTGTGGCGACGGTGACGGAAGCACGTCCCGAGCTCTCGGTGCTCGAACAGAACAGCACCGTGATCGTAGCGTCGACGGAGCAGCAGGCGACCCGCGCCACCGATGCCTACAAATGGCGCACGATCGCTGGCCAAATTCGGCATGAACAGATGCACGGCGCACGCATGTCGCACCTGCTGCAACTGCGCGGCAGTGAACACGCGCTCGCTCACGATTTTGCGCTCACGATCGGTGCGTTGCCATCACTACAGGATCCGCCGCGTCGCGACGGAAATCGCGTGCGCGAGTTCGCCGCCGTGGGCGGCGTGCAGGTCCTCGGCGGCGACGCCTGGGATCTCGATATGGGCACGGAAGTCGCCTACACCGAGGCCATCCTTGATCTGCGCAACGGCGTGCTGCGCGCGCTGGGCAGCGACGAACGGTCGTGGCGCATCGCCGGTCATGCCGAGGTGAAGCGACGCCTTGGAGCTCGGCACTGGATTGACGCCGGACTCCGCGTCACGCAGCTGGTCAATGTGGGACGCGCGTATGTCGAGCCCCGCATCGCGCTGCGCGCCGACGGCGAAAATAAAGCACTGGGGCCGTGGGCGTGGCGCGTCAGCACGGGTGTGTATCGTCAGTTTGTGAATCAGTTCGACGTGGCGGCGTCCAATCCCACGGCCTTGGTCCCGAGCGTGCGTTTCTGGTTACCAGCCGACGGACGTGACGGTGTGGCCACGGCGTATCATCTGTCTGGCGAAGGGGTGATCACGCCGGCCGGGCGCTGGCAGCTGCGCGGTGAGTGGTACGCGAAGTGGCAGCCCACCATCATGGCGTTCGACTATGGCGTGCTGCTCAATCGCGATACATCACTGCCGGTGGTCGTGCCGCCGAGTGCGTACGTAGCCACCGCCAGCGGCCACGCTTATGGCCTCGGGGTGCGCGCCGTGCGCGATGGCTATCTACGCTGGAACGGCTGGTCGGATCGTTCCAACGGTTTGCCGGTTCGTGTCGAGGCGGGCTACGACTTTGGCGTGTCGGAGCGCACGTTTCCCTCGCGCTTCGATGGGCGGATGCAGCCCACGCCGTGGAACGAGCCACATCGCGCCCTGATGTCGGTGGAGGTCCGTCCCCTCGGTGGCTGGGTGTTGGCCGCGCGTTCACGCGGCACCTGGGGACGCACCTGGGCACTTCGACAGTCGTACTACGACTTGCTCACCATTGGGGATCTTGGAGAAGGGCTCCCTATTTCCGCGCCGGGCGATGCACCGCGTCCGGCAATTCTTGAGACGGATATCGGCATTACCTGGACCGCGCGCGTCGGCCCGTGGCGTGCCGAAGTCGGTGCGGCAATACAGAACGTGTTCAACCGCAAAAATGTGCTCGACTACAGCCTGTTCCGACAGAATGCAGCGTTGAGCGATGCGGCGTACGTGCAGACTCCGCGCTATTTGCCGGGCGCTCTGCCATCGCTCAGCGTGCGTCTGCTGCCCTGACGCCACGGCTCACGAAGACGATGTGTGGCTGGTGGGCACGTCGTCAGTCGGCGGCGGCGGCGGGGTGACCGAGGCGTCGCCATCATCACGCAACATGCGAAGCGCCGGTGTGTCGAGGTCATCAAATTGACCACGGCCTGACGCCCACACAAACGCCCAGAGCGCACTCCCGACCACGACCAGGGCGAGCGGCACCACGAGATACAAGACACTCATGGTTGCTCGCTCCGTGCGGGTCGTGCGCCGTCCGGTGTCAACGTGCGTACAAAGGTGCGACCGCGCCACGACGCAATCACCACGGTGAGCGAACTGAGCGGCATCAGGATGGCGGCAATCAGTGGCGTGAGGAGTCCAGCGATCGCCAGTGACGCGCCAATCACATTGTAGCTCAGCGAGAACGCAAAGTTTCGTCGGATGACGTGCACGGTGCGTTCGGCACCTTCAATGAGATCACGCAGCGGCGTCAGTCCGGGACGTGCGAGGAAGACGTCGGCGCTGGCGAGACAGGCTTCCGCGCCGCCGTGCACACCAATGCCAACCGAAGCGGCCGCGATGGCGGCGGCGTCATTCACACCGTCGCCCACCATGACCACCTGCTGACCCTCGCGCCGCAGAGATTCCACCAGCGCCAGTTTGCCCTCCGGCGACATGGCACCATGGACATCAGGAGGTTCAAAGCCGAGTGTGCGACCAACCGCCTGTGCCACCTCGAGCACATCACCTGAGGCCATGATTGTGCGCCAGCCGCGCGCGCGCAGTGCCGTGAGCGCGCTGAGTGCATCATCACGAATGCGATCACCAACGCCAGCGGCCGCGAGCAGCACACCATCTACCGCGATGAGCACGGGCGTCAGCGTGTGGTCGAGTGCGGCGATCGCGGCCTCCAGTGCAGGCGCCCCGCCAGCGGCTCGGCTTCGCACAAATGCGGGCGAGCCCACCAGCACGTCGTGACCGAGCACCACACCGCCGAGTCCACCGCCGCTGACATGCTGTGCATTCTCGACGGGATGCAGTGCACCCGATGGCCACGCGCGGCGAAATCCATCGGCAATCGGATGCGACGAGCCTGCCTCAAGCGACAAGACCAGCGGTTGCACCCATGCGTCGCCGATCCACTGTACGAGTGCGGTGTGTCCTTCGGTGAGCGTGCCGGTTTTGTCGAGCACCAGCACGCCAGGTGTCGCCAGCAGTTCGAGCGCGTCGCCCCCCTTCACCAACACACCACCGCGTGCCGCGCGCCCTACGGCCACGGTCACGGCGAGCGGTGTGGCGAGCGCCAGTGCACACGGACAGGTCACCACGAGAAGCGCAATGACATCATCAAGTGCGCTGGCGGAGCCGTTCCATACCTTCCAGCCATAGGTGAGCAGTGCGAGTGCCAACACCACCGCAACAAACACAGCGGCGAGGCGGTCGGCGGCCACCACCACCGGCGCTCGGCGCTGCGCCGACGTCTCCACCTGTTGCAGCAGTCGCGCGACCCGGCTCGTCTCGCCGGCATCGGTCACACGCACGCGCGCGGGTGTCGACACATTGAGTGTACCGGCGAACACCGCGTCGCCGGTATTCACGCGGGCGGGACGTGACTCACCGGTGAGTAACGCGGCGTTGACCGTGGTACTGCCGGACTCCAGTACGCCATCGGCCGCAAACGTTTCACCGGCTCGCACATCGAGTACCATGCCGGGCAGTACGGCCTCGGTTGGCAGATCATGCAGCGTACCGTCGACATGCGCGATGCGCGCCGTTGCGGGCGTGAGCGCGTACAACAACTCAGCCGAGTCGGTGGCGAGACGTTGTCCGCGTTGTTGCAAAAAACGTCCGACTAACAAGGCGAATACGAGAATCGCCAACCCGTCGAAATAGATCGGTCCCGCATCGGTGATCGTATTCACCGCACCGCGGACAAAACCCGCCGCGAGCGCAATCGCGATTGGCAAGTCCATGTGGAGCGTGCGCGTACGCAGCGCCGCCAGCGCGCCCGTGAAGAACACGCGGCCCGGCCATATCAGCGCCGGCAGCGTGAGCCCCATCGAAAGCCAGCGGAAGAAGCGTGTGTGCGCCGGATCCATCCAGGCGATCTCGCCGCTGTAGAGGGCGAGCGCAAAGAGCATCACATTGCCTGCAATCGCGCCGGCCACGCCGATACGCGTGAGCATGCGTCGATCTTCACCGCGTCGCACCGCATCGCGGGCCACGCCGCGGAACGGATGTGGTGGATAGCCCAGCGTATCGAGCGTGCGCGCCACGTGCGAGAGCGGTGTCTGAGCCGGGTTCCACGCAATAATCGCGCGCGACCGGCGCACATCGAGCTCGGCCCGGGCCACACCGTTTACCAACAGCGGTACCCGCTCAACAAGCCACACACACGACGCGCAGTGAATGCCTTCCAGATACAGTTCGATGCGCGACAGGCCATCGGTGGTTGGCCGCACGTGCAGCGCGGCAAACGCGGGGTGATCAAACTCTTCGTAGCTACGTCCCGTGCGTTGCACCGGTGACTCACGACGTTCACGAAAGGCGTAGAACTGGCCGAGTCCGTGATCATGCAACAGCGTGAAGGCCGTACGGCAGCCGGCGCAGCAGAACTGATGTGGGTCGGCTGCCACCTGGAGTGCCGGCGGTACGGGAAGTGTGCAGTGCGTACACGCGAGCTTCGTGGACGCTGCGGCACCCGGGGTCACAACGGGATCGGCCGCAGACACCACCTCAGTGCGCATGGGCGGGAACCGGTGTCGCGGCGAGTGCATGGTTCGCGTGCGCTGACGCGGCGCCGAGTCGACCACTGAGTGCGGCGATGCCAAAGCCGATCACCAGCAGCGCGCTGATCACGGGCAGCCGGCGCTGCAACGCACCAGTCGCTCGTTGCATTCCCGTCGCGACGGCGACGAGCGCGGGCACGGTACCGGCCCAGAACAGGACCATGAACGCCGCGCCACGCCACGCCGAACCGGTACCGCCCGCCGACACCACGAAGGCGTAGAGCCAACCACATGGCATCACGCCGGTGAGCACCCCGAGCACGCTGGCGCGCACAGCCAGGCTCTGCTCGCGGAAACGCAGCAGGACGCCGCCCATGAACCGCG
This sequence comes from Gemmatimonadales bacterium, assembly GCA_038203795.1. Classification (GTDB taxonomy): domain Bacteria; phylum Gemmatimonadota; class Gemmatimonadetes; order Gemmatimonadales; family Gemmatimonadaceae; genus JAABRT01. The sequence continues at coordinate 12,612 of JBBRDP010000026.1, forward strand.
CCGCACGATCGGAGACGCTGCTGCGTACGAGCGTGGGCCAGAATCGGATGTCGAGCGCGTTGGCCAGCAACGCAAGTCCCCACACCACCAGCAGCACACCCGCCACCACGCCGGCCGACCGCTGTACGCCCGCCAGCGTGCCCACGCGATCAAGGCCGGCGCCGAGCGTGCCGGCGATGGCACCGAGCGTCGCGTACGCGAGCAGTCGTCCACCGTGGTAGGCCACGTGACCCGTGAGCAAGGGGCGCGACTGGCCGCGCGCACCGGCCGCATCACCGCCGTAGAGACACGCGAATCCCCCGCACATGCCAACGCAGTGCAGGCTGCCCAGCAGACTGGCGCCAAACACGCCCAACGCCAACGTCGGCGAGGCGGAGAGATCCATCACTCAGGGACCAGTGGGCGACGGCATCGTGGGGCGCTCCGTGTCGATACGCATGGTTTGCTGGAACTGTTCGGCGTTGCGGACAGCGGCCAGGCGGAGCTCCCACATGCCGCGTCGTGCCATTGGGACGGTCGCCGCGTACTGCCCGCTCGATGTCTCGGCAAAGACGACCGACTGCACATCGTTCGCGCGCGCTACGTGCAGCAACGTGCCGGTGAGCTGCGCGTTGTGTACCGCCGCGCCGGTCTGGTCGAGCAAGTTGAGCGTAAGCACACGCGCGCCGGCGACATTGTCGCTGACGGTCGCCGACACCGTCCAGACCAGGGCGTCACTCTGCGCAATTCGCGCCTGTGTTGAATCCCACGCGACCGCCTTGCGGTAGTAGTCGGGCTCAACGGCAAACGACGGATCGTCTTTCGTGAGGACAATGACAGCGATGTTGCCCCCTACGGTGGCCGCGAGAATCGCGACGATCCCGATCGGCCACCCCATGCCCTTTTTCATGGACGTTCTCCCGTTGGACGCGCACCGGACGGCCCTTGCAGCCGCCACGGAATCGTGTTGCTGAAGCGGCCACCATCCTTCACGGTGACTGTGATGGCATGTTCGCCACCGGCAAACACATCGCGCGGCATCAGCACGAACACCGAGGTTTCGCGTGTGGCGCCACCGGCAACCACCAACGGATTCTCCGGCGCGATGACCCGTCCGTTCCGCACGCCGTCCACCGCCAACTCGTAGCGTACTTCGTCGGTACCGCGATTGGTGATCTTGATGCGGATCTGATTGGCGATGCGACCATCGGCCTCTTCGGTGAATGGCGCGCCCATTCCGCGCAACACCGTGACATCGGCCGATTCCTTGTTGGCCATCGCGTACAGCAATGCGCCCAGCGACAACGACAGCGCCAACGGATACAGCACCACCCGCGGCCGCAGCAGCTTGCGTGGCTTGCCCGCCAGGGCTTCCTCCGACGTGTAGCGGATCAATCCACGCGGCTTGCCCACTTTGTCCATGATGGAATCGCAGGCGTCGATGCACTGCGTGCAATGCACGCACTCCATCTGCAGTCCGTTGCGAATGTCGATACCGGTCGGACAGGTGGTCACGCACGCTTTGCAGTCAATGCAATCGCCCGCGAACTCGGAGCGATCGGCCGACTGATGCCCCCGTGGCTCGCCGCGCAGATAGTCGTACGCCACGATCACCGACTGTTTATCGAGCAGCACCGATTGCCAGCGCCCGTAGGGGCAGGCAATCAGGCATGTCTGCTCACGGAAGTATGTGAAGTTGTACCAAATGGCAATCGTCGTGATGGCCATGACCATGAAGCCCGTGGGGTGATCCCACGGCGACTGCCGCACCCAGACCGCCAACTGCTCCGTGCCCACGAAGTACGCCAGAAATGTGTGCGCGAGAAACAGCGACAGCACCGCATAAATCGCGTACTTGAGCAAGCGACGCGCGCCGAAAAATTTCTTCTGCCGGTCGAGGTTGCGCGACCCGACATACCCGCCCTCGATCAATCGTTCAATCGGGCGAAACAGAAACTCGAGGTACACCGTTTGTGGACAACTCCAGCCGCACCACGCGCGACCAAAGAGCGCCGTAAGCAAAAAAATTCCGATCACGCCGCTGGCGAGCAGCAACATGAACAGCAGCGTGTCCGTGGGTAAAAACGTGTAGCCCACGAGCGTGAACTCGCGCTTCGGGAAGCTCATGAGAAACGCCGGCTTCCCGAGCACCCGGACATGCGGAATCGCGAAGAACACAAACATGAGCACGTACGCCACCACCTGCCGCTTTCGCCACCAAGGCCCCGGAGAGGGGCGCGGACGGATCCAATTGCGCGATCCGTCTTCGTTCAGCGTTGGCAGCACTCGGCCAGCGGCGACCGGAGGCGCGCTCATGGCGTGTACGGCTCCCCCTCAGGCGCCTTGGGGTTTGTTGGTGTCGTGCCCCGGAGCGACAATACGTACGCTGTCACATGTGTCATTTGGTCGGGCTTGAGCGACTTCTCCCACGGTGGCATGCCTTTGGCGAGCACACCTTCGGCGATGGTCTCGTACACCGCTTCAGGCGTTCCACCATGAATCCACATGTTGTCGGCGAGATTCGGGCCGATCATCCCGCCGCCGTCCGGCCCATGACACGATGCGCAGTACGACGCATACACCGTCGCACCCGCGCCGAGCGCGCTCGCATCGGTGGAGAGCGCGAGCAACTGCGCCGGATCGACACCGGCTGGCGTCGCCGGCACGAGTGCGGCCGCCGCCGCCAACTCCGCTTCATAGTCGGCCACGCGTCCTTTGCCGTTCCCCACCGGACCCACATTAAACACGTAGATCACCGAAAAAATCACCGTGCCCGCAAACGTGAGCAGCCACCACCCGGGCATCGGATTGTCGTATTCGCGAATGCCATCGTATTCGTGTTCCAGCAGGCGTGGTCCCTCGCCGCCGGACTCATTTTTCTCGGCCATGGTCAGTCCTTGCGCGGCGCGGCCGCAGGCGTCGGTTCGTCGTCGAGCGGAAGCCGAGCGGCGTCCCGCAAATCCTGTTGACGGCTCGGCAGAAACAACCGCACCGCCACGGTGAGAAACACGATCAGGAAAATGACCATCGCGACTTCGGCGTAGAACGACAGGTTCGCGTGGCCCATGATATCGGAGAGCTTCATTGCGCGACTCCTACGGTCGTGGCGGAACGCTTGATATCCATGCCCAGTCGCTGCATGTACGCCACCATGGCGACGATCTGCTTGTCACTTAAATCCGACGGACCACCCTGGCGCTCGATCTCCGCCGCGATCTCCGCCGCCTGCGCACGCGCCATCTCGGGCGCACGATTCACCGCGTCCCCGTAGGGCACGCCGAGCATCGCCATCGCGTCCACGCGCGATTGGATCTGTTCGAAGTCGATCGTCTTGGTGAGGAAATGCGGATACGCCGGCATGATGGAGCGCGCCGTCATGCTTGTGGGCTCGTTGAAGTGCCGCACATGCCAGAGATGGGGATACTTGCCGCCCACCCGGGCCAGATCCGGACCGATGCGGCGTGATCCCCACAGGAACGGATGCTCATACACCGATTCACCCGGTTTGGAGTACTCGCCAAACCGCTCGGTTTCATGCCGGAACGGGCGCACCATCTGCGAATGGCAGTTGAAGCAGCCTTCCGCGATGTACATGTCGCGCCCCGCGAGCTCGAGCGGTGTATACGGCTTGACACTGGCGATCGTGGGCACATTCGACTTGATCAGAAAAGTGGGCAGAATCTCGAACAAGGATGCGACCACCACGGCAACGACGGTGAGCACCGTAAACGTGATCGGCATGCGCTCCCAGGTGCGATGCCAGGCGCCGGAGGCGAAACGCGCCCAGCGCCCTACCGGACGCACGCCGCCCGTAAACTCCGGTACGGGCACATAGCGCTTCTCCAGCGCCGGCGCCGTGATCACCGGCACGACATACGTGGACGGGCGACGACGCCACGTCATCAGAATATTCCAACCGAAAATCAGCATGCCCACGATGTACATGGAGCCGCCCACGACACGCAGCCAGTACATCGGCAGGAGTCGCACCACCGTCTCGACAAAATCCGGATACGCGAGTCGCCCGGTCACATCGAAGGCGCGCCACATCAGCCCCTGCGTGACGCCGGCGCTGTAGATCGCCACGACATACAGCAGGATGCCAAACGACGCGATCCAGAAATGCGCCTCCATGAGACGCTTGCTATAGATCGGCGTCTGGAACAGACGCGGCAACAACCAGTAAATCATGCCGAATGTGAGAAATCCGTTCCAGCCCAGCGCACCGGTGTGGACGTGCGCAATAATCCAGTCTGTGTAGTGGGCCAGCGCGTTCACACTCTTGATGGACAGCAGCGGTCCTTCAAACGTGGACATGCCGTACGCCGTGATCGCCACCACAAAAAACTTGAGGATCGGATCCTCGGCCACCTTGTGCCACGCGCCGCGCAGGGTGAGCAGGCCGTTGATCATGCCGCCCCAACTCGGCGCCCACAACATCACGGAGAACAACATTCCCACCGTCGATGCCCATTCGGGTAGCGCCGTGTAGTGCAAATGGTGCGGACCCGCCCAGATGTACAGAAAGACCAGCGACCAGAAGTGCAGAATCGACAGCTTGTAGGAGAATACCGGACCGTCCGCCGCCTTTGGCATGAAGTAGTACATCAGGCCCAGGAATGGTGTCGTCAGGAAAAAAGCGACAGCGTTGTGGCCATACCACCACTGCATGAACGCGTCCTGCACGCCGGCGTAAATGCTGTAGCTCTTGAACAGCCCCGCCGGGATGGAGAGGTTGTTGAAGATGTGCAGAATCGCCACCGTCACGATGCTCGCGATGTAGAACCACAGCGCCACATACAAGTGCCGTTCGCGGCGACGGATCATCGTGCCCACAAAGTTCACGCCGAACGCGACCCACACCACCGCGATGGCGATGTCGATGGGCCACTCGAGTTCCGCGTACTCTTTCGCCTGCGTGAAGCCAAGTGGCAGTGTGACCGCCGCGGCCACGATGATCGCCTGCCATCCCCAGAAATGAAAACTGCTCAAGAAGTCCGAATACATCCGGGCCTTGAGCAGCCGCTGGGTGGAGTAGTACGCGCCGCAGAAAAACGCATTGCCCGCAAAGGCAAAGACGACCGCGTTCGTATGCAATGGTCGCAAGCGGCCGAACGAGAGCCACTCGAGTGTGGTATTGAAGATGGGATTCGCCAATTGCAGCGCGATAATCAATCCCACCAGCATGCCGACGAGGCCCCAGATGAAGGTGGCCCACAGGAACTTGCGAACGATCTCGTCGTCGTAGCTGAACGACTCGAGTCGGCCGCTTGAAACGGCTCCCGACGACGGGAGAACGGTTGCACTCATGAAGAGCCTCAGAATCCGGATGCCTTCCATCGGCATTGCGCCGGTGGCTGTAGCACACACAAGATTCGTCGGCGGAGCGCGATTTCCCCATCGCGGGCTCCCCGACGTCCAAGGCCGCATCACCCCACGTAATCGTAGGGCTTTGCCTGACACGCGTACTAGAACACCGGTTCGAACTCCTCGCGAATAACCGGATGGGCGTTCGCCTGCATACGGAACCTGCTCACGATTTCGCGCTGTGAACGCGCCTGGGCACTGAGTTCCTGTGAGGCGCTGGCGGACTCTTGCGCCGACGCCGCAGCGGCCTGCACCGAGCCATTGAGCGATTCCACCGCGCTGCGAATCTGTTCGATCCCTTCCTGTTGATTACCCGCCGAGACGGCACACAAGTCCACCAATCCAGCCACTTTTTCAATTTCTTGCTGCAACTCCTGCAAGCGGGTTCGAACATCCTGCGAAACACGCGCGCTTTCCTCAACGTGCTGCACGGTATCATCGATCAGCCCAGCCGTCGTGCGGGCCGCGTCGGCGGAGCGGATCGCCAGCGCGCGTACCTCTTCGGCCACCACGGCAAAGCCGCGGCCCGCGTCGCCGGCACGGGCGGCCTCGACGGCGGCATTCAGCGCCAGCAAATTGGTCTGGAAGGCGATTTCGTCGATTGTGCGGACGATTTTCGCGGTCGCACCGGCCCCCGCTCGCATGGTATCCATCGCGTCAATCAAGCGCTGCACGCTCGTCGCGCCCTCATCGGCACGGTGCTGCGCGCTCGTGCTCGACTCCCGTGCCTGTCGGGAGGCGGTGGCCGAATCACGACTGGCCGACGACAACGACTCCAACGAGGCAGAGACCTCTTCAAATGCCGCTGCCTGTTCCGCCGTACCCCGCGCGACCACGTCGCTTCCAGACGCAATATCCTCAGCCGCTGCTTCCACATGGTCGGCGGCGTCACGCAGCCCTTGCAGTGTGTCCTGCAGCCCGCGCAAGGCTTCGTTCAGAGCCGCGCCCGTCGCATCATGCGCATCACCAAAACCAGCGCGCACTGATACGGTCAGGTCGTTGGCCTCGAGCCCATTGATGGCGGAGCTCAACGTCTCAAGGAATCCGTGCGTCACGGCCTGTGACTGCTGATTATCCGCGCGCAGCCGGTCCACGGTGGATCCGGCATCGTGCAACGACACACCGATTTCGGCGAACACACCACCCAACGCCGGGTCGACCACTAAGCGATTTGTACGCTGCTCCCGCACGGCGGACGCCATCTCCCGTGCCTGATCGGTCACGCGCGATACGGCACTGACAACGCGTCGCATCGCTTCCGCGACACCGTCACCCGACGGCTGTTTTGACAAATCCCCCGCCGCAAGCGCCTCGGCACACTCGAATACCGCCTGCGTGCGCTCGGCTTCAGCGGCGAGCTGACGCGAGAGGAACACCAACACAGAGGTTTCAAACACCACGAATGCCGCATGCACGGCCACCCACACGAACCCACCGTGATGATTGAGCACGAACACCGGGAAGCCGTTGTGCTGCAGGACATGGAAGAGGATGTGGTGCACCGCAATGAACGCCGCAGCGCTTACCGGCACCTTCCAGTCCCGATACGCCAATAAAAACGCGAGCGAGGCGAAGATGTGGAAGTGGAGCTCGATCACGCCCTGCGCCTGGTGGATGAACAATGCGGAGAAGGTCATGAATCCGATGCCTACCAACTGTCGGCTGATCGCCGATCCGGGCTGCCGGCGCGCCACCACAAACGGGATGCCCGCCGCGATCGCTGAGACGAGGATCGCGGTCCACCACGTGCCATGCCATGCCGCCATGCCGAGGGCAACTGGCACGTGGAGCAGGAGCACGGAGCTCAGTAGACGGTCCGCCGAACAACGGCTGTCGGTCAGGAAGGAGTTCGACGTCTGGCGGTGCAGCACGGGTGCATGTGTCATGATCGTTGTTCTTGTGGAATGCGGCGTCATTGATGTCGTTGAATCGCAGCCGTGGTGCCCGGACGCCATAGTCGGCGTGAATGCTCGGCTATACTGTCAGATATCGGCACGCGCCGCGACTAAGTGAAGGCGCGAGGGTTCGCATGGGTGCGTCTCGGGCGGAGGAACGCTACATTCAACTGATGACCCACCGTCCTGAGGCTGGAATGAACCATCCCGAGTTAGACTCCTCGTTCGCGGATCGTTCTGGACCGAACTACTCGCGTCGGCAGGCGCTCTCCCGGATGGTGACGGCTGCCGCAGGATTGCTCGTGCTCCCGGCGCTCGGGCACAGCGCTCACGCGTCGTCCCAGCGGGCCGGTCAGCCGCAGGCGATGACGGTGTTCAAGTCGCCCACCTGCGGATGCTGCACGGCGTGGATCGAGCACGTGGAAAAGGCAGGCTTCAAGTGCACGGTACGCGACTTTGCCGACCTCACCGAGGTCAAGCGCACGTTCGGGATCCCGCGCGCGCTCGAGTCGTGCCACACCGCGCAGATCGGGAGCTATGTGGTCGAAGGCCACGTGCCCGCCGATTTGATCGTCAAAATGCTGCGGGAGAAGCCGGTTGGCCGTGGATTAGCCGTGCCCGGCATGCCCATCGGATCGCCCGGCATGGAGGGCGGCACACCGGAGCGCTATCAGGTGCTGTTCCTCAACAAAGACGGGACAACGCGTGTCTACGCTACGCGCTGATCGGTCTGCGTACCATCGCATTGAGCGACCCTGCGCGAATGACAGAGCTGCTGGCGACAGAGCCGCTGGCGGTGGTGCGGGCCGTGCCGCGTGACGTGGCGGAGATCAGCGCGCTGAACAACCTGTTCGCCCCGGACGGACTCACCCTCCCTCGCAACGAGCGGTTTGTCACGGCACACCTCGACGACTATCGCCTCATTCGAGCGGCCGACGGATCGGTGCTGGGATGCGTGGCACTCGACGAGTACTCGCCGAGTCTCGTGGAGCTGGTGTCGCTGGCGGTGCTCCCCCAAGCGCAGCATCGGGGGCTCGGACATGTGCTCATTGACGCCGCCGCCGCACTGGCGCGACGCCGAGGCTACCCGGAACTGTTCGCCGTTTCGCTCGCCGATCAGCTGTTTCTGCGCATGGGGTTTGTACAGTCGGGGCTGCAACACTATCCGGAAAAAATTGCGCGCTACGCAAAAATATCACGATCCGAGTTGTCGCTGAGTCGCAAGTTCCTGTTCTCGCGGCGCTTCGCGATGTGAGCGATTCGTCGTGCGACACACGCAGGCGTGCGAGAGTGCTCGCACATCAACGCAGGTATCACTCAACGGCCCGGTGCTATGGTAATCGACGGCGACCTTTTCGTAATCTTCGGATTCACCGCGCTCATGGTGATCGGTTTTCCTATTGCGCGTGCATTCGCGCGGCGAATATCGGACCGCTCGGAGCGGCTCGCGCAGCAGTTGCCGGCCGATCTCGCCGCGAAGCTGCAGCGCATCGAGCAGATCACTGAGGCCACACAGATTGAAGTGGAGCGGCTCGCCGAGGGGCAGCGTTTCACCACCAAACTGCTGTCGGAGCGGGCCGCAGTCCTCGACTCGCGCCGTGAGTCCTGACGCGCGTCAGTCGCGACGGCCCTGCAATCGCGACAACAAGCGCAGCAGCTCGAGATACAACCAGACGAGCGTCACCATCAAACCGAAGGCGGCGAACCACTCCAGCGCACGTGGCGCGCCGGCGCGCACCCCTTCTTCGATGCGATCAAAATCGAGAACAAGATTGAGCGCCGCGACACCTGCGATGATCAGATTGACGCCAATCGCCAACGGACTCGACGACGTGAAGTATCCAATCGAGACGCCGAACAACGACAGCAGCATCGAGCCGAGATAGAAGACGCCGATACCCACCATGGCGGCGATCATCATGCGCCTGAACCCTTGCGTCGCGCGGAGGATACCCGCGCGATACAGCACGAAGACGGTGAACGCCACCGCGAACGTCAGCACGACGGCCTGCTGCGGCAAGCCGGCAAACCGCATGTTGTACATCGCCGATACCGCCCCCAGAAACACCCCCTGCAACGAGGCATAGATCGGGGCCGTCCACGGCGCCGCCATCGGCTTGAAGGCGGTGATCATGGCCACCACGAACCCGCCGATGCCACCGATCAGCAGCGACGGCATGAGCAACTCCGGGCGGCCGGCTTCGATCTGGGTCCAGAAGATGAACGCCGTGGTCAGCACGATCGCAAGCAGAATCGCCGCTTTCGTAGACGTGCCGGCAACCGTCATGCGCTCCGACTGGGGAGCGGCCACCGTCGCACGCGCGGCGTCGGTGAGTCGGGACAACATCGGGTTCGTGGTTCGCATGCGCTGGTCGGATGAAAGAGAACGGGTGTGGCGCTTACTGCTCAAAGATAATGCATTCCGGGGTGGCAGTGGTTGTACCACCCGCAGCACCGCAAGGCTGTGGCAGGGCCGATCATTTCCTATACTTAACGCACGCGAAGCTGTCCGCGTTCGCTCGAATCCGTCTTCCCACGAGTCTCATGCGCCTCCTACGAGTTGCTCTATCCCTGGCTGTTGCTGCCGTCCCCGCGATGGCGCTCGCGCAGTCCGCCGCGCCACGCCAACTGACCGCCGACGACTACGCGAGAGCCGAACAGTTCCTGGCGGCCAGCACTACGCCACTAATGAGCGGGCTCGCTGGTCGGCTAACGTGGCTGCCCGACGGGCGCTTCTGGTATCGCGCCACCACGAGCGACGGCGCCGAGTTCCGGCTGGTGAATCCGGTGCGGCGTACGCGGCAGCCCGCGTTTGATCACGCACGTCTTGCGTCGGCATTGAGTGCGTCCGTGGGCGGTACCGTGGAGCCGACGCGTCTTCCCTTCCAGACGATGGACCTGGCCAACGACGCCCGCTCGCTTACCGTGACCGTCCGTGGGCGCAGTGTGCGCTGCGATCTCGTCGCCTACAGTTGCGCCGATGCGCCGCGCACGCCGCCGCCACCCGCCAACTCGCGCGTCTCGCCCGACGGTCGCTGGGCCGTGTTTATCCGGGACTACAACCTGTGGGCGAAAGAGTTGGCCAGCGGTACGGAGACGCAGCTCACGACCGACGGCATCACGGATTTCGGCTACGCCACCGACAACGCCGGCTGGACGCACAGTGCCAACCCGATTGTGAGCTGGTCCGATGACGGTCGCCAGCTCGCCACGTTTCAGCACGACGGGCGTGGCGTGACCGATATGCATCTGGTGTCCACCAACGTGGGCAACCCGGTGCTGCAGTCGTGGAAGTACCCGCTCCCCGGCGACAGCGTGATCTTCCGCATCAGCCGCGTGCTCATCACACTCGGCGCTGACGCTCGGCCGCAGGTGGTGCGTCTGCAAATGCCGCCCGACGCACATCGCTCGACGGTCTCCGATCACATCGCCTGTGGCGGTGCGGTGTGTGATCTGCAGTGGTACCCCGACGGATCGAAGGTGGCGTTCATCTCCAGCACACGTGATCACAAGCAGGCGACGCTGCGTATTGCCGATGCACAGACGGGCGCGGTGCGCACCGTGCTTGAAGAGAAGAGCGCCACGCAGATCGGTGATGCGTCGCTCACGGAAAATCTGTGGCGCATTCTGCCCGCGTCTAACGAAGTGATCTGGTGGTCGCAGCGCGACAACTGGGTCCACCTCTATTTGTACGATCTGACCACCGGCGCGCTCAAGAATCGCATTACCGTGGGCGATGGCAATGTCACGGACGTTTTGCGCGTTGACGAAAAGAGCCGCACG
>JBBRDP010000027.1:0-23530 GCA_038203795.1 Gemmatimonadales bacterium
ACGCATCGGCAGCCAGCAGCAGGAGCGCACCGGCATTCGCGTCACCGTTGGCGCGACCGCCTCGGTCAACTTCTCGCTCGCTGATGCCGCCGCGCAGCTTGGTGCCGTCACCATCACCGGTGCGCAGCGCATTGATGTGACGGAGGGTGGCTTCAAACAGAACGTGACGCAGGAAGAAATCCAGAATCTTCCCACACTCGGCCGTGACTTCACCGATTTCATCGCGCTCTCCGGCCTCGTCTCCCCGACACCCGAAGCGACCACGGGCGGCCAGTTCTCCATCGCCGGCGCGCGTCCGTCGCAGACGAACGTGCAGGTCGACGGTGTGGACGCGAACAACAGCTTCTTCGGCGAGAACCGCGGAGGCAGTCGCATCCCGTTCAACTTCTCCATCGAATCGGTGAAGGAGTTCCAGATCATCACGAACGGTTTCGATGTGGAGTACGGCAACTACTCCGGCGGCATCATCAACATCATCTCCAAGGGCGGCACCAACAAGTTCCGCGCCACGGGATACAGCAACTACCGCGGGGATGCGCTCACCAAAGAGAACTTCAACGGCACGCCGGTCAACAACTTTCAGGCGCAGCAGTTTGCGTTTCAGGCCGAAGGGCCGCTGATTCGCGACAAGCTGTTCTGGTTGGTGTCGCTCGACGGGCAGCGACGTCGCGAGCCGTTTGAACCGCTGGGCCCGAATGCACTGCGGACGAATGCCACCGATCTTGAACGCCGGGCGGCGGCGTTCCCCGACTCGTCGGCCAACCTGCTCACGCAGGCGCTGCGCGCGCGCACCACGGCGGATTCGCTTGGACGGTTCTTCTCCATTTTGCAGGACCAGTACGGCGTGACGGATGTGGCGCAGGCGTATGACGAGTTCGCCACCCGCAACGACGTACTGACGGTGTTCGCACGGCTCGACTGGAACATCAACGACCGCAACCGCTTCTCCCTGCGTAACAGCTGGTCGGACTACGACAACGGAAACGAGACGTTCGGCGGCACCGCGATCGGCGGTCTTTCGCAGGCCGAAGCGTTCAAGAATCGAACCAATGCCGTGGTGGGTGAACTCACCAGTTCGCTCGGTGACCGCGCGTCCAACGTGTTTCGATTTCAATATTCCGCCGAGGATCGCCCCCGCGTTGGCAACAATCTCAAGCCGCAGCTTCGCGTGAACAACGTGAACACCGGGTCGGCGTACGCGTGGGGTGGCAACAGCATCGCATTCCGGAATCGCCTGATCGAGAACAAGGTGCAGCTCGTCAACAACACCACCGTCGATCTGGGTGCCCACACGATCAAGTTCGGTACGAACAACATCTTCACGCACTACGAGAACGACTTCTGGAACCAGGGGTCGGGTTTCTACACGTTTGATAACCTGGCCGCGCTCGAAGCGTTTCAGCCGTTGCAGTACACGCGCAACGTGCGCGCTGATGGCAGGCCTCCACGGGCCGTCTTCGACGTGCAGGAGTACTCCGTGTACGCGCAGGATCAGTGGCGTGTCACGTCTCGCTTGATGGCGACGCTTGGTGTACGCTATGACTACTCGCGTTTTGGGGATGCGCCGGGCCGGGTCATCGACGCCGAGCGCGCGTTTGGTATCCAGACCGGCATCGCTCCGATTGACCGGGACAACATCTCGCCGCGCATCGCGTTTGCATGGGATCGCAAGGGTGACGCCAGCGAAGTGTGGCGCGCCGGTGCCGGTCTCTTTTACGGACGACTGCCCGCCGTGCTCGGCTCCAATGTCGGCATCACCGATGTACCGCTCCAGAATCTCGCCTGCACCGGCAGCGCCGCCGACGGTGATGCCAACGCGCCGCCGCCCGTGCAGAACTATCAGAACTGGAGCGCGAACGGCGACGACAATCCGTTCAACTGTGCGGGTGCCACGGGCGTGGGTGGGATCCCCGAGTTCTCGTTCTGGACCGGAGGCTTCGAGATCCCCGAGACGTATCGCGCGAACGTCGGCTTCGAGCGTCAGCTCACCAGCCGGACGCGCTTCTCCGCCGACTACCTCTACGCACTGACGACGAAACTCTACACCGTGCGCAATACCAATCTGCGTCAGCCGCTGTTCTCGCTGGCGAATGAAGGGGGACGTCAGGTATTCGTGCCGATCGATCGTTTCGCGCCCAATGCGCCGGCCGGAAACGATCGCCTGCTCAACACCGACTTCGGCAATGTCTTCCAGAACTTCTACGACGGGAGCGCGCTTTCAAACTCGCTCACGTTCAATCTCGATCAGCGTCTGGGTACGGAATCGTCGCTGCGTGCGTCCTACACATTCGTGTCGGCGTCAGACAACAGCTCATTCTCCTGCTGTACGTCGTTCGCCGGCTGGAACGACACGCGCATTGGGGCGAATGGCCCGAACGACATCGGCGGCATCGGCGACACGGACAACGGCTGGGGTCCGTCCGGCTTTGCGCGCAATCATACGTTTATCGTGTCAGGGTACACGCGGCTTCCGCTTGGCTTCCGCCTCAGCGGCATCTGGCGCCTGCAGAGCGGCACGCCGTGGGGGCCGGAGCAGGGCGGTGATCTGAACGGGGACGGACTCAACTTCAACGATCGCCCGTTTATCTTCGCTCCGGATCAGTTCCCGGTGAATATTCCCACCAGCATCACCGAGGCGTCCGCGCAGGCGGACTACGTGGCGGCGCAGCGCGAGGTGTACAAGAGCTACCTCGATGCCAACCCCTGCATCAGCGAGCATATCGGATCGATCATTCCGCGCAATACGTGCCGGCAGCCATGGTTCAATCGTCTCGACCTGTCGCTGCGCAACCGCATTCCGGTACGTGGCGGGCAGTACGCGGAACTCTCGTTCGATTTCTTCAACGTGCTCAATGGCATCAAGTCCGGATGGGGACGCTACCAGTCCGTGTCGGCGCAGCGCCGCAACCTGATGGTGCCCACTTCATACGATGCGAATGGTGAGACGATTCTCTACAACCTCACCGACAACTTCGGAGACAATACGCCGCTTGGCGCGAATCTCCTGCTGCAGTTCAGCATGCAGCTGGGTGTGCGGTACGTCTTCTAGGCCGACGTGACGCATAAGCCGCGAGTGTCGTCGGCTCACATGACGATCCCGCTGCACCAAGAACGCCCCCGCCGCGATCGCTCGCGGCGGGGGCGTTCGGCATCCGGCGCTTGATTAGTTGAGCGGAAACGCGGGAATGAGCGTCAGCAGCTCCGGCCAGTCGATATACGGATTGCGATTGCCCTGCGCGCGCTGCACCAGGTCATTGCGAGACCGTTCGTACGCATCGGGCGCGTCTTCCCGGGCCCAGGCAAGGATCAAGTCACGTTCAAATGCAAAGTTCGTCAGGCTGAACCCGCTTGGTCGCTGCGTATTGTAGCGCGTATAGAAGTACAACAGGGCACGCGCAATGTCTCCACGCTTGCTCGGACGCGGCTCGAAGACGATCTGACCACTGTTGCCGCTCGCGTAGCCGAGCCGGCTCACCTCGCCGGCTGTCGGGGGATTCGAACTCGTCCAGAGTACGGTGCCACGGACCACGCCGAACGGGAAGTTCGACCGCTGTGAGTTCGCGGTTTCGTCGCTGGAGAACAAGTGGTGCAGATCACTGAGGCCGGGATCGTCCTCGGCGCCGCGGCTGCGTGGCCACACATGCTCGGTGTTGATCTGATTGCTTGCCGCTGTCGCGCGCGTGGTGACGGCGGGCACCGAGCGTCCTGTGTACAGGTCCACGATGAACGGCTGATTGCCACGATCAATGAACGCGTACAGCGAGTCGCGCGCGGCCGTGTATCCGAGCAGCCGTTGTCCGCGCACAATCTGTTGGACGGATGTGAGCAAGGCGGCGCCGCACCGATTCCGCGCGGCATTGTAGTAGCCGCCAGCGACCGACGGTGGCGTGGTCGTACACGTATTGGGTGGCGGGACCGGATTGGGGCCGGCGGACTCGCTGCCACCCGCACACGCGCTCAGCAGCACGAGCGCGGCAACGATGAGGCCACGCGCCGTCGCGGATCGTGTCTGGCGTAGCGGTGTCATGCGCTTGCTCTGAACACGCGAAGATTTCAGATGTGTCATGCGCACGCTCAAAACACGCGAAGGTTGATGTATCGGCGCGGATTGGCCTTCACATCGGCGACGAGCGCATCCAGCCGAAGCAACAGCGAGTCCATGCGGGCATACACCACCGGATCGTTGAGCAGCTTGGCGGCCGTTCCGGACCCGGAATCCACCTTGAAGAGAATCGAGCTGACTTGTGCGCGCGTCTTCTCAAGATCGCCGGTGAGCTGCGCCAGGTTCGCGCTGCTCGTGCGGAAGGCGCGCAGCGTGGAGTCCACCACCGACGAATCGACTGCGGCGAGCGTCGCGCGAAGCTGCCGCTGCGTCGCCGAAAGCTCGCGCGACTGCTCGGTGGCAATCGTCCCCAGTTGCGAGGTGAGTGCACTCAACTCCGTGATCGCTTTGCGGATCTCGGTGATGCCGCCGTCTGTCACGAACTCCGCGCGTACGGCCGCGATGATCGTTTGCGCTTCGGCGGCGACTGAGTCGGCTTTGCTCAACACCTGGCCCGTGGTGGCGGAGCCCTTGCCGGTGGGAATCGTGTCTCGTTCCGGCAGATAGGTGGTCACCAAAAGCTTCGGCGACAGCGCGATCAGCTGGTCACCGAAGATACCGTTCGGTTCCACGGAGGCCGTCGTGCCGGTTGGAATCTTGTACTCATTATTCACCGCGAGCGTTACCAGCAGCGTGCCGTTGGGCACGAGCTCAACCTTGCTCACGAAGCCGATGTTGACGCCGGCCAGCAGCACGGGCTGTCCGTTTTTGAGTCCGGCGCCCCAGGGAAAGAGCGCGTACATCGGATACCCGCTGGAGAGCCCGCCACGTGCCAGCCACACCGTGCCGGCGACGCCGACCACGACGGTAATGATGAGCATGAGTCCTACGAGCACTTCGTCACGACGTTTCATGCAACCGATCCGGTAAATTCACGAAAGAAAGTGCGTAGAGCCATACGGCTTACGCCTGAACAAATGGTGCGAAGATTGCCGCCACGATGGCGTCAAGCGTGAGAATCGAAACGGACGTGATGACCACGGCTTTCGCGGTCGCCTGACCGACCCCCTCGGCGCCTGCTTTCGCGATGTATCCCTGATAGGAGCACACGAACGCGATGGCGCCACCAAAGCAGGTGGCTTTAATCAAACTGTACACCACCTGGAACGGCGTGAACGCAATACGCAGTCCTTCCACATAATCGATGGTGCGCACATCGGTGGCGAGAATCAGCGTCAACCACGCACTGACGAGCGCGGCCGTGTTCGCCAGCATCGTGAGCGCGGGAAGCATCACGAGGGCGGCGAGCACACGCGGTAGTGAAAGAAACGCCACGGGGTCGTACGCCAGCGTTTCCAGTGCATCAATCTGTTCCGTCACCCGCATCGTGCCGATCTCGGCCGTCATGCGCGCGCCCACGCGACCCGTGAGCACGAGCGCGGTAAGCAGCGGACCGAGCTCCAACACGATGCTCTGCCGCGAGATCAATCCAACGGCGGACACCTGCACGCCCGGAAACAGCTGAAAGCGCGTCTGAAAAGCCGTGACGCCTCCGAGGAAGGCGGCCACAATGATCGTGAGAATCACCGACTCCACACCGATAACGCGCATCTGTCGGATCGTTTCACGCGGCCAGGTATCGGTTTCCCGCGTCGATCGCACGATGTCACGGAGGTAGTAGCCGTACACGCCGACCGACGTCAGCGTGTTGCGAACGGCGCCGTGCATCGCGCGCCACGTGGCTTCGAGCATTACATCACGTCCGAACGCGGGCGAGCAGCACGATGGCTGCGGCACCCACAAGAATGTTGGGAAACCACGCCGCGAGCTCTGGAGACACGAGCCCGGACTTGCCAACCGCTTTGGTCAGCTGGATCAGCACGAGAATAAGAATGGTGGTACCGAGACTCACCCCGACGCCAAACGCCGTGCCGCCGCGCTGCGTACTGGTGGCCAGCGGAGCGCCGAACATGGCGATCAGAATACATGTCACCGGCACCGCGATTTTCAGCATCAGCTCCACGCGCAGACCGCGTACATCGGACCCGGCGCGCTCGAGGGTACGAATGAACTGCGAGAGTTGCGAGTACGTCATCTGGTCGGGCGCTTTGTCGGACGCGCGCAGTTCGGTTGGTGTTTCGACGAGCGCGCGGTCAACCAGTGAATCGAAACCAATCACCAGATTGTGCGAATCGTCAGGAATCACGTGCACGTAGCCGTCGCGCAACATCCATCCGCGGTCGCGGGACCACGACGCGCTGCCGGCGGAAACGAGTCGGCTGGGAGTGAGTGAGTCGCCGCGCTGCTCCGTTTCCACCGACTGCATCGTGCCTTCCTGCACGTTCAGAAAGGTAGCGCGCACGACGCGCCCCTCCTCTCCGCCGAACACAAAATTGTAGCGCGTGTTTGCGGACTCGTTGCACACCGCCGGTCCGCCCGAAGGAGCGGCGCCGGCCGCACAGGATTCGCGCAACAGTTCAAGGCGGATCGTATTTGCCGGCGGCGAGAGCTCACCGATCACCAGGCCGAGACCGGCCGCGAACACGCTCAGCACAAAGATCGGCATGACCACGCGATGAAAACTCATGCCCGACGCTTTCGCGGCGGTAATCTCCGCGTAGCGCGTGAGGTTCCCGACGGTGAAGACGGTGGCGAACAACACCGCCGCCGGCAACACTTTGTACATGGTATCCGGCAGAAAATACCAGTAACTCAGCGCGATATCGGCGGCTGGAATGTTTTTGTCGGTGTATTTGCGAAGATTGTCTACGAGATCGACCACGAACACCAGGAATGGAAACCCAAGACTGGTCACGAGGAAGATGCGGAGAAACTCTACGGCGACGTAACGATCCAGCGGCCGGAGCAGTCGCCAGCGGCGGCGCGACGGCGCACTCGCGGGGGTGCTCGCAGTCACCATCGCAGGCGCATTGGCATTCGCATTCGCATTCGCATTCGCTGGCGCATTCGCACTCGCTGGCGCATTCGCACTCGCCACGCTCATACACTCGCCTCAGCCGAAGGCACCGATGCCGTCATCGTGCGGCGGAGGGCTCGTCGGGCGCGTCGGTCAATCCACCAGTCACGCAACCCGCCGCCGCGCGAGCCATCGGTGGTCTTCTCAACGCGCAACAGGAGTATCACGCCGGCGATCGTGAAAACCACGTTCGCGGCCCACATGGCGATCACCGGTTCGAGTCGTCCCTTGTCGGCGAGCGTCTCGCCGGCCATCAGGCAAACATAGTAGGCACCGAACACCGCCATCGAGACGCCGAGCGTGACGCCCACGCCGCCGCGCGGAAAGCGCAGCGCGATTGGCGGGCCGAAGAGCACGAACACAAAGACCGCCATCGACAGTGCGAACTTTTTCTGGACTTCGACAGCGTACTTGTACATGTCCATCAGCGCGACGTCGAGCATTTCGGGCGTCACGGAGAACATCGCGGGTGGCGGCAGGTTCGGGTTGAGCTCGTTGGCCTCGTTGAGCCGTCGCGCATTCGCCGCATTCACGCTGTCGTTCGACATGTCGGGAACGAGTTGATCGGCAGGCTGGCCGCCCGGTATCATCGGTAATCCATCGGGCCCAACGGTGGGTAGCGGTAGCCCGTCAGGGCCAACGGTTGGCAACGGCAGCCCGTCAGGGCCAACGGTTGGCAGCGGCAAGCCATCGGGACCGATGGCGCGCGATCCACCCGGCGCGGGAGGTGGTGGCTGGTTCGGACGTGGTGCGTTGAGCGCGGCGGCGTCGGCGCGCCGCACGCTGTCGACACGTAGACTGTCGAAGCGCGCGCTGTCGCGCCCCGGATTCTCAAGCGCCCGTCGCATGCTGTCGCGCCGCCGGTCCGCAATTTGTGCGTTGGCGCGCCGCATACTGTCCAAGCGCGCGGAGTCCTGGCGCGCGCGCTCCGGCTGCGCGAGTGCGCTCATCGACCGCGTATGTACAGGCACCGGTGCGGCCTCGGCGACCTTGGGTGCGAACCACCCCGGAATCGTCTCACAGTACAGCTTGGCCAATCCTTCGTGCGGCGGCCGCGGACGCGGCACCACGATCACCGAATCCTCCTGCGAGGCTTCGGAACGCAGTTGGGTAATCCAACGCTGACGCCGCAGTTCGTACTCGGATGCCCGAAGCACGTATTCCCGCTGTAAATCACAGATGCCCTGCTCACGCTCGCTCTTGTACTGCGTGTCGCCACTACTCGAGTTGAAGCCACGCGCGAGATCCTGAACGCGCAACACTTGCTCACGAAAAAACGTGCGTTGCAGTTGTTTGGAATCGCCTTGCGGAAACTGCAGCTGCTCGCCGTCGTACAGCACAAGCTGCAAGTCCACGCTGTCCGCAGACATCGTGAACGTACCGCTGTCGGCGTATACCGATTTACGTTCGGCGGAGTTCTGCAGATCGTAGATCTCCACCTCGCGCATGCGATTGGAGGTGTCGTCAATCCAGCCCACCTTCATGTAGAACGTGGGCGTCAGCTGCGTGAGCACCTGCTCGCGGATGCCCACCGTGGGGCGCACGTTCACAATGTCAGTGAGCAACACGCTCAGCCGGTGATTGGCGCGCGGCAATACCTGATCGTTGAAGCCGATCATCAGGATCGACAGCGCTGCGGCGATCACCAGCATCGGGGCCATGAGGGTGCGCACGCGAATCCCGCTCGCCCTGAACGCGGTGACTTCGTGTTCGGCGGCGAGTCGGCCAAACGCGTGCATCGTGGACATGAGCACCGCCATCGGCAGTGTCATCGCGAATGTGAACGGCAGCGACAATACCAAAAACTCGCCGATCACACGCCACGGCAGGCCCTTGCCTACCAACTTGTCGAGTTGGCGGGCAACGTATTGCAGCAGCAAAAGCGATGTCAGCGCGGTGAGCGCGAACGCCAGCGGACCGGCGTGCTCGCGCACGATGTAGCGGGTGATAATCCTCACGGCATGGGGTCAGGCGTAACAAAGGCGGCGCGGCCGGACGACCCGCTGTCGTCCGGAACTCGCGCTGGGGACGCCCGGGTGGCTTGAGCCACGAGGCGCGTCCCGTTCTATTGATCTAAATTCCCCCGGTATCCACTGCATTATCAAGGGACGACGCCTGTCATCCTTTTCGCCGCTTCCCCGGAGCGAGCCGTTTCGGCCCCAACCGCACCGCTTGTACACCACGAAACCCGTACTGTGCGACCGCAATCCGGGGCCTCCCGGCGGTGGTCCGCCGTCGCGCTGGTGGCGTCGATTCTGGTAGCGGCCGCTCCCCCCGCACTGGCGCAGGAGCGTCTGCCGAGCGCGGTGCGTCCCGATTCGTCCCTTCCCACCATCCCGTTCGCGGCTCGTTTGCGCCCGCTCGGGGACTCGTTGGCACTGCGATCACCGGCTGGACTCCGGCCGCTCGCGCTGGCGGTCCGCCGAGGGGCGCGCCCAAGCGCTGTCGCCGACGCGGCGGCCGTGGCCGCGACCGCCCGCGTGGTGTCCGCCACCAATCGGCAGTGGCAGCGCATTGTCGAAGCGGCGCTGTCCGGCAGTGCAGCCCGTCCGACGCTGATGCGCGATGCCGTGGCGGCTCGGCCCGCTCCCGCGCTCCCCACGCCGGAGAACGATCTCTTTTCCGACGTCGCGGACCTCAACGTCGACCTCAGCGCACGCCTCGAAAGCAAAGTCGAACGCTCCCAGAGCCAGATTTGCACGGCGTCGCAGCGCGCGCAGTTCGGATCGACCTGTTTCGCGACCTATCTGCCCGGCTTCGACTTTCAGGTGAATCTCGTGTCGAAGGGCGTGGTGGCGGACCGCGTATTCGTGAATGTGGAGTACGACTCACAGAACCAGTTCGATGCGTCGAACAACATCTCGCTCTTTTATCAGGGACGTCCGGACGAGATCCTGCAGCGCGTGGAGGTGGGCAATGTCAGCTTCGCCGCGCCCGTATCGCGCTTTCTGACGGCGGGCATCCCATCGAACAACTACGGCGTGCAGGCGAGTGGTCAGCTGGGACCGATGCACTTTTCCACCATCGTCGCGCAGCAGCGCGGCAACGTATCGCGCAACAATGTCTTCACGGTGGGCGATCGGTCCGTCCAGCAGGTCGATCGTATCATAGAAGACATTCAGATGGAGTCGCGTCGGTTTTTCTTCACGATTGACCCGCGACAACTACCGGGTTTTCCCAACGTTGACATCCTGAATCGACAGGCGATGCAGCAGGCGGCGGCCGCGCTACCGGATTCTGTCCGACCGGCGCGCGTGTATGTGTATCGCCAACTCATCGGCGCGCAAAATCAGAACCCGCTGGGCCCACAGTTTTCTGTGCGCGGCGCACGCAATCCCGCGCGCCAGATCTACGAAGTGTTGCGCGAGAATGTGGACTACTATCTCGATCCGTCGCAGCTCTGGATCGTTTTGGTGCGTCCGCTCGGACTCAACAATGAACGGTTGGTCGTGGCCTACGATGTGAACGTGGGCGGGGCGCCGGGCCGTAACGTGAACACCGGTGGAACACCGGACATCCAGTTCACACCAGAGCCGCAGTTTGCGAACCTGCTGTGGGAGCCGGAACTGCAGCCCTCCGATTCGGCGTATTTTCTGCGTGAGATCAAGTCTGTTTATCGACTGGCCGGCGAAGAGCTGCGACGCGAAACGATCGATCTCAAGATTGTCACCAATACGAGCGGCGATCAGGAGCAGCCACCCGATCCTTCGCGCGGACAAACGTATCTGCAACTGTTCGGCTTGTCGCAGGCCACCAACGGGGCGCAGTTCGATGTTGAGAATCGACTCTGGCCCCGGCCCAACGACCCGAACGTGCTCGCGGCAGGCAACGCGGGACAGAAACTGTTCCGCGACTACTTTGTGGTGTTTCCGTCGCTGCAGCCGTTTGGTCGCGCCGGCCTCGCGCAGCCGCGTGCCAACCCGGCCAACGACACACTGTATTCCTTTCCCAACGAATATCTCTACTCGGCGCAACGGCCGCAGTCCATCTTCCGGTTGCTCGCGCGTTACGAGGGATCGTCCGATGGTGCCACGGGAGGCATTACACTCGGCACGACGCAGCTGCGACCCGGATCCGAACGCATTGAACTCGATGGCTTGCTGCTGGTACGCGAGCGTGACTACACGGTCAGCTACGAAACGGGGCGCATCGCCTTCAACCGTCCTGACACGCTGTTTCCGCGTCCCCGTACCGTGAGCGTGCGCTACGAAGAAAATCCACTCTTCGCAACGGCGGCCACGCCCACTTCAATTCTAGGATTCGCATCACGGTTTCCGGTCGAGGCGGGACAGTTTACCTTCACGGCGATCTCTCAAGAACAGCGCTCGGTGTCAAACCGACCGGCGCTGGGCTATGAACAAGTCGGCTCTCTCGTGGCTGGACTCACGAGTGATTTGGCGTGGGAGGCTCCGCAGCTCAGCCAACTCGCCGCACGACTCGGTCTGGGCGATCGCGCGGCCACGTCGCGCGTGGTGTTGCAGGGTGAGTTTGCGATGAGCCGTCCACGACCCAATGCGGCCGGACAAGCGTACGTCGAATCCTTTGAAGGCGATGCCGGTACGCAGATTCAGCTCGCTGAGGGCGCGTGGTATCTGGGCAGCAAGCCGCAGGGCGGGGCCCGGCTCCCGGGGTTTGGTGCGAGTGTGTTTGCGCTGCCTCGGGCGTCAACGCTCGCGTGGCAGAACAGCGGCATCACACGCAACGGCCGCTTTGTGGCGTTCACCATCGACCAGATCGATCCGTCGGTACGCTTTACCAATGCGGGGCTGCAGTCGCCGGAGCAGGTGCTGTTTCTGAATCTGTATCCGCAAACCGCAGGCGGTGGCCTCACCTACGCGCCGGCAACGGGTGCGCCGAGTTTCAATTGGAACGTGGCCAGCAACGGCGTCGTGGCACCGCCGGGCCGCCGTTGGCGCAGTATCCGCACAGTGTTGAATCCGAGCGGGCGTGATTTGTCGCGCGTTGAGAATCTCGAGTTTTACGCCCTTGTGTATACCGATCCGGGAAACGAAGCGCGCAATCCATCGCTGCTGTTCGACTTTGGTGAGATCAGCGAAAACAGTGTAGCGTTCGTGCCTGATACGATGATCATCCGTCGCAGTGTAACGGTCCCTGCGCGGGTTGATACGCTCTACCGCGGCAAGCGCCTCATCGGCTACGATCGTCTGGATTCCGAGCGCGATGGGTTCTCGCGCGCCTTCAACGCGGTGACCGACGATATCGGCCTGCCCGAAAGTCGTGTCGACTCGATCGTGATCATTGATTCCACGCAAGCGACTGTGCGTGCGGTGATCAGCGCCGACGTGCCGCTCTGCGTCGGTACCAGCCAGGTGCAGGTGTTCCTTGGCGATAGCCGTGCCAACTGCACGGTGCGTAACAATCGCCTCGACGAAGAAGACATCGATCTCGATGGTCAGTTGAATATGACCGACCAGACAGCGGGCAATCTTGAACGATTCAAGCGTTTTGTTGTGGACCTGTCCGATCGCCGCACCTGGACGCGTATCGGTCGGTGTCAGCGCTCCGCACCGATTGATGCGCCGGCCGACTCGGCTGAACAGTGCTGGGTGCAGGTACGCCTCAACTGGCGCACACCCACCGATTCCGTTGGCGTACAGAACGATCGTCGCGTACGCGCGTTGCGCATGACGCTCGTGTCGAACGCGGCACTCCCGGATAGCGCGTTTACCGGTACGGCACTGGCGCGCATACGCTTGGTTGGTGCACCGTGGCTCAAGCGCACCGAACGTCCCATCTCCGGTATTGCCGGCGATTCGCTCGCATCGCTCACGGGCGGCTACGTGATCGCGTCCGTTGTTGGCTCGCTCGATTCCAGCGCGACGATTCCGTATTCCCCTCCGCCCGGCGTGGCGGAAGTGCCCGAAGACCGTCAAACGGGGCTGGAAGCAAATCGTGTGCAAGTGAATGAGCGTGCGCTCCGGTTGCTCGCTGGCGGTTCGCCCGGGCAAACGTTCCGCACGTTCGACCGTGCCGAAGCGTATCTGCGCTTTCCCGAAGGGTTCAAGAGCTTCATGGGCTATCGCACGTTACGGCTCTGGATGCGCGGCCGAGGCAACGGCTGGGGGCCGGACGGTGAGCTGCAGGGATTCGTGAAGGTGGGGCGTGATGAACACAACTTTTATGCCTATCGCACACCGGTGAACACCGGTCTGTCGCAGAACGCGTGGGAGCCTGAGGTACGGGTGGATCTGCGCCGGTTTCAGGAGCTACGCGCCCGCCTCGAAAATCTGTTCCTGCAAGGCGGCGCCGATTCCATTGCCTGCAGCGGCGCTGATCTCGAGCTCATCAGGCGATCCGGATTGCCCATCACGAGTACCGTTCGCCGGTTCGCGGTGTGTGACGCCGGCTACATCGTGTACACCACCGATCCAACCGTGACGCCACCAAATCTCGCCGGTGTTCAGGAGCTCGCAGTGGGATTTGTGCGCGTCGATTCCGTGCCGCGTTCGGCGAATGCGATAACCCCGAACGATACGCTGGAGCTCTGGATCAACGATATCCGTCTCACCGATGTCGTCGACGACATGGGATTGGCCGGTGAGCTTGGACTCACCTTCAACGCGGGTGAGTTCATGGACGTGCGCGCCGCCGTGCGCCGACGCGATCCGAACTTCCGGCAGTTGGGTGAAGCGCCAAGTTTTCTCACCGAGAACGGCTATTCGGTGGGCACGACGTTCCATCTCGAGCATCTGCTGCCGAAACGATTCGGCATTGTGGCGCCGCTGTCGGTTGACTACAGCGGCAACGAAGTGGATCAACTGTTTGTCAATCGCACTGACATTCTCGCCGACGGCATTGCGGGACTGCGCAATCCGCGGGCCGGACGCATCAACTACGCGCTCTCACTGCGTCGTGACTCACGACTGACCCAAGGGTGGTACGCGCCGCTGGTGAATGGCTTCCTCATCAACGCGGCGTGGGGGAGCGGCAGTACCCAGAGCGCGTTTCAGTCGGGACGATCATCCACATATCTGGTGAATGCATCACTCAATTTGTCGGGCGAACCGCGGCTTGCGCCGTTGCCGTCGTGGCCGCTGCGTGTACTTAACATCTTCCCGCAATCGTGGCGCGACTCACGCGCCTTCCGCGCATTGCGCGAGACGCCGCTGCAATGGAATCCGTCGGAGTTGCGCTTGACCAGCGGGCTATCGCGACAGGCGGCGCGTACCACCAGCTTTCTCAAACCGGCGCTGGCGCTTGGAGATTCCGGCGAAGTCGCCAACGCGCTCAATCATGTCTGGCAAAACACGGCGACGATCGAGTTTCGTCCGGTGTCGGCACTCAGCGCCCGCGTGAACGCGCGTCAACTGCTCGACTTGCGCGATTACGCCGAGCTGTCGGTGTTTCCCGACAGCATTGACCGGCGTGTGGCCACGGAAGCGGAGCGCATGCAGCTACTCGGCGCCGACATCGGTCTCGAACGGGAGCGTTCACTGTCAACGGCCATCGTCTTCCGGCCAGTGCTGCTCCCGTGGTTGCGTCCACGCGCCGAGTTTACGACTGGCTTTTCACTCCTGAAAGATCCGAACGCGCGCGCACTGTTGCGTACGAACGATACGGCCGGCGGTTTTCGTCTGCCGAAACGACTCGGTGCAACCCAGAACATCGTGGCCGGACTCACGTTCGATCTCACACGGCTGACGCAAGGTCGCGTGTCGCCCGACGGCCTGCTCGCGCAGTGGATCCGCCTGTTCCAGCCCGTGGACGCGACGTGGTTTCGCACGCTCGACTCCAACTACGACAACACGGCCTTCACACCGGGCGGTGGATATCAGTTCGGTATCGGCGGGGTCGACATTTTCCGTGGTCTCGACGGGATATTGGCCACGTCGGCGGGCCGAAGCCGTCGTCTCATTCTCTCCAGCGGCTTGAATCTGCCGCTGGCGTTGCGCATCAGCTCCCGAGCGGAAGTTGGTCAAACGGAGACATGGACGCGTCGCGTGCGCGATGATTTCCAGGCGCTCATCACGAGCGCTCAGCAGGTGTATCCTGACGTGACGCTGCAGTGGAACTGGCGCCCGCGTCGACCGGTCGGACCGTTCGCCGGGATCGCGGCATCGGCCGGCTACGCGCTGAACACACAACGCACCGACATCCGCAACGAACTCGGCGGGTTTGCCGATCGTAGCCGCGGCCGTGCCGAACGGGTGCCGGTGTCGGCCAGTCTCACATGGGAGCTGTTCGGACCGCTCATCACATCGGCGTCGATCAGTCGCACTACGCGCGAGGACGAACGCCCTGGGGCGCTGACCAACAGTCGCTCCGAAGATGTCTCGCTCGGTCTCTCACGAACGTTCGCGCTCCCCGCCGACTGGAAACAGCGCAGTGGACTGCGCACGCAACTCACGTGGCAACGGCAAGGTGCACGAAGTGTCGTCAGCAACGCGCTCACCAATTTGGGCGGGCAGGCACCGCCACCGTTCGAAGCGGTGCTTGCCGACAACGGACGTGAAGCATTCAATCTCAACGCCGACACCGATATCTCGGAAACCGTGACGTTTTCGCTCGCCGGCTCGCATGTGATCACCTACGACCGCAACTTCAATCGCCGGTTTGCCCAGACCACCTTCAGTGCGATCCTGCAGCTCAACTTTTTTGGGAACGCATTGCGCTAGATCCGGATCCGGACGGCGTGCCAGCGGATTTTCGATACGTCGCGCAACGATTGGGTGATGCTCGCGCGCGACAGTCACGCACATTGTGCGCATGCCCACGCCCGCCGAACGTCAGGCCATCGCATTTTTAGCCACCGTTGCCGTGCTAGGCGGTGGTGTTCGCCTTTTGCAAGCGCGAGCGTTCGATCGGGCAGTGCTGCACGCCTCCACCAATGCGATCGGCGAGCGGCCAAGCAGGGACGGGCCGGCGGCCAACGCATCGTCGGCCGTCGCGCTCGAACGTCAGTTGTCGGCCGTGAACGACGCGCGAGCGGCCAAGAAGAAGTCATCGCAAAAAAGGAGCGCAGCGCCGACGGTGCCCATCGATGTCGATCTGGCCTCCGTTGAAGATCTCGACGCCCTGCCACGCATCGGGCCGGCTCTCGCGGCGCGCATCGTCACCAATCGCGACTCCCTCGGCCCCTTCGGTTCCCTGGAGGCGCTGCAGCGGGTCAAGGGCATCGGACCGTCGCTGGCGGCCGGCCTGTCACCGCACGTGACGTTTTCCAGCGGGCTCCGTCCATTACACGACGAGGCGTCACGCCGGAAGCCCCGGTGAGCGCACGCGGCGCGTTGGTTCGATCTTCTTTGCTGGCTGCCTCCCTCGGCATTCCCCCAACCCGTCCGTCCATCGCCATGGCCGCACCCGCTGTCACCAAACCGGCTGTAGCCGCTGATCGGCTCGGCGATCTCCTCATGCGAGAGGGGCTCATCACGCGCGAGCAGCTCACGAAGGCGCTCCAGGAACAGGCGACCACCGGCAATCGGCTCGGGCTTACGCTCGTCAAGCTTGGCATTGTTCCGGAGACGAGTGTCGTGAAGATTCTGGCACGCCAGCATCGCATGCCGGCCGTCGACCTCACCCGCTTCGAGGTGGACCCGCGACTGCTCAAGCTCATTCCCGCTGAGCTCGCAAACAAACACATCGTGTTACCGCTCAAGCGGGACGGCCGGCAGCTCACCGTGGCTATTGCCGATCCCACCAACCTCGGCGTTGTTGACGACCTCAAGTTCATTACGCGCTACGATATCGTGCCCGTGCTGGCCGGCGAGTATTCCATGCGCGCCGCCATCGAAAAGCACTACGATTCCGGCGACACGCAGCAAATGCAGACGCTGCTGCAGGACTTCTCCAATGCCGACGACGATATCGAGTTGCTGGAGTCGGAGGAGAAGGAAACCGACGTCAGCATTCTCGCGGCGCAGGTTGAAGAAGCCCCCGTTGTCAAACTGCTCAATCTCATTCTCACCGACGCCGTGCAAAAAGGCGCGTCGGACATTCACTTTGAGTCGTTCGAGCACGAACTGCGCGTGCGCTACCGCATTGACGGAGCCCTGCAGGAAATCATGAAGCCGCCCATGAAGATGAAAGCGGCGTTGATTTCGCGATTCAAGATCATGTCGTCGCTGAATATTGCCGAACGTCGGTTGCCGCAGGACGGACGCATCAAGCTCAAGGTGGGGAAGAAGGTCATCGACTTTCGTGTGAGCACGCTGCCCACGCTGTTCGGCGAAAAGGTCGTGCTGCGAATCCTCGACAAGGGCAACCTCACCCTCGACCTCGAAACGTTCGGCATCGAGCCACGCGCTGAAGCCGAGTTCATGGAAGCCATTTCCAATCCGTACGGCATGGTGCTTGTGACCGGTCCCACCGGCTCCGGCAAAACCACCACGCTGTACTCGGCGTTGTCGAAGATCAACACGATCGACACCAACATCATGACGGCCGAAGATCCCGTCGAGTACAATCTCTTCGGTATCAATCAGGTGCAGGTGCGCACCGAAATCGGCATGACGTTCGCGGCGGCGCTGAAATCCTTCCTGCGTCAGGACCCCAACGTCATCATGCTTGGCGAGATCCGTGACCTCGAGACCGGCGGCATTGCCGTGAAGGCCGCGCTCACGGGACACATGGTGCTCAGCACCCTGCACACCAACTCGGCGCCGGAAACGCTCACCCGTCTGCTCGACATGGGGCTGGAACCGTTCAACGTCGCGTCGGCGCTCAATGCTATTCTTGCCCAGCGTCTTGTTCGAAAGATCTGTCCGCGCTGCAAGATCAAGTACGAGCCCAGTGACGAGGAACTGACGGGCGCCAAAGTCACGCGCGATACCTCGCTCAGCGAGTTGCGATTCACCGAGCGTGCGCTTCGTGATGCCAAGCTCAAGGCCACGAAGGAGGCCGCCCCGTTCCTCGAGCATCTGTCGCTGGATACCCGCGTGGGCGAATTGCCGTTCTTCCGCGGGCACGGGTGCGACCACTGCAACGGCACCGGGCTGCGTGGACGTCAGGGACTCTATGAAGTGATGTTCATGACCAACCATCTCAAGAAGCTCGTGGTCCAGAATGCCGATGCCCAGGTATTGCGCGACGAAGCGATCACCGAAGGCATGCTCACGCTCCGCATGGATGGATGGTTGAAGGTGCTGAAAGGCCTGACCACAATGGATCAGGTCATTCGCGAGACGGCAGCCTGATGCGGTGGTTTCGGTGCTGTTTTGGGCTCGACCGACTCCCACTGTCACGACGTCGGCCAACGCTGTTACACCGCCCGCGATGAGTCAGTCGCGGCGGTTTCCACCCGCTCTGCCGCTCGTCCTTGGCAGGAATCACCAGCGAGCCCGCCTGCTCGCCGCACCGCAACTCTCATGACTGCACCCAACACGTCCGCTCCAGCCGTTTCGCTCCGTATGCTGCTCGATGAAATGATCGAGCGGGACGCGTCCGACCTGCACATCACCGCAGGCGACCGCCCCAAGCTTCGTGTTGATGGGGACATCATCAACTCGAGCGTGGAGCACGTGCTGCAACCGCGCGATACGCTGCAACTGGCCTACTCCGTACTCACGGAAAACCAGAAGAAGCGCTTCGAAATGGAAGACGAGCTCGACTTCTCGTTCGGCATCCAGAACCTGTCGCGTTTTCGTGGCAATGTGTTCCGGCAGCGCGGCTGCGTCAGCATGGTGATTCGACAGATTCCGTTCCAGATCAAGACGTTCGACGAACTGCAGCTGCCGGCCGTGATCGCGCAGATGGCCGAGCGTCCGCGCGGTATGGTGTTGGTGACCGGGCCAACCGGGTCGGGCAAGTCCACGACCCTGGCGGCCATGATCGACAAGATCAACACCGAACGCCGTGGACACATCATCACGGTCGAAGATCCCATCGAGTTCATTCACCGTCATCGCACCTGCATCATCAATCAGCGCGAAGTCGGTGCGGACACCAAGAGTTTTGCCACCGCGCTCAAGTACGCACTGCGTGAAGACCCCGATGTGATCCTGATCGGCGAAATGCGTGACCTGGAAACGATCCAGGCGGCGCTGACCATCGCCGAAACCGGTCACCTGGTGTTCGCCACGCTGCACACCAACAGCGCGGCCGAGGCGATCAATCGCATCATCGACGTGTTCCCAAGTCATCAGCAGAGCCAGGTGCGCGCACAGCTCGCATTTGTGCTCGAAGGCATCGTCACGCAAACGCTGCTGCCCAAGCTTTCGGGACGCGGTCGGAGTATGGCCGCCGAGATCCTCGTGGTGACTCCCGCGATCCGTGCGCTCATTCGCGATGACAAGGTGCACCAGATCTACTCGCTCATGCAGTCGGGCAAAAAGTTCGGCATGCAGACGCTCAACGATTCGTTGTACCAGCTGTACGTCTCACGGCAGGTCAGCGCCGACGAGTGCGTCCGCGCGTCCAGCGATCCGAACGAGTTCCTGCGCATGATCGGCAAGTCGCCGTTCGACGATAACTCACCGCCGGCCGGCCGAGCAGCGGCTGGCAGTGCGCTCGCCGGCTCCAACGGGCGCCGTTGATCCTTCACGAGGTAGTCCTGCATGCCCACGTTTACGTACACAGCGCGTACCGCCAACGGCGATCTGAAGTCGTCCACCATCGACGCCAGCTCTCGCGATGACGCCGTCAACCAACTGCGTCGCCAGCGGCTGACCATCGTCAAGGTTGATGAGAACCGACCGGTCAAGGCGCGCGGCTCCATTGGCATGCGCGACGTCGTGATCTTCACGCGCCAGTTCTCCACCATGATCAACGCCGGCTTGCCGCTGGTGCAGGCGCTCGACATTCTCGCCAAGCAGAGCGAGAACAAGGCGCTGGCGCAAACGGTGCGGGAGGTGGTGTTTGAAGTGGAGAGTGGGCACACGGTGGCCGATGCCATGCGCAAGTACCCCAAGGCGTTCAGCGAGCTGTACACCAACATGGTGGACGCCGGCGAAAAAGGTGGTATTCTCGATACCATTCTTGGCCGACTGGCGGAGTTCCTTGAAAAGAACGACGCGTTGGTCCGCAAAGTGAAAGGCGCGATGATCTACCCGTCGGTGATCATGGGCGTGGCCGTGATCGCGATTGTCGTGTTGCTGTGGAAGGTGATTCCCGTGTTCCAGAACATGTTCGCGAGCGTGAGCATGGAACTGCCGGCTCCCACCAAGTTCGTCATTTTCCTGTCGTCGTTCCTGAACAACTATTGGTGGGCGCTCATCGCGGGCATCGCCGCCACCGCTTGGGGCATCAAGGCCGCGTACGGCACAACAACTGGCGAGCTTCTGATCGATCGCTTCCTGCTGCGCGTTCCCGTGCTTGGCGATGTGCTCCGCAAGTCGGCGGTGTCGCGCTTCACGCGCACGCTCGGCACGCTGATTTCGTCCGGCGTGAGCATTCTCGATGGTCTGGAGATCACGGCCAAAACGTCAGGCAACCGCGTGATTCAGGACGCCATCATGGAATCGCGCGCCAGCATCGCGGGCGGTGAGAGCATCTCGGCGCCGTTGCAGAAGAGCAAAGTGTTTCCGCCCATGGTGATCAGTATGATCTCCGTTGGTGAGCAGACCGGTGGACTTGATGAAATGCTCACGAAGATCGCGGATTTTTATGATGATGAAGTGGACGCGGCGGTGAGCGGGTTGCTGAGTTTGTTGGAGCCGATCATGATCGTGTTCCTGGGTGTGGTGGTCGGTGGTATGATCGTAGCCATGTACCTGCCGATCTTCGATATGGTGAATGCGGTGCAGTAAGCGGGGGTGATACCCCTGTTGTGCGCGAGGGCCCCGGGGATGGAATCTCCGGGGCCCTCGTTTGCGTCGTCGATGCTCTGATCCTTGGGCGGGGTAGGACGCCCGCGGTTCCAGGAGCCCGCGCTTCCCGGTTGAAGTAAAGGGGGACTCGAGGAAAGGGATCAGCGGCGCGCGATTGTCGATCCGACGGACATTCGGCCGAGAGTCTGGGCCAGTACCGTGTGCCGGGAGTGCGTCAACACAATCAGCTCTTGGCCCCTGACAAGCCAAGAACGAGAGTGATAACAACAGATACGTCGTTTCCGCGGTCTGAATCGCATCCTGCGCGGGCTCGATCTGCTGGAGCCGAAACGCTCTCACCCTTCCCCAGCGCGGTAGGCGATGACCACCATGACGCCCGCCACCGCTTCCGAAGCGCAGCTCCGCGCGGAGAATGCGGCACTACGCGCGCAGCTCGACGAGGCGGAGGAAACGCTGCGCGCCATCCGCAGCGGAGAGGTGGATGCGCTCGTCGTCGAGACCGCCGCCGGCCCGCAAATTTTTACACTGCAAGGCCTCGACGCCGAATCCAACCGTTTTCGTGGCGAGATCCTCGCGCAGGTCAGCGACGCCGTGATCGCCAATGATGGCGAACAACGCGTCACCTACCTGAACGCCGCCGCCGAGCGGCAACACAGACTGGTCGCGGCAACAACCCTCGGCTGCAAGCTCACCGACCTGTATGGAATTCGCTGGTTGCGCGCGGAAGATGAAGCCGAGTCCATGAGCGCGCTGCGCCAACGCGGCGAGGAGCTGCGACGAAAACGGCAGCCCGACGGGTTTCGTCGCCGTCATCCGCGATATCACGGAGCGGAAACATGCGGAAGATCTGCTACGCAGGAGCGAAGAGCGATATCGGCGCGTCATCGAAACGGCTCATGAGGGCATTTGGATGCTTGATGTTGCGGGCCGCACCACCCACGTGAATAAACGCATGGCTGATTTGCTGGGCTATGCGCCGGCCGAGATCCTGGGCCGCGTCCACACCGACTTTATGTGGGAGGAAGATCATCCGAAGGGAGATTTGGAGTTGTCACTACGTCTCGAAGGCATACCCCAGGTCTGGGACCAGCGCTATCGTCGAAAGGATGATAGTGAGCTGTGGACTGTGGCGTCGTGTAACGGGATGTTCGATCCCGATGGAAAGTTCGTCGGCGCGCTGGGGATGTTCACGGACATCACCGACCGGAAGCGGGCGGAGACCTCGCTCGTCGTGCGTGAGCGGGAGTTCCGCTCGCTCGCCGACCACACGCCGGACATCCTCACCCGAATCGACCGCGACCTCCGGCACGTGTTTGTGAACGCCGCGATCGAGCGGGCGACCGGCCGCCATCCTGATGAGTTCCTTGGGAAAACGAACCGCGAGCTGGGGATGCCGTCCGACGTCTGTGACCTCTGGGAAGCGGCCCTCCGGGACGTTTTCCTCTACGGGCATCAGAAATCGGTCGACTTCTCCTTCGACACGCCGGACGGCCCCCGGCAGTACGCCTCCCAGTTGGTGCCCGAGGTCGGCTTGGATGGAACCGTGGAGTTCGTGCTTGGGGTGGCCCGGGACGTGACCGACGCCAGAGCGGCCGAGTTCGAATTGCAGAAGAGCGCGGAACGGCTGACCCGCGCGCAGCGCGCCGCCAACGTGGGCACCTGGGACTGGGACCCCGTGTCCGGCGAAGTGACCTGGACGGCCGAGGTGTGGCTGCTCTTCGGCCGCTCCGCCGACGCTGAAGGTCCACCCACGTACGACCTGTGGCTGTCCTGCCTCCACCCGGACGACCGCGACCGGGCTGCAGCCGTGGTCGTTGCCGCACACGCCTCCGGGCCGTACCGGGACGAGTACCGGGTGCGCGATCACGACGGCCGCGAGGTGTGGCTCGAGACCGCAGGCGAGGTGGTTCGTGATGCGGCCGGTGGAGCGGTGCGGATGCTCGGCACGGTCCGCGACATCACGGATCGCAAACGGGCGACCGAGGCGCTGCGGGTAACCGACCAACGCAAGGACGAGTTCCTGGCGACGCTCGCGCACGAGTTGCGGAACCCGCTTGCCCCGATCCGCAACGGCTTGGCCATCCTGAGCATGGCGCGCTCGCCCGAGCGGGTAGAGCAAGTAGTGGGGATGATGGACCGGCAACTCGGGCATCTGGTCAACCTCGTGGACGACCTGCTTGATGTGTCGCGCGTGCGGACGGGCAAGATCACGCTCCGGGCCGAGCGGATGACGGTGCGGGAGGCGGTGAACGCGGCGATCGAGGCATGCCGACCCACCATCGACGAGCAGTGTCATACGCTCGAAGTGGACCTTCCGGCCGAGCCACTGGCCGTGACCGGTGACAAAACCCGATTGGTACAGATATTGGCCAACTTGCTCACCAACGCGGCCAAGTACAGTGAGGCCGGCGGCCTTATACGGGTCGCCGTCCGACGAGAGGGCGGTGAGGCCGTCATTCGGGTGTCGGACACCGGAATGGGCATCGCTCCTGATCTGCTTCCTACCATGTGGGACTTGTTCACCCAGGTCCGTGACACGCTGGACAAAGCGCAAGGTGGTCTGGGCATCGGCTTGTCACTGGTCAAGAATCCGGTCGAGATGCACGGCGGGACGGTTGCGGCCGAAAGTCCAGGCGTGGGTCACGGCAGCACGTTCACAATTCGACTGCCGCTCGCGGCGACGACTATCGACCAGTCGGCCGCATCGTCTGCTGATCAGGGGGGGCCGGCCGCAGCCCATCCGGCTGGTCGGCGCGTGCTCGTCGTGGATGACAACGTCGATGGGGC
>JBBRDP010000028.1:0-22586 GCA_038203795.1 Gemmatimonadales bacterium
GCCGTAGAGAAAGATCACGGTTCCCAGCACCGGCGGGATCCACGCGGACAGCGGAAAGACGGGTGCGGTATAGCCGAGCAGCGATTCGATGTGCTCCGACCAGATCACCACCGGAAGCGTCAGGAGCAGCGACAGCCAGAATTTGTCCCGGAACGCTTCCGGTGAATGTCCGCGATGCGCGTCATGACCAGCATGCTTGTCAGGTGCGTCGTGCGCGTCGTGCGCGTCGTGCGAAGCGTGGTTCATGATGGCTCAGGATCCGTTGTTGCTGGAATGCTCAGCGGCGGCGCTCCTGATCGGTCGCGCTGCTTCGGCAAGGCGTCGGAAAGTCCGCGCGACATGTTATGATCGACGCCGGGACAAACCGCGACCGGTCGCGTTTTCCAAGCGACTCCATCCCGTTCGGTAACGATAGCGCGCAGGGTATGAGGGACAATCGGCCGTTGGGATGACGGCGAGCTAGCTCAATGGGGGGAGAGCGGAGGGCTACCACGCCATCTCAGTGGCAGGAAGTTGGGCAGCACGCGGTACTGGTACGAACACAACGATTGACGCGCGAGGCGCCGCAACCGCTCGCGTGTACGCAGTTTTCACGGTTGTCGATTCAGGGCGGAGACGTCGCCACCAACACCGCCGTCAAGGTCAGCACCACCGCCGCCGCCGCCAACTCCAGCGTCGCGCTTCGACGCAGACGGGACGTACCGTTGGCCTGACCAAGTTGCGGCAATACGCGTCGCCAATTGTACACACCGACTACGGCCACCACGACCACCATCGCCAGCTTTCGCACCAACATCACTCCGTAGTCCGAGGTGAACAACGCGTTGAACGATCCGAGATTGCGCCAGCCGGCAATAGCCCCAGTCGCGCCAAGCACAGCGGAAAATATCAAGGCAGCGGGACTGAACGCTGCCACCAATCGCGCAATACCGCCGTAGTCAGCCTCACCATTCGCGGTACGGAGCACCGGAACCGCAACGCCCATCATGAGGGCCAGACTCCCGATCCACCCGCCGGCGCCGATCACGTGCAAGGCATCCACCAACATGGCGACACGCGCGTTGTCAGCCGCTGCCGGATGCCCGGACATGGCCGCGCTCCAGGCGAGCGAACAGGCGCCGGCGATCAGCAAGACCCAACCCGGTGTGTGCCAAACCGCGCGCGTTGATTGCACGCCGAACCAGCCGGCGATCGCGACAACCAGCGCCGAGCTCGCGAGCAGAAACCCGGTTCCCCATACGGTTTGGTGCAACAACGGCGCCATGCTCTCGTTCGACCACCTCTGGCTGCCGTAGAATGCGGCGTGCTGTGCGGCCAATCGGAGGATCGTCACAGCCACCAGCCCGAGCAGCGACCATCCCATCCACCGCAGTGCGCGTTGGGTGATCACCGTGCGCACGTCACGTGCGCCGGTCGCGGCTGCCGCCGGACGGAACGCAGTTCGCGGCAGGACAATGCGCAGGAGCGACAGTGATCCGAAAAAAATCGTGATGCCCGCGTACATCAGGAATCGAATCACCACGTATCCCGGCGATTCAACACCAAAGCTCTCCATCATGTCACTGGGCAGCATCAACGACGAAGGTGAACTCACCCTTTATTGGATGCCCATCCTTGCCTGCAGCCCGCCATCGTACGGTGTACCGGCCCGGCGCCATTGCTCCGGTGACCTTCGCTACCAGCGTGGCGCGATCCTTGGCAGCACTGCGAACGGTCTCCAGCGTCACCTCGCGCTGCGCCGCATCCAACAACGACACAGCACTGAGCGCCGCCGTAATCGGTTCATTGAACGTCAATGTCAGCATAGACGGCGCTGACGCCACATGACCGTTCACCGCCGGCGCGGCGCTGATCAACTTGGGATGAACGTCCGTGCGGCTGATCGGCGCCAGCATGGCCGCTGCGAAGAGGATCACACTTGAAATGCGAGAAAACATCGACATAGCTCCGGTAAAGAAAAAGCACTCGGGACTTTCACCTCCTACACGCCTGCAACAGACCTGACTTCTGCAGCGCCCGACACCGAGCAATGAATTTCGGCCCGCAGTGCCCCCTCACAAAACAGATGACTCCACGCCGATTGCGTGACCGGACCGCAGTGGGCGCCCGCAGCATGCATGCCGGCACCCACTGTCATGCCAGGAAGCGGATGCAACACCATGACGCCGGACGCCCACACCGCCGACAGTGCAATGGCTGCGCAGACGATGGACCGGCGCGAGACGTGCGAGACGACCAGTGGTGCCTCGCCGGCCATGCGTCGAATGCGGCGTTCCAGCATGTGGCCGCGATGGAAGCCGATGGCAGGTTCATCGATCTCGCCGTGCGTACGGGCGACACGCAGAATGGCCGAGGCCAGAGCGAGCCTGAGCGACGGCGCTACGGCATCATCGGCTGCAATCTCGGCCTCGTCGGCGAGAGCTTCCACCAGGCGACGAATGGCCGGCAACCAGAACAGCGTACTCGCCAAGCCCCGCAGCAGAAACAGTCGCAGCGGATCACGTCGCCGCACGTGCGCGACTTCGTGAGCCAGCACCGCCTCGAGTTCCGCTTCTGACAACGTGCGGGACAGCGTATTCGCCACGAATACATGTGGCGTCAACCATCCAACGGTAAACGCAGGATTCGGCAGCCCGTCAACGATGTGTACTCGCGTTATCGGAAAACCCAAACGTCCGACAACCCGTGCAAGCATCGCGTCGCTCTGCGCCGCTTTCAAATCGAGTGCGGCCAACAGTTGGTGCATGCGCCATGCCGCGCGCCCGCGATCATACACGGCATACGCCACGCCGGCGAACAAGAGATAGTGGAAACCTTCGTGCACAGGCGCCAACAGATGGTGCAGCGCCACCATACACAAGGGACCGAGATGTTCCAGAGAGGCTGGCAGCCAGTCCACCGCGCGCACCACATGGTGGCCAAAGACGGGACTGATGCTGAGGATCAGCAACACAGAGAGCGACAGCAGCGCCATCCGTCGATGCCGTTGCTCACGATGCACGATTGGCGTGGTCGTCGCCGTGATATGCTCGCGTGAGCCAGGCGCCTCCGTCATGAGCACACGCTTGCATGGCACACGGTTCGATGGCACACGGTTCAGCCGCCGTTCCGGGCCTGCAACCGACGCTGAATCAACTCGGCCAACTCTTCCAACTTTTTCGGATCTTGTGCGGCCACGACATCGACAAACGACGAGGCCACGGCGTCCGGGCCAAACGACAAGATGCCCTCCACGACTCGTCGCGAAACCTGCGCCATGAACTCGGATTCGGGCAGCCGCGCCGCGAAATGGATCAGCCCCTGCCGCTTGGATCGCCTGAGCACACGCTTCACCACAAGCCGGTTCAACACGGTGATGGTGGTGAGCGGCGACACATCGTGTGCGCTCACGATATGGTGGTGCACTTCGCGCGCCGTGGCCGGAGTCCCAATGGTCCAGACAGCCCGCAGAATGCGTGCCTCCAGATCGCCCAGCACCTTCGCGAGTCCGTGCGCCGATAGTCGGACCGTGTCCTGCAATCTCGGCGACGCGGCGCCAGAGGATTTACCGACGGTCATTGGCCGAAAGAGGTACGTTGAGTGCGCTGCATACCTGAAGCATAACATTGGCTTTACAGCATGTAAAGTACGTTCGGCGGCCATCGCACGCACAGAACGGGCTACGGCGGTTTTCCCATTGACAGAATGTTGTGTCCGGTCTTGCTTTACCAAATGCATTTTACGCGTCATCAAATCATAATTGCGCTTCTTGTGTCCGGCACGGCGCTGACAGCGTGTGTTCCGCCCGCCGCCCGGCGAGGAACCCTGGGCGTGGAGTCCGCGCTGGCGACACGGGGTGACACCCGCTTTGCGGGCATTCGCCTCGATTCGGCGCCGCCACAATCCGCCAACATTCCCACCGGGCCGTTGGCCGTGGATTCGGCCGCGCGTCTCGCGCTGGTTCGGAGCCCCCACGTTCGCGCCATACTCGCCGATGTCGGAATCGCTGCGGCCGATTTGTGGCAAGCGAGTCGCCTGCCAAATCCAACCATTGGTGTTAACTACGGATTTCGACAGGGCGGAGGGACCGCACTGTCCGGTATTGGCGTGGGATTTTCCGTGGTATCGGCGCTGCAGATTCCACTCAAGAAGCGCATCGCGGCCAGCGAGTTGCGCGGCGCAGAACAACGCGTCGCCGATGCCGTCTACGGTACCGTGCTTGATGTCCAGCGCGCGTATGTGGCGGTGCAACATGCGCAACAAATGGTAGAGCTGCGCCAGACCGTGGCCCAGGTCACGGCGGCATCGGCCGGCGTGGCCCGGGCATTGCGCGACGCCGGAAATCTGCCGGCCTTGCATGTCGCAGCCGAGGAGGCCATGGCGGCTGAATCGGTCACGGGCATCGCGTCGGCTGACGCCGAGTTGGCGTCGGCGCGCGCCGAACTCGGACGACTCATGGGCGCCGGCGTGCGCGACACCGCATGGACCATTGGTCAGCTGCTCGAAAATCCACCGCGCGAGATGTGGCCGTTGTCGATGATGGACTCGCTCGCGCTGTCGCGTCGAATGGACATTGCGTCGGCCCGAGAAGGCGCTGAGGCGGCCGCGCAGGCGGTCGGACTCAGCCGACAGTTCCGATTTCTTCCTGACGGCACGATTGGTGTTGGTTTCGAGAGTGATCCCGATGGCCAGTTCTTCGGTCCAACCGCAGCGATTACTCTTCCGCTGTTTGACCAAGGGGGTGCCGCGATCGCGCGGGCGCGGTCGGTACTCTCCCAACGCGTGGCCTCGCATGACGCGCTCGTGGTGAACGCGCACGCCGAAGTGCGCAGCGCGCTGGCGCACGTGGAAACCGCCCAACGACGCACGACACAGATTCTCACCGTGGTCTTGCCCGCGCGGCGGCGGGTGGTAACGGAATCGCAGCTGCAAGCGAACGCCATGGCGCTGCCTGTATTTGCGCTGTTGCAAGCGCGACAGATGGAGATTGACGCGGGCCAGATGTACCTCGACGCCCTGCGTGACTATTGGTTCGCCCGGGCCGAGTTGGAGCGCGCCACCGGTGGTCCACTTCCCACACCGAGCACGCCATGAGTCACTCGTCAGAACACGATCGCACGCCCGACACGCCCGACACGCCGAAGATGTCGCGTCGCGACATGATGCGCAGTGGCGTGGCCGCTATGGCCGGTGGTGCCGTCGCGTTGACACCGCTCGCGGGCGGCGCCCAGGAACATCAACATGCAACACCCGCAGCGAAGCCGCCGGTCGCCTCGACCGGCGTGCGCAATGCGGCAATCACCGGCTCGCGCCTGGCTCCGGGCAAGCCGGGCCGCGATTACACGCCGGTCATCACTCCCAACGGAACGACACTTCCGTTCAACGTGGTGAATGGCGTCAAGGTGTTTCATTTGACGGCCGGCATCACCAAACATGCCTTTATGTCGGGGCTTGAATCGGAATGCTGGGGCTATAACGGGAGTACGCCCGGGCCAACCATCGAAGCACTGCAAGGCGATCGGGTGCGCATTTACGTCACCAACCACCTGCCGGCCCCCACCACCATCCATTGGCATGGCATTGTGTTGCCGGCTGGAATGGATGGGGTGTCCGGGCTGAGCCAACCGCCGATTCCGGTCAACGCGACATTCAAGTACGAGTTCGACGTGCCGCATCACGGCACGTTCATGTACCACACGCACCACGATGAAATGGTGCAGCAAGGGCTCGGACTCATGGGCATGTTCGTCGTGCACCAGCGCAACGTGACTCGGCGGCCCGACCGGGATTTCGTGTTGTTGGCCGCTGAATGGCTGGTGCGCATTGGCACCACGAGACCCGATCCCAACGAAATGCTGGAGTACAATCTGTTCACATTCAACGGCAAAGTGTTTCCGGACACCGAACCGTTGCAAATGCAGGTGGGCGAACGGATCCGTATTCGCTTTGGGAATCTGAGTGCCATGAGCCACCATCCGATTCATGTGCACGGGCTGCGCTGGCGCGTTGTCGCGACTGACGGCGGCGACATTGCACCCGACGGCCAATGGCCCGAAGCGACGGTGCTGGTTCCCGTTGGAACCACGCGCACCGTGGAGTTTGTGGCCGACAATCCGGGTGATTGGGCGATGCACTGTCACATGACCCACCATGTCATGAATCAGATGGGGCATAGCGGCACCAACATGATTGGCGTCAGCGAGGAAGCGGTGAACACGGAGGTCAGGCCGTTGCTACCGAGCTACATGGCCATGGGGAGCACCGGCATGGGCGAGATGGGCGCCATGGGCA
This sequence comes from Gemmatimonadales bacterium, assembly GCA_038203795.1. Taxonomy (GTDB): domain Bacteria; phylum Gemmatimonadota; class Gemmatimonadetes; order Gemmatimonadales; family Gemmatimonadaceae; genus JAABRT01. The sequence continues at coordinate 6,271 of JBBRDP010000028.1, forward strand.
TGCCCATTCCTTCGTCGTCCATCTCCATGAGTGGCGGTTCGGGTCCACATGGGCGCATCGACATGGGCGGCTTGTTCACGATTCTCAAAATCCGCGAGAAGCTGCCAGCCGGTGGCGATCCCGAGTGGTACGTCAACCCGCCAGGCACCGTGTCGAGTGAGGCTACGGAAGCGGAGTTGAAGCGTGACGGCGTGACTCCCGGTGCACCACCGGCCGGCATGCCGGCCTCGCACAAGCACCACTGATTTTCGCATCTCGCGTTCGCGTGTTCACCGCCGTCAGCGGGCAATGCTCGCCGATTCGCCCTCATCCATGGAGTTCACATCATGCCCTGCTTCACACACTATCGCGTAGTTGTGTCACGGTTTATTGCGGTGGCCTTTGTGGTGTTCCTGTGCGCCCCGGCGCGATGGGTCGGCGGACAAGCATCGCCCACGGATTCTGCTGCCGTGGTTGCGGCGGTGTCAGGTTTTCACGCCGCGCTTGCCGCCGGCGATTCGGCGAAGGCCATCGCGTATCTGGCACGCGATGCGGTCGTACTCGAATCCGGCGTCGCGCAGTCGCGGGCTGAGTACCTGGATCATCATCTGGGCGCCGATATGAAGGCGTCGAAGAACGCGAATGGCGAACGAACCGTGACGCAAGTGACGGTCGTTGGAACGGCTGCCTATCTTGTCGCGACGACATTCACGCCGGGCAACACCGCCAATCCACCGGGATCGGACATGGTGGAGTTGATGGTGCTGTCAAAGTCGTCGTCGGGTTGGCAGATCCGGGCTGTGCATTGGTCATCGCGTCGCCGACGGGCGTAGCGCCCGTACGTCAGTAGCGCAGCGCCGAACAGCCGGGGGACATGCGGGGAGTGGCCCTTTGGGCAATAGCGTTCGGTGCACCGGTCGTCATACTTTGGTGAGGTCGTCATACCACAGTCGCAAATCTGTACGGCAACGCGTATGAACCTCAGCCGACCAGTGGCTTTACGAGGAGAGACACGATGAACAAGTATGCGAAGTTCGGCGTGATGATCACAACATCCACGCTCGTGATGTTCGGACTCATGTATCTGAACACTTATGAAATGGACCATGTGTTCTTCAGCGAAACGCGCGCGTACATGGCGCTCGTGATGGGCGCGTCGATGGCGCTCATCATGCTGGGCTTCATGTGGTCGATGTACGATCGACCGCGTCGGAACCTCGCGATCGTGGCCGCAAGCATCGCTGTGTTTGCCGCGTCGCTGTGGCTCGTGCGCAGTCAGGCCACGGTGGACGACGTATCGTGGATGAAGGCGATGATTCCGCACCACTCGATCGCGATTCTCACCAGCGAGCGCGCGAACATCTCTGATCCCCGGGTGCGCGAGCTGGCAGACGCCATCATCGAGGCGCAGCGTCGCGAGATCGCCGAGATGAAGGCGCTGATTGCAGACCTCGAGTCGCGGCAGCGATAGCGCACGACCACCCGAAGCGGCGCGGGTGATGGCGACGCGTCCGATCACTCCTCCGCCCACCCCCGGTGCAAGCGCCGCTGCACGAGCTTGACCACCTCCACGATCACTACCGGCATGAGCGCGCCCGCCGTTACCAGCGCCCAGTCGGCCGCGCTCAGCGCGACGGTCTTGAGGACGTCCTGCAACAACGGAACGTTCACCGCCAGCACCTGCAGCAGGACGCACAGCACGGTGGAGCCCCAGAGCCACCGATTGGCCAGAAAATGCGCCGACACCAAAGAGCGGCTCCGCGAGCGAACATTGAACGCGTGCGCGGTCTGCGCGAGCGCCAGCGTCATGAACGAGATCGTGACTGCGCGCTGCAGCCCGATCCCTTCCGCGCCATACCAGCGCAGCGCGATGGCGAAGCTGGCCAGCGTGCAGGCGGCCAGAACGGCTCCCTGCCACACGATCAGACCCGAAAACCGCAGCGACAGCAGCGGAGTGTCCGGATCGCGCGGTGGTTGCTGCATCACTCCGGGCGACGACGGCTCGAGCGCCAGTGCCATCGCGGGAAACACGTCCGTAACCAGATTGAGCCAGAGAATTTGCAGCACGCCCAGCGGAAGCGGCCATCCAACGAGAATGGCCACAAACACGGTCAGGATCTCGGCCAGGTTGCACGAAAACAGGAAGTGGATAAAGCGCCTGATTCCCTGCACCACCACCCGCCCCTGCTCCACTGCGGCTACGATGGTGGCGAAGTTGTCATCGGCCAGCACCATGTCGGCGGCGTCCTTGGCGACCTGCGTCCCGCGAATCCCCATGGCGATGCCGATGTCCGCCTTCCGGAGCGCCGGCGCATCGTTCACGCCATCGCCGGTCATGGCCACGATATGACCGAGCTCCTGAAGGGCTCCCACAATGCGAAGCTTGTCTTCCGGTGACACGCGCGCGAACACCGCCGTGTCACGCACCAATGCCTGCCAGTGAGCATCCGACACGTCATGCAGCTCACGCCCGTGCACCGTACGGAGCGCCTGACCGTTTGGATCACGGTCGAGCCCGAGCTGTCGTGCGATTTCGGTGGCCGTGCTCACCTGGTCGCCGGTAATCATCACCGTGCGGATGCCGGCCGTGCGGCACACCTCGAGCGTCTCTTGCGTGCCTTCACGCAGCGGATCACGCATGCCCACGAGCCCGACGAACGTGAGTCCGGTGGTGAGGTCGTCCGGACGATAGTCGGTCGGTAACTCGCGCCAAGCCAACGCGAGCACTCGGAGCGCCGCAGCCCCGAGTTTCGCATTCGCGGCCAGCTGCGCGTCGCGCGCCTCGTCCGTGAGCGGGATGATTGCATCGGCCTGTGCCACTTCGGTGCACGCCGACAGCACGGCCGCAGGTGCACCCTTCATGCACGCGATCAGCGTGCCATCCGGCGTGCGATGCACGGTCACCATGCGCATCGTCTCACTGCTGAACGGCAGTTCGTCAACTCGCGGATAATCCTGATCGAGTACCGCCGACGACATCCCGGCATTCTCCGCCGCCACGAGCAGCGCTGTTTCCGTCGGGTCACCGAGCATGTGCACAGCGGTCCCTTCCCGGTTGATCTCGGCGTCATTGCACAGGGCGCCGATGCGAATCGCCAGCTCCAGCGCCGGAGAAAGCGGCGCGGAATCAGAGCCCGACACCTCGACGTCTGTCCCAGCCACATGATATGTGGACACCGTCATCTCATTGCGCGTCAGCGTGCCGGTCTTGTCGGTGCAAATGACCGTGGTGGAACCGAGCGCCTCAACTACAGGCAGCCGACGCACGAGCGCGTGCAGTTTCGCCATGCGCTGCACACCGAGCGCCAATGTCATCGTGGTGACCGCCAACAAGCCCTCAGGCACGGCGGCGATGGCCAGCGAGATGCCAACCTCCAGCATGTAGAGCAGCTCGTGCCCACGCAGCCAGCCTACGCCAACGATGACCACGCAAAGCCCGAGCACCACAAGCATGAGCGTACGACTGAGCGCCGCAAGCTGCGCTTCGAGTGGCGTGGCCGTTGCCTTCACCGCCTGCAGCATCGAACCGATGTGTCCCATTTCGGTCTGCTGGCCCGTCTCGGTCACGAGCATGGTGGCTCGTCCGTCGCGCACCGACGTGCCGCGGTACAACATGTTGTGCCGGTCGCCGAGTGGCGCGTTCACTTGCACCTCGGCCTCGACCTCCTTGCTCACCGGCAACGACTCGCCGGTCAGTGCCGCTTCGTCCACACGCAACTCCGCCTGCTCGAGCACGCGACCATCGGCGGGAACGCGATCCCCAGCGGCGAGCAGCACGACGTCGCCGGGCACGAGCTCCGAAGCGGGCAGGGCAAGCTCCTCACCATCGCGGCGAACCCGCGCCAGCGGAATTTCCTTGTCGCGCAGCGCGTCGAGCGCCCCGGCAGCGCGCCATTCCGTGGCGAACCCGATGACCGCATTGAGCACGATGACCAGGAGTATCGCGCCGGCCTCAAGCCTGTCGCCGAGCAGCAGTGCGATCCCCGCCGCTGCTGCGAGTAACCCCACGAGCAGACTGGCGAACTGATGCACGAAAATCGCAACCGCCGAACGTTGCTCCGCTTTCGCAAGTGTATTCGGGCCGTATTCCGCCAAGCGCTCTTGCGCGACAGACGCGGCAAGGCCGAGCTCGGCATCGGACTGCACGCGCTCGATCGCATGCGTGAGCGGCATCGCGTGCCAGTCCGGGCGCGCGCCATCGTCCGTCGTCACAACGGTCGCCAACGGAGCAGATGTTGCCATCATTGTAATGTGCACGCGCATGCGCTCAGCACGATACGTCCGTATGTGATTTCTTGCACAGACTGCTGAAACCCGCAACCTATTTTGGCAACGCCGTTCGCCTTCGGATCGGGCCCACCCGCTAGTACGTGCGGCTGGCGTCTCGCCAATAGGCCCCACCGATTGCGCAAAACGCGTGCACGGCCCAGCCTTCACGCATGAACTCGTCGCTCTCGCCAGCGGAACTTCGACGTTACGACCGGCATCTGTCGCTGCCCGGCGTGGGCCTTGCGGGTCAGCAACGGCTCAAGAGCGCCCGCGTGCTTATCGTGGGTGCCGGCGGACTCGGCTCGCCGAGCGCACTGTATCTCGCCGCGGCGGGCGTCGGTACTCTCGGAATTGTTGATCATGATTTGGTGGACGCGTCAAACCTGCAGCGACAGTTGCTGCACGGCACGCGCGATGTGGGGCGCGCCAAACTCGAGTCGGCCCGTGACCGACTGCATGACGTCAATCCGCACGTGGTCGTTGAGCTACACGACACGTGGCTCACATCGCAGAATGCACTCGAGATCATGCGTCAGTATGACATCGTGCTCGACGGCACCGACAACTTTGCCACGCGGTATCTCATCAACGATGCGTGTGTGTTGCTCGGTACACCCAACGTGCACGGCGCGATCTTTCGCTTCGACGGACAAGCCTCGGTCTTCGCGACCGACATGGGCCCGTGCTATCGATGCCTGTATCCGGAACCACCTCCGCCCGGCATGGTGCCGAACTGTGCCGAAGGCGGTGTGCTCGGCGTGTTGCCGGGGCTCATCGGTACGATTCAGGCGGTGGAGGCGATCAAGCTCATTGTTGGATTGGGCGAAACGTTGGCTGGACGCCTGCTCATGGTGGACACGCTCTCGATGCAATTCAGGACGGTGCAACTCGAGCGCGACCCGGACTGTCCCGCGTGCGGCACGCGCACAATCTCAAGGCTCATCGACTACGACGAGTTTTGTGGTACGCCGGCACCGGGTGCAGTGCGCGCGGACGATGTGCGTGAGATCGCGCCAACAGAACTCGCCGCACGCCTCGCACGCGGTGACCATCTCGAAGTTATTGACGTGCGCGAGCCGCACGAAACGGCAACATCGAGCATTCCCGGTGCGCGGCTGATCCCGCTTGGCACACTCGCCGAGGCGATGACGTCACTCGATCGCACGCGCGATCTCGTGCTCATCTGCCGCAGTGGCAAGCGAAGCGCCGATGCCGCGCGTCAGCTGCTGGCCGCCGGGTTCACGCGTGTCGAGTCCGTTTCGGGTGGCATGTTGCGCTGGTCTGACGAAACGAGCGTACCTTCGGCAGCGCGCACCAACACTGCATACACGGCGGACAATCGATAGCTGGTGTGAAACATCGACCAGAGCGCCGCCAGCTCGTGCATCGTCATCTCGACCGGCATCATCGTGAGCGAGTGCGACGCTGCGAGCCCCGAGTGCAACGGCAGCATGGCGTCGAGATCGCCGGTGTTGACAACCGCGCCCTCCTGCAACACACGCATCGCCGCGCCGAGGACGCGATGACTGAGATCACCAGCCTCCTGATCGACTCGGCCGTACGCCGTGAGGAGGTAGTGCAGTTCGACTTCGTTCGGCGAATCGACATAGCCAGCCGTCCCCATGCGTGAGGGGACGCTGTTTCGCAACACCGACGGCGTCGTGACGCGATATAAAAAGACATTGAGCGTCGCACGATCGACGTTCGCGTTCACCTTGTCGGGCGGCAGGGAGGTGACGTCCACCTGTGCGAGCTGCGCATCCTGCCGGGGGATGCCGTCGATCAGCAACCGTCGGAGCGTCGCCGTTGCCAGGGCGATAGACTGTGCCTCAATCATACTCTACCTGCTCCAGCGAAAGACTGCACGGACAGATGCCTCAGCGAATGGGTGTGCCGGCGTCCGGGCTGGCCACCTTGCAAGCAATGGATTGGCTGCGGGAATCGAATCGCCAGACCCTTACAAGGTACTCGGCACCGGCGCCGCGTGCAGCGCAGACCGGTCGTGGGCCACGCGCCGTACGCACCCGGCGCTTGCCGAAGAGCGCAACGTGAGCGCAGTTTTCGCGCCACATGACAACTACTGCGAAACGGGAGCCCGGACTGGCTCAGGCAATGATCCCCGTGCTGGTCCTCGTCGGACTGCTCGGGACGTCTGTCTTTCTCTTCGGTGACGCATCGTCGTCGGGGCCGAACCAGATCGCGTTGATTCTGGCCGCGATGGCCGGCGCGTTGCTCGGCTGGCGCAACGGCTACCACTGGAAAGAGCTGCAGCGCGGGATCGTGCATGGTATATCGCTGGCGACGGGCGCGATTCTCATTTTGCTCATGGTGGGGTCGCTGATCGGCAGCTGGATTCTCGCCGGCACCGTTCCCACCATGATCTACTACGGATTGTCGGTGCTCGATCCGTCGTGGTTTTACGCGGCGGCGCTCGTGATTTGCGCTGTGGTGGCGCTCGCAACCGGCAGTTCGTGGACCACCGCTGGCACCATCGGCGTGGCGCTCATCGGCATTGCGACGGTACAGGGATTGAACCTCGGGCTCGCGGCCGGCGCGATTATTTCCGGGGCGTACTTCGGCGACAAGATGTCACCGCTTTCGGACACCACGAATCTCGCGCCAGCGATGGCCGGCACGGATTTATTCACGCACATCCGGCACATGGTGTGGACGACCACACCGAGCATTGTCCTCTCGCTGCTGCTGTTCGGTGGGATCGGACTGTGGCTGGGCGGGGCAACGGATGCGCCGGAGATTGCCCAGATTCAAGCGCAGATTGCCGGTCAGTTCAACGTGAGCTGGGTGATGCTGTTACCGGCCGCCGTCGTCATCACGCTGGTGGTGCGAAAAGTGCCGGCGTTTCCGGCGCTGCTCATTGGCGCGCTCACCGGGTGCCTGTTTGCCGTGGGTTTCCAGCGCGAGGCGGTGCTGCGGTTCGTGGGTGAAACAGACTTGATGCCCGGCATGGCCCTGTTGAAAGGCGCGTGGATGTCGCTGTTCGACGGATACAATTCCACCTCGGGCAACGCGGCGCTCGATGAGCTGCTGAGTCGGGGTGGCATGTCGAGCATGCTGAACACGGTGTGGTTGATTCTTTCCGCGATGACGTTCGGCGCGGTGATGGAGACAACGGGGATGCTGCAGCGCATCGCGGCCGCAATTCTCGGATCGGTGCGCGGCACCGGCAGCCTGATCGCGGCCACGCTGGGCACGGCGATCGGCATGAACATCATCGCGTCAGATCAGTACATCGCGATTGTCTTGCCCGGCCGTATGTTTCGCGCGGAGTTCAAGCGGCGCGGCCTGCGCGCCAAGAATCTGTCTCGCGCGCTCGAGGACGGTGGCACGTTGACATCAGCGCTGGTGCCGTGGAACACCTGCGGTGCGTTCATGGCGGGCACACTGGGCGTGCCGACGCTCACGTACCTGCCGTTCGCGTTCTTCAACCTGATCAATCCGCTCATCTCGCTGATCTACGGCTTCACCGGCTTCACGATTGAGAAGCTGGAGCCCGGCGAAGTTGAGGGCGACGAGTTGCCTGCGGAGTAGCGTTCGGCGCGTGGCGGCGCATTGGCACGGGCCCGCGTTTACCGCGTGGACGCGCGACGTATGCTGCGAATCATCACCGGCGGTGTGAGATTCTGCTCGGTGTGTGGCGCACGCTGAATCGCGCGCACGATGTCCATGCCGGTGGTCACACGACCGAACGCGGCGAAACCCAGTCGGTCGGGATTGCGCGTCCCACCTTCGTTGAGCGACGGCTGATTGCCAATGGTGATGAAGAAGGCCGACCGGCCCGTATTGGCTGCGGCGCGAGCCATCGAGAGTGTACCGTCCACGTGTTGCAGCCCCGTCGCACTCGTGCGCTCGAGCGGAATCGGCGCGAATCCGGAGTCAGGCTGCGTGATGCGTCCGCGCCCCTGAATCACCTCGATGCGCACCGTATCACGCGGCTGATTCTTGGGCGTCACGGTGCGATGAAACTGACCGCCCGAGAACAAGCCGGCGTCGATGTAGCGCAGAAAGTTCGTCACCGTGATCGGCGCACGCGCGCTGTCGAGCAATGCACCGATGTCGCCGCGATCGGTACTGATCACGATGGCGATCATGCCGCGCGATTGCGCCTCTCCGGTCCGCAAGGGGAGCATCGACAGCGAGATACAGGTCGCAACGGCAACGGCGGACACGAGGGAACGCATGGAGACACCGGGGTTTAGAGTGAATTGTCACACAACCGAACCTGCGGACACCGATTGTGTAGAGCAAGAGCATTGTCACCACATCACGTCTCACGGAGACCTCTTGTCCCGAACGCTCATGCGCTCCTGTGCGCTCCTCCTCAGCCTCGCCGCCTGCTCCACGCCCGACCGCTCGGATCCGGGTCCGGCACAATCCACGAGCAACGCACCCAGTGACAATCGCGACTCGGATTCGATCGTCACGTCCGGGCGAGACACCGCGCCACTGCGTGTGGAAGTCGACCTCGCAGCTCGCCAGGTGCGTGTGCTGGCGGGCGCGAACGACACCCTGGCCGCTCACCCGGTCGCCATCGGCTCCGAGGAGTGGCCCACGCGAACCGGGACGTGGACGATCGGACAGGTGGTGCTGAATCCGGAATGGATTCCGCCCGACGAAACGTGGGCGGACGAAGCGGAGTCGCGTCAGCCGGGAGACCCGAAGAACCCGCTTGGCCGAGCGCAGCTCGTGTATGATTTGCCACGCAGCATTCATGGCACGAACAATCCGGCGTCGATCGGCAAAGCCGTGTCGCACGGTTCCATTCGTGTGACTAACGATGTTGCCATCGCACTCGCACGGTTGCTCATCGAACGCACCGGGGCGGGCGACGCGGCTTCACTGCTGGCCGCCGCGCAACGGGATAGCTCGGTGAAGAATGTGCTCAACCTGCCGATGGTGGTGCCGATTCGCGTGTTCTGACCCGCCAGCGTCATCTCGTTGAAGCAAAAGTATGCGGCGCTCGCGAGATTACGATATGCACCACACCCAGTCCCAGAGCGTGCGGGTCGCCGTCATTCAGGACGCCCCAATTGCCTTCGACCGCGACGCGACGATCGCGCATGTCGGTACGCTCGCGCGTGACGCCGCCGAGCGCGGCGCGCAGTTGGCGCTGTTTCCTGAAGCTTTTGTCAGTGCCTATCCGCGCGGACTCAGCTTTGGAGCCGTGGTCGGCAGTCGTTCCGCCGAAGGGCGCGAATGGTTCCGGCGCTATTGGACGTCAAGCCTTGATGTGCCCGGACCAGACACTGACGCGCTTGGCGCCATCGCCCGCGAGTGTCAGCTGCAACTCATTATCGGCGTTATTGAACGCGAGGGCGGCACGCTGTATTGCACCGTGCTCTTCTTCGCCGCCGACGGAACGCTGTCCGGCAAGCACCGCAAGCTCATGCCAACCGCCGCTGAACGTCTGGTGTGGGGTCAGGGCGATGGCAGTACCATGACGGCGTACCACACGCCGATTGGTACGCTGGGCGCGGCCATCTGCTGGGAAAACTACATGCCGATGTATCGGATGCACCTGTACGGACAGGGTGTGCAACTCTATCTCGCACCCACCGCGGACAGTCGCGATACCTGGCTCGCCACCATGCGGCATATCGCACTGGAAGGACGCTGCTTCGTGCTGTCGGCCAATCAGTTCGCACGCCGCAGTGACTACCCGCCTGACTACCCGCTCGATATTCCGTTCGATAATCCGTTCGACAATCCGCTCGATGCGACGGTCGTGCACGACACCATCATGACGCGCGGTGGCAGCTGCATCGTGAACCCGTTCGGCGACGTGATCGCCGGCCCCGTGTACGATAAGTCCGCCGTGCTGATCGCGGACGTCGATCTCAGTGACACGGTGCGCGGCAAGTTCGATTTCGACGTCACCGGTCACTACGCGCGCCCGGATGTCTTCGAGCTGCACGTGCACACCGCAGCACGTCACGCCGTGCTCGCGACCGACGCGCCCCGCGACGCGCCCCACGCGTAACCACATTCTCTGACGCCGTTCCATACGCGGCACTTCTGGAGGAGACCATGGCCTGGCTCGTACTCTTTGTAGCGGGACTGCTTGAAGTGGGGTGGGCCGTCGGGCTCAAGTATTCAGAGGGATTCACGCGACCTGTACCATCGACCCTGACGGCGCTGGCACTGGTCGCCAGCATGGGACTGCTCGGCATCGCGCTGCGCACCCTTCCACTCGGCACCGCGTACGCCGTGTGGACCGGCATTGGAACAATCGGCACCGCCCTGCTCGGCATGGTGCTCTTCAAGGAGCCAGCCACAGTCGCGCGGCTGCTCTGCATCTCGCTGATTGTGGTGGGCATCGTGGGCCTCAAGCTGGTGACGCCGACCGTGCCCTCGGCGCTCTGACGCGCACCGTTCTGCCGGTGGCGCACGGTATCACGGGCGCACGGGATCACGGGCGCGTGGTATCACCGGCGCACGGTATCACGGGCGCACAGTATCACGGGTGCACAGTATCACCGGCGCACGGTATCACGGGCGCGTGCCGCGCTGCACGTGCTGCGGCGAGCGTCACGACGGGACGTCGCGAGTTGGTGCCCTGCGCGCCCCTCCGTTCGTCCTGCACGGTGAGGCCGACGTGCTGTTGGCGGCCGCGTCATGCGTCGACGCGACCATCCGGTGGCTCGCGACGCCCTATTCGCTCACGCGTGCACCGCCCGATCCCTGACTCGCATGAAGGTCGTCGAACCGATTCTCGCGGTATTGGTTGTCACGCTCGCAGCGTTCGTGGCCACGCAGGCCACCGTACAGCGCAGATCGGACAACCAGGCGGCGGCCGGAACGCTCGTGGCCGCGACGCCCGCAGCTGCGCGCACCAGCGATCGTGAGAAAGACGCACCACGCCGATCGGTTACTGCAGCCTCTGACGAATCGGTGGCCATGACGAGCGGTCGCGCCGAGGGCCGACTGAGCGGCGCACCGCCGTACGTGCTTGATGTGCCGCGAGACGCCGCCTGGTCAGGCGTGGAGATGCGTCGACGGCTTGGTCAGGGTGCAGACGGCACGTATATCGGCGAACTGCTGCGTGCGCGCGATTCGATAATCACGCGGTGGCCGGCCCGACTAGTCACCCCATTACGCGTGTGGGTAGGCGACGGTGGACTGCACGAAGGGTGGCAGCCACAGTTTCCCGCAGTGGTGCGCGAAGCATTCGACGAATGGGCGGCGACCGGGATTCCCGTGCACTTCTCGTATGTGCGTGATTCGGTGGGAGCCGACGTTCGCGTGCGTTTCGTACCCGAGTTCGCGCAGGGCATCAGTGGACGGACCATCTGGAGCCGTGACAGCGCCTGGTGGCTGGTCGGCGGCGAGATCGATCTGTCGCTGTCACACCCAACCGGTGGTGCGCTGTCCACGCTCCAGCTGCGGGCGATCGCACTGCACGAGATCGGGCATTTGCTGGGTCTCGATCATGTCGACGACCCTTCGCACATCATGGCGCCGCGCGTGCGGGTGCGATCGTTGAGCGACGCGGATCGTGCGACGATCCGCCTGATCTACTCTGTGCCTGCGGGATCGGCGCGCGACTGAAGCCGCGGGAATGGCGGGTGGGTGTTCACCGCAACTCCCCCGCTACGCACGTTCCGCGTACCGTGAAGATCACACCTTCAGTTGACGGTACGAGTCGACGGTCGACCGTAGCCGGTGTGCACCGTAAACCGTTCACCGTCAACCCCCACCGTGAACTAAAAGCGCGATCGTGCCGGTACGGGCGACGGGCCTAATGGGGGAGTTCCCCCCCTACCAGCGCATCACCACCGTACGATCCGGCGCATCCTTGCGATGCACCCGAAAGGTGAGCGCCCGTGCATCCCCTGCGCCTTCAAAAGCCACGCGCACGTCGTTCACACGCTGCACCACCATGCCATTCGCCGATCGAATGACATCACCATCGCGCAGCCCGCCGTCGGCCGCCGGCGTGCCGCGCAGCACCTTCCACACCAGCACACCCTCCGGCAGCGAGAGCGCTGCTTGCAGCTCTCGACTCAGCGACTTGAGTTGCGCACCGGCGAACACCGCATCGTCGGCGCTCACGCTGAATCCGATCATCCCCGGTGGAGCTGGCGCCATCGGCGCCATCGGCGCCATCGGCGCTAACGATACGCCCGACGCCGTCACCGTCATGAGCCCCAGCGGGAACGGTGGTTCAACGCGATTGATCGTTATCGGATTCGTCGTGTCACGCATGAACATCATGGTGACACCGCTGCGCTGTGGCACAACCTGCCGTGCGCGTTCGAACACGAACGCGGTGCGCGACGGTGTTGGCGTGGCCGCCACGGCCGATGACATGCCCGGTACCGGCGGGTCCACTATCACGCGTGCGGTCAGGCGAACCGGTCTCGTACCCGGGACCACGCGCACCGCATGCTCCATCGTTCGTCCGGCACGACGCGTGCGCACCCGCAGCGTGGTGTTCGGTACGAGCAGGGACGTGTAGTCGACGAGTCCGGTGAGCACATCCTGCGCGTTGAAGGACAGAATCGTGTCCCCCGCCTGCACACCACCGCGTTCAGCCGGTGAACCGGGATCGACCGATTCCACCACGGGATACTCGCAGTAACTCACGATGTAGCCCGACTGCAACATTTGTCGAAATGGTACGCTGTTCAGCGTCACGCCGAAGTACGCGAGCGTTGGCGTTGGCGTCGCACGATCGAGACGCGCCAACGCCAGCTCGACTACCCGCTCGACCTGCGGCTCAAGCGCCCGAACGCGCGTGGTCACCGCGCGGCGCTCTTCCATTTCCGACGGCACGAACGCACCGCGGCGTGGTGCGGCCACCATCACGCGATCGATGATGCGCGCGAGCGAATCGACTTCGCGCTGCATCCCCTGCACGCGAGCGGCTGGTAGCGCCGGCTCGCTTGCACTACGCAGCGAGCCGATACGCGCCACCGCGTCGAGATCACTGCGCAGTCGTAGCAGGGCCATCCCTTCGGGCAGTCGCGTCAGCCGCACAAACTCGGCGTCATCCGACTGGCACGAGCCCGACATGCTCGTCGTGGTGGACTCCGAAACTGCGCGCGGATTCGGCGATACCGCGCTGCCGCGCACCACCGCGCCCTGCGCCGACGCCACTGACGCGATCGACGCCGAGACCACCGAACCCATGAGCACCGTGCAGAACCTGACGTGTGACATGATCAGAAACTCTCCATGACACGGTCAACCGGCAGCGACGCACCCAGCTGTCGCAGCGTGGCCTCGCGCGCCGTGTATGCGGCGAGATAGTACTGATTGAGGACGGGATCTTGCGGCGCTTCATACAGGCCGGCACGCGACGCCGTCATCATCTGTTCAAGTGCCGAGAGCCGAGCCCGATACACCGCCTGCGCGTTGACCGTGGTATCGTGCGACGCGAGCCAGAGCGACGCACGCTGATAATCCCGCTGCGCTCGCTGCAATACGCCCGACGCCTCGGCGACCGAGTTGAACGCGGTATCGGCGGAGACCGGCTGCGCGGCCAACGGCGTGCGCGCGGAGAACATGTCTTGCCCGGTGCTCGCGCGTCCCACCGCGACGCCCATTGTCATGAGCGCGATGGCGGCCGCGATGCGCGTGGCACCGCTCCACGAGCGACGCGAACCAATCGTCGCGCGCGCTGCGATGTTGGGCGTGCGACCAACCGGTGTGGCCACGTCGTGCGTAGCCACAGGCCCCGCGATCAGTCCGTCGGCCCGCAGCTGCGCCGACAGCGTGCTCCAGTCGGTCAGACGCGGCGCACGATCTGCGGCGGTCTCGCCATGCGAACGCGCGAACGTGAGCAATCGGTCAAACGCCAGTCGCTCCTGCGCGCAGGCTGCGCATGTGGCAAGGTGCGCCAGTTCCTCCGGCGATGGATGCTCGAGGTCGAGCGCGGCGAAGCGCTCCCAATCAAGGTGTGGCATAGCTTCGTTCCGTGTGAACAGCGGTGACGTCGAGCAGCGGCGCGAGCAAGCGACGAAGCTTGGCGCGGGCCTTGAACAACTGCGACTTGGAGCCGCCGGCGGTGATGCCGAGCTCTGTCGCGATTTCTTCGTGCGTGTACCCTTCGACATCGTGGAGATAGAACACGGTGCGCGCACCAGGCGCGAGTTGACGCGCCGCGTCCTCGATGGTAGCCGCCAACATGGATCGCTCCCCTTCGTCATGCGCCACGAGCACGGAATGTTCCTCGATGGGCGTCTCGATCGTGGCGAGACGGCGCGTGCGCCGCAGCGCATTGAGCGATCGATTCACGGCCACCCGGTGCAACCACGTGCTGAACCTGGAATCTCCACGCCAGGACGGCAGCGCCCGGAAGATCTGAATCCAGACTTCCTGCGCGACATCCTGGGCAAGATCGGGATCGCCCGCGAGTCGACGGACAATCGCATCCACGTGCGGGCTGTGCTGATTCCACAGCATACGCATGGCGCGCTCATCCCCGTCGATCGCTCGGCGTACAATAGCGGCGTCGGTTTCCATAGGGTTCCGCTAAATGTGTCACCGCAGCGCCCGCGAGGGTTGCCACCCTCACCGCGTGCAACGAAATGTGCCGCATGGGGTTCGTAAACACTTGACGGATGGGTCCGTTCGCGCCACTGTGCATATCGTGTGACCTCTCGGCCGCTTGGACTGTCAGGCCCTCAGTGAGGTTGCGAAGGGGGCACAGCCCCGATCCAACCGCCTGGGGTGACATTCGCCCCGATCACACCCGCACCCAACCTTCCGAGACGCCCCCAGTGGTTCTCCTCACCGCGCTGCTGACCTTTGCCACGGCCGACGTGACCGCCACGTTGGCACGTCGCATGGGCGATGGACTGCCAGCGGCGGCGCCGTCGGAAGTCGGCATGTCGGCGGAACGCATGCTCGCCATCGATCGTGTGGTGCAGCGTGGGGTCGTCGCCGGTGGGTACCCCGGCGCGGCCGTCGTGGTCGGGCGCAAGGGCTATGCCGTGTGGTCGCGTGGCTTCGGCACACTCGACTGGCGGCCCGGCAGCCAGTCGGTGAAGCCCGACGAGACGGTGTACGACCTCGCGTCGCTCACCAAAGTCGTGGCCACCACTACGGCCATCATGATCCTGTTCGACGAGGGCAAGGTCAGCCTTGATGCGCCGGTCTCCCGATATCTGCCCAGCTTTATTGGCGGGAATCGCGATGCCGTGACCATCGCCCATCTGCTCACGCACCGCGCCGGACTGCCGGCTGGACTTGAGCTGTGGCGCAAATATCGCACAGCCGCCGAAGCGCGCGCCGCCGTGCTGGCGGCGCCCGTGCCCAACGTCCCCGGCGTGCGCTACGAGTACTCCGATCTGGGCCCGATGCTGCTCGCCTTCATCGTCGAAGCCGTTTCGGCACAGCCGTTCGACGAGTTCACCCAAGAGCGCATCTTCATTCCGCTCGGCATGACCAAAACCGGCTTTCGCCCCTCAGCGCGCAACGCCAACCTCGTCGCACCCACCGAAATCTCGCCGCCGCGCGGCTACCCGCTGCGCGGCGAGGTGCACGACGAAAATGCCTATCGTCTGGGTGGCGTGGCCGGTCACGCCGGTCTGTTCAGCACCGCGGCTGACCTCTCCGTGTTTGCGCAAATGCTGCTGCAGGGCGGACGGTACGGCAACGCACGCATTGTCTCCGATGCCACCGTGGCGCTCTTCACCAAGCGCACCGCCGGTCGCCGCGCACTCGGATGGGATACCTGCGACGGCAAAGGCGGCTGCGGCCAGCACCTCACCAGTCGCGCCTTCGGGCACACCGGCTACACCGGCACGTCACTCTGGATAGACCCCGACCACGACCTGTTCGTCGTGCTGCTCAGCAATCGCGTCCACGCGCCCAAGGCGCGTCGGCCGGCCACCGTGATCATGGATGTGCGCCACGATCTGGCCGACGCCGCCGTGCTGGCGGTCATGGACGACCCATCGGGTGTGCGCGCGATGCCGGCCTCATTCCGCGCCGACAAGCAGGTGAACTGGAACACGCCGCTTCGCACCGCCCGCCGTCCCGTGGCCCGGAAGGCGCCGGTGAAGAAAAAGGCAGTGGTCAAGAAGGCATCAGCCAAGAAGTCG
>JBBRDP010000029.1:0-22478 GCA_038203795.1 Gemmatimonadales bacterium
GGTCGCGATCGCGAGTCCCGTCTGTCTGGTGGGCGTGCTCGCAGCGCAGGCCGCGCCTACGGCGCGAACCGCCGCTGTCATTGTTGCCCCGGCCACCGACCCGGCCACCAGTTTTACGACCGACTTCGGCTACGTCGCCACCTCGGGCAACACGCGCGTCTCCACGATCAATATCGCGGAACGTGCGGTGCACACGCGTGGATTCTGGCGCTTCGAACAGGTGCTTGGCATCATTTACGGTGAGGCGGACGGAGAAGAAAATGCGAACTTGCTGCGTGGCAGCCTCGGCGCCGAATACGCGCTGCGACCATGGGTCGGTGTCGCCACAGGTGCGCTTTATGACCGCAATCGCTTTGCCGGTATCGCCCGCCGTACCGAGGAGTACCTGGGGCTGGTGTTCAGGGTGTTGCACACGCCCAAGGACACCTTGCGGATTGAGACGGGTGCGTCCCTCACGCAGCAGCTTGGCACAGACGGACTGGAGAACGACTTTCCGGCGGCCCGGGCGGCCCTCTGGTACAAGCGCACGCTCAGCACATCGGCCTTCTTTCTGCAGACGCTTGAAACGATTCCCAATCTTGAGGTGACCGAGGACTTCCGCATCAATAGCGAATCGGCGCTGGTCGCGCCGCTGTCCCAGCGACTGGCCGTCAAACTCGGCTATCTCGTTCGCTTCGACAATCTGCCCGAATTGGGATTCGCGAAAACCGATCGCATCTTCACCTCCGGCCTGCAAGTGTCCTTCTAGCAGGGCGTTTAGCTTTGCGTGGCCGCAGCCGACACTTTTTCACGTTGCTTGACCGCTCCGCTTTCCCACGCACACGCGATGTCGCACACACGCACCACAGACTCTATCGGTACCCTGGCCGACCACCCGCTGCTCGAAGCAGTCGGTGACGCGGTGTGCGGGCTCGATCACGCGATGCGCGTGCTGTGGCTGAATGAAGTCGCGGCTGAAGTCGTAGCCGCGTTCGGCATTGCAGCGTCGTCACTGATCGGTCGATCGCTCTCGGAGACGCCGTTCGGCGGGAACGACGAACTGCGCTCGGCGATCCGTGTGGCGATGGAGACGGGGAGTACCACCACGACGGTCATTCTGCTCCCGCAAACGGCGCGTCGCGTCCGGGTGCGCGTCGTGCCCTTCGTTGATGGCGTCGCGTTGGTGGCCCGTGAACGATCGGATGCGCAGGCCATGGAGCGCGTGCATGCGGAGCACGAAGCGCGGTACCGGTCGCTGTTCGACACCGTGCCGATGCCATTGGTCGTGTACGAGCCGCATTCGGCGGTCATCCTGGCGGTGAATCAGGTCATGCATGCGACCTTCGCGGGACGCGGCGATCTTGTTGGCCTGCCGATCACGGCATTTCTGCATCGAGACGAGCTGTCGCGCTTCGCCGCCAGTCGTGACCCGGGGGCGAGCGGCAAGAAGCCGTACGGGACGTGGCGATTGCGCCGCAGCGACGATGAGGTGATGGAAGCCGAGGTCTCGACGTTCGACCTCGAGTTCGGCGGACAAGCCGCGCGGATCGCGATGATTCGCGATGTCACGGAAACACGGCGCACCGATGCGGATCGTCAGCTGCTGCGCTCCGCGATTGCGTGCATCAACGATCTGCTTGTGATCACGCGCGCCGAGCCGGACGCCGACGGTCAACACTCGATCGTGTTTGTGAACGAGGCGTTCGAGCGGCACACGGGATGGTCTCGCGCCGAGGCGATCGGGCGGCCCAGTACGATGCTCGATGGTCCCGGCACTGATCCCACGGTCGTGGCGAGAGTGCGCGAGCATCTCCGTCGTGGAGAGAGCATTCGTGCGGAGGTGCTGCACTACACGAAGGAAGGGCGTGAATACTGGGTGGAGCAGGTCATCGTGCCCGTCTACGATCTTCAGGAACGGCACACGCATTGGGTGTCGGTGCACCGCGATATCTCCGATCGAAAGGGGCTCGAAGGGCAGTTGTTTCAGGCGCAGAAGATGGAGGCGGTGGGACGTCTCGCGGGCGGTATCGCGCACGATTTCAACAACGTGCTGACGGCAATCAGCGGATTCAGCGAGTTGTTGCTCGAAGAGTTGCCGCCGGGTGAAGGCCCGCATGAGGAAGTGCAGCAGATCCGCGCAGCGGCGGCGCGCGCGACCGCGCTCACCCGGCAATTGCTGGCGTTCAGCCGCAAACAAATCATGCGTCCGCGAGCCGTGAACGTGGGCGCGCTGGTGCGCGAGATGGAACGTTTGCTCGTGCGTGTCACGACGGAAGAAGTGTCGATCCGCATGATGATCGCCGACTTTACGCCGCCGGTGCTGGCCGATCCGGTGCAGCTGGAACAGGTACTCCTGAATCTCGCGGTGAATGCGGGCGAAGCAATGCCCGATGGCGGATCACTCACGATCGAGGTCGGCGAGATTGCGCTCGGAGAATCGTACGCACACCGGCATCATGGCGTGCGTCCGGGGCACTATGTGTGTCTGGTCGTCAGCGATAGCGGCGTTGGTATGGATCGTGTGACGCGCGAGCGTATCTTCGAGCCGTTCTTCACCACCAAAGCCGGCGGGACCGGACTTGGATTGTCCACGGTGTATGGTATTGTGCGGCAGAGCGGTGGGCACATCTGGGTGTACAGCGAAACGGGTGTGGGAACCACATTCAAGATTTATTTGCCGGTGGCGACGGGTGAGCTGCCAGATGTCGAGGTCAGCATACCCACGGGCGAGGTGCATGGCGGAAGCGAGACGATCCTGGTGGTTGAGGACGAGGCACTTGTGCGCGACGTGACGCGCGCGATGCTTGAGCGCCGCGGCTACCACGTGCTGATTGCCAACGACGGCGAACATGCGTGGGGCGTGGCCGCCGCGCACGTCGGGCCGATCGATCTGCTGCTCACGGACGTGATCATGCCACGAGCGAACGGGCGACGTGTGGCCGAACGACTGCGCCTGGTGCGTCCCAATGTCCGGGTGGTGTACATGTCCGGTTACACGGAAGATGCAATCGTGCATCACGGTGTGCTGGAGGCAGGGATCGTGCTGCTGGAGAAGCCGTTTACTGAGCGGGATCTGGCGCGCACGGTGCGCGAGGTGCTCGACGCCGGTTCCTCGCGCGCTGACTCCTCGCGCGCTGACTCCTCGCGCTAAGTCCTCGCGCGCCTGATCAGAGGCGCCGCGCTGGTATCCAGAGCTCGAACGTTGTCCCGTGGCCGACGGCGCTTTCGACGGTGCAACACCCGCCGGATTGTGTCACGATGCCATACGCGGTGGCGAGCCCCAAACCCGTGCCCGCCCCAACGTCGCGCGTTGTGAAGAACGGTTCGAACACGCGATCGATGACCTGTGGTGGAATGCCGGTTCCGGTGTCGCGCACCGACAGCACGACCCACTGACCGGGGGGAATGGGCGCGGGGCGTGCGGGCAGGAGTTCGCCCAACAGGCGCCGCGATGACGCGAGCTGCAGCACGCCGCCATCCGGCATGGCATCGCGCGCGTTCGTGACCAGATTCACGATGACCTGTTCAAGCTGCGCCACGTCGATGTGCACCGTGGTGGGCTGTGTGGTGAGGGAGGTTTCCACTTGCACCGTTTCCGGCAACAGGCGACGCACGATCCCCCCGAGACTGGCGATGATCTGATTGACCTCGATCTCGCGTGGTTCGAGCAACTGTTGTCCACTGAAGGCGAGCAACTGACGCGTCAGGTTGGAGGCACGCGCGGCGGCGCGCTGAATCTCTGAAATTTCGGTAGCGCCTTCGACGGCGACCGGCAGTTGCTGCAGCAGCTCCGTATTGGCGGCAATGACGGTGAGCAGATTGTTGAAGTCATGCGCTACGCCGCCGGCGAGCAAGCCGATCGCCTCGAGCTTTTTCGCTTCGCTCGTTTGCGCCGCGCGCCGCACACGAGCGTCGCTGGCGGTGCGCGCGAGCGTGGTGTCCCGCACGCCGATCGTGAGCCCTGGCGATCCCGGCACGGCGGTGCCTTCAAACCAGCGGCCGCTGGGCTGATGGTGCCACGTGAAACTCGTGGTCCGCTGCGCGTCGTACGCCCGCTGCCAGGCGGCGAGCACGGCCGCGTCAACGATCGATTCAAGCGCCTGTCGGACGTCCCGCTCATGCAAATCGGCGCGCGCGACCCCGAGAATCCTGGCTGCCGCCGCATTGCACGAACGAACGACCCAGCTGTCGTCGAGGACCAGGACACCCTCGGTCAGGGTCTCCAGTACCGTGCTCGCGAATGTGCTGGTGTCAGCGTGCCCACCCTCCTGGATGGGCGCGGGGGGCGCCGGCTCCTGTCTCGCGGGCAGCGTCGGACTCCCCACGGCGCTCGCCAGCAGCGTCGTTGCCGCAAGCGCCAGATGCGCGAGCACGGTCACATCGGCTTCGGTCCACCAGCGCGGTACACCGTCAAGCGCGAACAGCGCGCCGTGAATACGGCCGGAGGCATCGCGCAGCGGAACCGCGAGGCAGGAGAGCATCCGAAGCCCGCGCACCACGGGCGCCCCGCGTACGAGCGGGTGGGCACGGGTGTCTTCGATGAGAAGCGTAGAGCCGGTGCGGTGCACCTCCGACGCCAACACGCTGAGCAGCGGCACATCGAGGCCGAACAGGGCCTCGGCTGCGGCGTCGAGATCGGTCGACATCGTGAATCGGGATGCCCAGCCGTCGTCCGGCGCGATCCCGACGGCCGCGAACGACACCCCAAGCGACCGGCGCACAACCTGTGTCAGCGCCTCGACGGGCATGAAGGCATCACGCTGCAGGCCACGCGGCGGTGCCGCTGGGTCCCTCGCGCCAGAGGCAACCGGGCCAGCGCCCTCGCGTACACTGTCACGTGACGGGAATTGGGTCGGGCTGAAGTTCACAGCGGTGTCGTGCGGGGCAACGGGGGAGGCAGGCGGGGAGTGATTGGGGGGAATCGCGTAGTGTACGTCACACCGCACCTGTGGGCCATCCCACTGAATTGTGACAGTGGCCGAGCGACGCTCAGTACGTCGGTCTGCGCACGCACCATGGCGCGCCATGGCACCGCCGGTAGTTTGTGGGACGCCCCTCAACGTTCACGTTCTTTCTGCGGTTATTCGAATGGTCCGACCCCGCGTGCCATCGCAACCAACGCTGCGACCGTTTGATGTCGCGGTTGCGCTCCGTCTCCTGCTCGAACCGGAAGAACGCTACGAGCCGCTCGCCGACGCCTTGGCGACCAGCACGAGCGCCGTCCATCGTGGCGTCGCTCGACTGCAGTCGGCCGGACTCTTGCGCGCCAGTAGTCGCACCGTGGCTCGGCCGGCGTTGCGCGAGTTTCTCTTGCACGGTGTGCGATACGCATTCCCTCCATTGCGCGGACCGGAAGTGACCGGGATAGCGACCGCGTGGTCGCATGCGCCCATCTCGGCGCTACTCACGGCGGAAGCGGCGCCGGACACGACGCGTGCGCTGGTGTGGCCTGACGAGAGCGGAACCGTCCGCGGCGACATGCTGGTGCCACTCTTTCCCGCCGCCGCGCGCGTCTCTCAGCGAGACCCGCGATTGCACGAGTTGCTCGCCGCCGTGGACGCGTTGCGACTGGGCTCGCCCGCCGTGCGTCGCGTCGTGAGCGAACACCTGGCCGAGCGAATCCTGTGGGGCGCCGACTCGACCACGTGAGGTGTTATCGGATTTGCAGCGCGCGCTCCTGGGCTTTCACATCGCGAAGCACGCGGCTGCATACGAGATCGCACAACGCGAGCACATCGTCGTCGGCGAGCGAGTAATACACGAACAACCCGTCCTTGCGTCGGTTGATGAAGCCCGCCGCATGCAGCTGCTGCAACTGCTTGGACGCGTTCGGCAGCGACAATCCCGTTCGCGCAACCAGATCGCCCACTGACTGCTCCCCTTCCTGCAACGATTGCAGCAACGCGAGTCGTGTGGGTTCCGCGAGCGCTTTGAATCGTTCTGAGACTTCGTTGAGCATGCCCGGCGAGAGCACCTTGGCGGGCCGACGTCGCGGCTTGCTCATACGGCGACTCCTGCGGCGCGTTCAACCGGCAGGCCGGCACCGCGCCACGCCGCAAAGCCACCCACCAGATTGAACACATTTGGACGACCGGCGCGCATCAGTACGCTGGCCGCAATCGCCGATCGGGCGCCGCTCTGGCATTGTACCACGACCGGCGTGTGTTCGTGCACCTGATCAAGCGACTGCGCGAGCAACCCAACCGGAATGTTCACACTGGCGGGCAGGTGGCCGGCGTCAAACTCGGTGGCGCCGCGCACGTCGACCAGCTGCATGCTTTCGAGGTCGCGACGTGCCGCGAAGGCACACGCGTCGATTTGCGGAACGGTCGCCAGTGCGCGACCGGATGGTTCGACACCGGCGAGCGCGGCGGCATCGAACCAACCGACCACGCGATCAAGACCGATCAAGGCGAGATCACGCACCGCATCGCGAACGACCGCAGGCGCGAGATCTCCGATGGCGTTCTGATCGGTGAGCAACCAGAGATCGGCGTCATACGGCAGCAGCCAGCCGGCCCACGTGGTGAAGCTGCGACCGTACGGAATCGAGAGCGTCGACGGAACGTGTCCGGCCGCAAACGCGGCGGCGGCGCGCAGGTCGACGATCCAGGCGCCGGCATCTGCACGCGCGAGCAGATCGGTCGCCGAGTGCAGCGGCGGCGCATGGATTCCGCCCAGCACGGGCGGTCCGTCGCGGTTGATGCGCTTCATCTGTGCGAAGTAGGCCGGCGGTTCCGGTTGTCCGTCGAGCACCATCTGCACGAAGTCGCCTTCGACCGTGGTACCAACGCCCCAGTTGGCCCGTTTTTCGTACCCCACCGTTGACGACGGCACTGCGCCGAGGGCTTTGCCGCAAGCGGACCCCGCGCCGTGGCCGGGCCACACCTGCAGGTGATCCGGCAAACTGCGGAACCGCTCGAGCGAGTGAAACAACGTGCGCGCGCTGGCTTCCATCGTGTGCAACACACCGGCCGCTTTCTCCAGCAGGTCCGGGCGTCCAACGTCACCCACGAAAACAAAATCACCAGTGAGAATGCCCATCGCTCCCGCGCCGGCCGGATTATCGGTCACAACGAAGGACAAATGTTCCGGCGTGTGTCCCGGTGTGTGCAACACGTCGAGCGTAATGTTGCCCACCGCGATCACATCGCCATCTCGCACGAGTGTCGCGCCGTCGGCTGCGGCAAACGCGTACTGCCAGTCCTCACCGCCTTCCGCCGACAGGTAGAGCCGCGCACCCGTGCGCGCCACAAGTTCTCTCGCGCCCGAGACAAAGTCTGCATGGATGTGCGTTTCGGTGACGTGCGAGATCCGCAGTCCTTCAGCGGCGGCGACATCGAGGTATTGCTGCACGTCGCGCAGCGGGTCCACCACGATGGCGTCGCCCGTGGCTTGGCAGCCGATCATGTAGCTGGCCTGCGCCAGTGGTTGATCGTAGAACTGTCTGAAAAACATATCACACCTCGTCGGAAGGATTGACGATGACAGAGTCCGGGCGAGCCGGTGCCGATGCCTTCGGTGCGCCCTCGAGCACGGCGCGATTCTGATACAGGATGAATCCCGAGACGATCAGGAGCAGCAGCGCGAAGCCACGCCGCAGTGTCGCTTGCGGCACCCGCTGCGCGGCGCTGGTTCCGATGGCGGTGCCGAGGAGCGCGATGAGCGTGAACGGCAACAGCAGTTTCACCGGGATCGACACCTGACCGAGATATCCGAGCGTCCCGGCCGAGGCATTCATGGCGATGACGAGCAGCGACGTGCCCACGGCCACCCGCATGGGCAGCTGGGCCAACCGCACCAAGGCGGGCACAATGAGAAAACCCCCACCAACGCCGACCACCCCGGTGAGCAGACCCACTCCGAGTCCCAGCGGTGCAATGCGCATCGCTGGCAGGCGTGGGGCGGCGGGGCCAACAACCGGCCCCTGACTGGCACCGCGCAACATGGACACGGACGCGCCAATCATGACGGCCGCGAACACCAGCATCTGGACCTGCCCGGAGAGGAAGACTGCACCGCGAGCCCCGGCAAACCCTCCGATCATCGTGAAGGCGCCGAGCGTGAACGCCGTGCGGAGTTCGACATTGCCTGCACGCCAGTGTCCCAAGGCCCCAAACGCGCTGATGATCGCGACCACGGGCAGCGATGAGGCGATCGCCACTTTGGGGTCGAGTCCGGCGATGTAGGTGAAGACCGGCACCGTGAGGATCGAGCCGCCGCCGCCGAGCATGCCGAGCGCGACACCGATCACCACGGCGAAGGCGAGTGTCAGCACGCGGGCGTGTTTATTGAGTGTTCAACCATATAGAAGAATAGTGATATCACGCGCCGCGGGCAAGGGCAGCGCGGGCGGCGTGGGCGGCGCGGTTGGCGCGGGCGCCGCTACGCACCCATCAGTTGCCACACGCCAACGGCCAGCGCCGCCCCGAGCAGCGGACCTACCACGGGCACGGCCGCGTAGCTCCAGTCGCTGTGCCCTTTGCCGGCGATTGGCAACAGCGCGTGCGCGAGGCGCGGACCGAGGTCACGGGCCGGATTGATGGCGTAGCCTGTGGTGCCGCCGAGCGACAAGCCGATACCCCAGACGATCGCGGCGACAAGGATGGCGCCAAGGTTCGTTGCCGGCGTCGCCCCGGTCACACCGGCGCTCCCGAGCGATTTGGCCACGAGGACCAGGGCGAACGTCCCGATGACTTCGCTGACCAGGTTGGCCACCGGCTGACGGATCGCGGGTGCGGTGCAGAAGCAGGCACGCGTGGCATCGGGATCGGTTGTCTCACGCCAGTGCGGCAGGTAGTGCAGCCACACGGTGGTTGCCCCGAGCATGGCGCCCGCGAGCTGCGCACCGATGTGCCACAGGCCATCGGTCGTCGATCGGTCGCCAGTGAGCATGTTGGCCAGCGTGACGGCGGGATTCAGTTCGCCGGGCGCTCCCACGGCAATGGCAGCGGTGATCCCCACGAACACCGCCAAGGCCCAGCCGGTGGTGATGGCGAGCCAGCCCGCGCCGAAGGCCTTGGATTTCTCGAGCAAGGCACCCGCCACCACGCCGTTGCCAAAGAGAATGAGCAGAAAGGTGCCGAGCAACTCACCAGCTACGCTGTTGGGCATACGCGATGCGCCCTGGGACGGAGGGAATCAGGAGAGACGGTGCGACCGGACGCGACGAAGATACGCGCGCGCACGCAGCGGCGCAGGCATGGTGGCAATCCGGGCCAGCATTGTGACGAAGCTGCCAGCCGCGCTATGTCGGAGCGGGCCGGGTGGTCATATCATCCGTGATGCCTGCTCCACGCCCACGTGCGCCCACGTCAGCGCCCAAGTCAGCGCCCACGTCAGCGCCCAAGGTGGCACGCGCCGCGCAGGCGACGAGACGGCGCAGTGCGAACGAAGAGCGGCTCATCGCCCTCCTGGTGGCGACGGCGGCAGGAGTGACAATCGCGCTGGCCGCGCTGGGTGCGCGGACGTCCATGTCGCTCACCGAGTCGGAGCAGCAGATGGGAAGCACACTGGGTCGTGCATCGCTGCAACAAATGGAGTATCACACGCAGCACGCCCGCTTCGCCCTCTGGGGTCAGCTCACCGAGTCCGGTGCAGCACTCCCCGCCAACGTGACCGTGGTGCGATCAAACGCCAGTCCCTCACACTGGTATCTCCGCTTGCGAGATCAAAGCACAGGGATCACCTGTGATCGCGTCGGGCAACTCATTGACCCGCCTGCGGATGTCGCGAAGCCTTCCTGCTCACGCGCGCCCTGAGCAACGGCCCCACCGCAGGTGTTGCCAGCAGGGGTGCACTACGCTTGAATCCGGAGTGACCCAACCATCGTCTGATATCTCCCGCGCACCGTCGGCCATCGCCGCCACGCGTGCTGGCGCGACCTGTTCGCTGCCGCTTTTGCGGCCGTTCCTGCGGCCGTTCCTGCGGCCGTTCCTGCGGCCGTTCCTGCGGCTATTGTCGCTGCTGTTATTGCTGCCGCTCGCCCTACGGGCCCAGGTCGACACCGGGCGCGTCGTACCTACGATCCAACCGATGCGTGTGCAGATCTCGCGCGACGCGGATCGTTCCGTACTGGACCTGCCGTTCGCGATCAGCCGCGTGTCGCCCGACAGTCTGCGTCCGCAGCTGCGTCGCACCGGGGTGAGTGATTTGTTGTTTTCGATTCCCGGCGTGCAGGTGCAACCGCGCAACAATCCCACACAGGATGCCCGGATTGCCGTGCGCGGTTTCGGCGCCCGCAGCGCCTTCGGCGTGCGTGGGGTGAAAGTGCTGCGCGATGGAATCCCGATCACTTTGCCCGATGGGCAGACGCCCATGGACTGGCTCGATCTGGAGACGGTCGGGAGCGTCGAGGCCATTCGCGGAACGGCGGCGGCGCTCTATGGCAATGCGGCCGGGGGTGTACTCGATTTCCGGACGCGTGATGCGGCCACAGTGCCGTGGTCGGGGCACGCTCGTGTCTGGGACGGTGGCGGCGCACGTCGCGCCCAATTTCTCGCGTCGGGCACCCACGCGCCGGAACGCGCAAACACCTCGACGTGGTTGGCCAGCGTCACGCACACGCGCACCGATGGCCCGCGCACCTACGCGCAACAGGAAGCGACGAGTGGTTTCGTGCGCATCGAAGGCACGGTGAGCAAGACGCGACTGCGGCTGCTGCTGAGCGGGTTCGATATGCCGCTCGCGCAAAATCCCGGTGCGTTGACGGCCGCTGAGTTGGCGCGTGATGTGCGACTGCCGGATTCACTCAACATCAGGCGCGGCGCGCGCAAGTCGGTGCGTCATGCGCAGGTGGGTGTGGTCGCGGAGCAAGGGACGGCTGACGACGGGCTGGCGATGGCCGCGTGGCTTGGTGCGCGTGACCTCGACAATCCGTTGCCGTTCGCCGTGGTCGCGGTCGACCGGCAGAACATGGGACTGTGGGTGCGTGGCACATCGTCGATGCAGTGGCAGGGACTGACCGGCCGCGCGTCAGCCGGCGTTGACATTCAGTCGGTGGGCGACGACCGGAAAAACTTTGAGAACTGTGTGGGACAGGTCACGTCGGCGCGGTGTCCGGCTGGTGCGGCGGAACGCGGCAGGCTGCGTCTGGACCAACGCGAGGTCGTGCAATCTGAAGGGGCGTTCGTTCGATACGAACTCGGTCTGCCGCGCTTGCTTGAAGTGAGCGCGGCGCTCCGCTTCGACCAGATTCGTTTTCGTCTGACCGATCGATTCGTGAACGCGACAGACCGCGACGAGAGCGGCGAAGAAGGACAAACCGCCCTGAATCCGATGCTGGGCGTGACGTGGCGTGTGCGTCCGTCGGTCTCGTTGTATGCGACGTTCAGCTCAGCGTTTGAAACGCCCACGGTCACCGAACTTACCACGCAGGCCGATGGTTCGGCGGGACTCAACGACGCGCTGTCACCGCAGCGTACGCGCACGCTCGAGGCGGGCGCGCGCGGACTGGTCGGTACGCGAACCTGGCTGGAGCTGGCCGTCTTTAGCGCGCGCACGCGCGACGAACTCATTCCGTTTGATGTACCTGACGCACCGGGGCGGCGCGCGTTCCGGAACGCCGGACGAACGGCGCGTCGCGGCCTCGAGGCATCGGCGCGCACGCTCGTCGGGCGTGGCGATGTGGGCGTGTCGTACACCGCCTCCCGCTTTCGCTTTACCGACTACGAGGTCAATGGTGCGCGTTTCGACGGGAATGCGCTGCCGGGAATTCCCGCGCATCAACTTCAGGGTTGGTCCACCGTGCGCGCGGGCCGTTGGTTTGCCACGGCCGATGTGGCGCTGGCGTCGTCGGTGACGGTGAACGATGCCGGGACCGAGCGCGCCGATGGGTGGACGAGTGTTGGCTTGCGTATCGGTGCCGACGCCGCTGCATCGGTGGGCGCATGGTCTGTGGCACCGGTGATCGGCGTGGATAATCTGCTGGACCGCCGCTTCGCGAGCGCCGTACTCGTCAATGCATCACGCGGGCGCTTCTACGAGCCCGCTCCGCCACGCACCATTTTTGCTGGTGTGCGCATCGCCGCGCGCTGACGGCTACTGGTACTGGATGTACAGCGGCGCCGGTGTCAGCGCCACGAGATCGTTCGCCGTCATGAGCGAACTTCCTTTGCGCGTATCGTTCTTGTAGAAAATCTTGAAGCCCGTAAACTGCACCGGCTCTTTGTAGATGTACGCCCTGTAGGTGTCGCGCTTGAGCCGGGGCGCGCCCCAGCCGTCCATGTGCATGACCACCTGCACACGCGGGTCGAGTTTGATACGATCCGTCCCGGTGACCATGCGTTGCGTAAATCGGTGAATCACGAGCACTTTGGGCGGCAGGTTGTGTTTGGTGACCAGTGCGGCGAGGTAGTCGATGACCCAATTGATTTCGTCGGCATCGTACGTGCCCACGCGCTTGCCGGGCAGCGCTCCATTCTTCATGGCGAACTCCGGATCGATGCCGAGGTGCACATCGGGACGCATGAGAAACTTCTCGAAGCGCGGCGCCTCGGCCTGAATCGTACTGAGCCCGATCTGCAGGTCGAGAAACAGGATGCCGTTGCGACGCTTGGCCCACCCATGCACGCGCTCCACGAGCGTATCGGCCATTTTTGTGCGGTACTTGCCGTCCTTGCCCGCGCTCGCTTGCGCCACCATCGCGACGAGATGCAATGCGGGTTGCACCGGCGTGGCCGGATCGGCGCGCTTCCACGCCGCCACTTCGGTATCGAGGCGCGCCAGCATTTGGTCAACCGGAAGCTCGCCGAGAATGCCCATGCGCTTGGAGAGCGGATTGCCGTAGTACGCCACGATGCGCTTGGCGGGCAGAATGGAGCCAGGCAGCGGCGCGGGCATCGCTACGGGCCAGACTGGCGCGGCGGTGGCCGGAGCCGCAGCGGCCGCGCCCGCGCGGGCAGAATCCTGCGCACCAGCGCGACTCGCGTTCGGGAGCACTGGCGCGAGTGCGAGGGCGCACAAGGCACTGAGCAGCGCGGCGAGGCCGACGGGTGAGGTGCGCGACTGTTGAACGGCGAGGGAAGCGGGCATCGGGGCAGGAAAGGATGAGCGAAAACTGTATGAGAGTGAAAAGTATCGGGTGCAAGTCCCTGCGCGAGACTCCCGATTTCCAATGGCGCGTGGACCGCGAAAGGCCCCAACGAGAGTTGAGGCCTTTGGCGTACGAGTTCCCGGTGTACGGGTGCAACGATTGACCTAGCGCGCGGTTTTGCTGCGATCTCTCGTGTTCTCCTGGACGTTGCCCGCGCGATTCACATCGACATGCTCTTTGCGCAGGTTGGCTTCCACAATCTCCTCACCTTGCACCGCATGCTTCCTGATCACGATTTCCTCTTTGGCCACGACGCGCTTGTTCGCGACAACTTCTTCCTGCATCACCGGAATCCGGATCTCGTCGTTCCCGATGGCCGCCTTGCTGTCGACGGTCCGGTCGGCGGCAATCGGGCGCCGTTCTACGGTGACTTCTTCGTGCATGACGGGTACCGCCTTGCGCACATGCTCAGTTCCCACGCGTCTGAGCGCGCCCACCGAACCGGCCTTTACCTGCCGCTTACCGATCGCGAGTTCCTCTTCCGAACGAGTGATGTGCTGCGCGTCTCCATTTCCGCGACCGAGTTTTGCACGCCGATTCTCAAACGGGCGCCGGTCATCGAAAAATGGCTGGCCGTAGAAGTCTCTGCCGCTCCCTCCGGAAGCAGGGGACACGCCCGGTGCCGCTGGGGACAGACGGGCCATCAGCGCGGTCTCCTGCTCGCGTGAAAAGTGACCGCGGGTATACGCCGGAAATGTGCGCATATCATCGGCTCGCACGTTCACCACGACCTGATCGTCGTCGTCGTCCAGTTGGGCCGTACCGATGGGCAAGACGGCGTAGCGACGATCTTCGTCGGACACCAGGTCGTCATCGAGCTTCATCTCCACATATCGAACCTTGAGGAGGTTCGTGTCGACGAGCAAGTCGTCGACCTCGCCGATTTTCCGACCGTCCAGTGACGTGACATCCCAGCCCAGGGATGTCGGGATCACCATCGGCAATCTCGTAGTCATCCATATCGCTGAGGTGCGCGAGCGTTGGCGTGGTACTATCACGAATATCTTTCGACGTAGGTGTGGTTCGGGGTTGGGTGGTGCGGTTGGATGGATCGATTGCTGCTTCGTGTCGGCTCATAGTGCCTCCATACGGCATGATTATGAGATGTCCTATCGTTCCGGTTGCTGCGGGGCGCGGCGCCTTCGGCGGCGGCCTCTTACGCAGGTGCGTTGGTCATGGTGCGGAGTGCCTGCGCCGCTTGTGTAAAGAACCGATCGATGTTCTCGGCTTGCTCGAGCAACGGCACGGATGGCTGAATCGCCATGGCGGCATCCTGGAGCGCCGACAGCCTGCCGTCGGTCCGACCATTGTTGCCCTGCATCTGCATCATGACACTCGAGGCCAGATTAAAGGCTTTGCGCGTTTGCAACGCGTGATCGGTATCCGTCGGGTTTTGCTGCATGGCATTCGCCCGGTCGCGGATCTCATCGATGCGCGGCTGCAGCGCGACGCCACCAACGGAGTCGCCGCTGGCAATCTCCTTGAGGGCCGCAGCCAACTGACGCAAGCCGTCGGCGGTGTAAACATGTGACAGGCTTGCCGCTCCGGACGAGCGCGCATCCACAAACCGCAGGAAATCCAAGGTTGCCGTTCCCTCGAGGGTTCCGGCAGCCGTGCCCATCACGGCCGTGTTCGGGACCTCGGCGACCAAGCCGCTGTCGGTCACGTCAGCCGTGGCGACATCCAACTCGTCACTTCCTCCCCACATAAACCAGATAAGCAGTGCGAGATATGATCAGCGCGCCAAGAATCCACGGCCACACACTCCGTTCTTTTCGCTGTACATGCAGTTCAGCCATAACCTCCTCCCGGGTCGGTTAACGAACGAATTGCAACATCGCGAATTTGCCGCGTCGAAACTATTAGTCTCAGGTACACAATTCATGCGCACACGACGGACGGACGCGCATATCACCTCGTGAGACAGTTGACGTGGCCGACCGGTGGGATCGCTCTGCTGCGTCCATGGTCCTCCGAGCGAGGAGCTGAGTGGGTTGCTCGAAAGGGGGAGATGCAGACTGCCTTTGCCGCCAATGGCGCGTACGCGCTGCCCAGACCATGATACAAGAGGCGTCGGCACCGCTGGCGGCGCGCCTCCAGCTCTACGCGCCTCGTGTCGTGGCACGCGTCCTGAGTCTCCACTACTTCTGTCCGGAGAGAGTTATGCGAAACCCAAGAATCTTCAGCCTTGAGACCGCAGTGTCTCTTCTTACACTCGCCGCGAGTGCCGGCGATGCGCATGCCGACGATGTCGACGTGAGTAACACCGCAGAACATACGGCCACCTCCTCGCTCTCGAGTGACCGCGCTCAGCCTGATTTAAGACGTCAACGACTTACCTGACGCAGCTACTGTTGGACGTCGTCGCTCAACCCGTCAGCCAGCACGATGGTCCGAAGCTCAACCGGGCATGCGTTCAACGCCTCGCCCAACTCGGCATCGTCGGCGTACGACAGTTTTTGCAGCGTGCGATACTCCACGGACAACTCGACGCGCCCGTCAGTAAATGGCCAAGGGGAAATACGAAGGCATTCAGCCTCGTCCTGCCAGATGTCGAATCGTGTTCCGCGGGCATTGGTGATGATCTCCAACTGACGGTGCATCGCCGGCACATCATTGCCGCACAGGATGAGTGACAATCGATCGCAGAAGTGCATCCAGTCATGTGCATCCTGCACGCTCGCCGCATCGACCTCCAGCCGTTTCAGGACCGTCTCGCGACGCGTGGATTCAATATCCAGCATGTGCTGCATGGCCGCTGTTGTATCTTCACCGCGATACAGGCAGTCGGCATGCTTGGATTGCATCACGCCCAGCCAGGAATGCTTCCGAAATGCTTCGTCGATTCGATCCTGCATCTCGACGACGCGCTCTTCAGCGTTGATCGGTACCAGCATAAAATCTCGCGGTGCGCCGGCCTGTGTTACGTACTCCCGCTTTCCTTTTTCGAATACCTGATGCAGGTCATCATGCAAGCCAATCGCAACTTGTGTTTCGAACCAGTAGGGCAGCGCTCTCGCGTCCTTCAGGGCGCAGGCAATTCTCTGCGCGAGTAATCCATGGGTTGTGTGAAAAATGACAGCCCAACCTTGATCTACGCTTCGCACGAGCATCGACGACCTCTCCGTCAGTGTTTATCCTCGCGCGCCCACTCCGCAAGTGCCCGATCCACGCCGTGCACCGCTGCGTGACTACGAACTCGACACCAGCAATGGAAACCAGACTCCCGACGGCGTGTACACCGCCGATCTTGTCGAGTTTCGTGTCTGTCGGCAAGGCTGCGCAGGACGCATGCATCAGTCACCGTCATCCGTGCGGATGATCTCCGCATCATGCGTCCGTTCAGTCGTCTTGGGATTGTCGGCGTTGGCCAGTCCGCCATCTACCTGTTGCAGCATCTCCTTCGGAACATCGAACACTTTCGGCCAACACTTGCGCATGTGTATCTCTTTGATAAACGACCCGCGCTGGGAGTTGGTATGCCCTACGACCGACACACAACCGACGAGTACAATCTCTGCAATATCTCATCGGCCGAGATTCCACCGCTTCAGCTGTCACTCGTGCACTGGTTGCACTCCCTGAGTGACGATCAGCTCGCGTCGCAGCGGATCCTTCGGTCTGAGATTGACGAAGTTGAGACGTATCGGCGCACGACTCCGGATGACCACTGCCATCAGCAATACACGCAGATTGCCGCTGCGTTGCGCGCCTGCGGGGTGACACTGCACGAATACGGCAAGTGCACAGTGCACGATATTGTTGATCATCGCGAAGGCGACGGCGTAGAGATTCGGATCGCCAACAACGAACCGGTGGTCGTCGACCGGGTCGTGATCGCGACCGGACATGCCTTTGATCAGCCGGATGCGCCCGAGCATGGCTATTTCGCCTCACCGCGGCCCATGCAAAAACTTCTTCCCGAAAACGGCCAGTTCTACAACTTTGAGATTGGCACGCTCGGCGCATCGCTCTCTGCATTTGACGTCGTATCCTCCCTCGCGCACCGCCATGGTGCGTTTCCCCGTCGCGACGGGCGACTGGTGTACGAGCCGTTCCCGGGTGCTGAAGGGTTCCGCATGGTGTTGCACTCGGCCGAGGGGTGGTTGCCGCATCTGCAGTACGAGCAGAGAGAGCCGTTCCGCACGATTTACCGACACGTTGATCGGGGCACATTGCTCTCATTGCGCGACGAAGTGGG
This sequence comes from Gemmatimonadales bacterium, assembly GCA_038203795.1. Classification (GTDB taxonomy): domain Bacteria; phylum Gemmatimonadota; class Gemmatimonadetes; order Gemmatimonadales; family Gemmatimonadaceae; genus JAABRT01. The sequence continues at coordinate 17,274 of JBBRDP010000029.1, forward strand.
GTTTCTCTCGCTCGACGTCTTTGTCCAACGGATGAGTGACGAACACACGGCGGACGATTCGTTTGCACTCATGCGGATGGAAATGCACGATGCGAACCGTTCACTGCGCAAAGGTATTCCGATTCATTGGAAGGAAACACTCGATGATCTGATGTACACGTTGAACTTTCACTACGATTGGCTTCCAGCCGAAGACCATGAGCGGTACCGATGGGTGATCACGTCCTTCTTGATGAATGTGATTGCCGCGATGCCGTTGCATTCGGCCAATGTTCTGCTGGCGCTGCACGATGCGGGGCGGCTCGAGCTGGTGCCGGGGCGCGTCTCAATCAAAGAACAATCAGGCGGCCGCACGCTGGTCGCAATTGAAACGAAGGGGCGGGTCCGTGAGCATGCGTATCACATGTTTGTCAACTGCAATGGTCAGGGAAGCCTTGACGTCGACGCGTACCCTTTCCAGAGCAGGATTGTCGACGGTACGGCGTCCGAAGCCGTGGCGTACTTCCGTTGCAATACGGCCAGCGACGAAATCGGCGCATCTGACGCCGACGCGCTGGTGAAACGCGGAGGGCGCATGGCACTGCGATCAGGCGGTGTGGCCATAGATGGATACTATCGCCTCGTAGGCCGGGACGGTGTCCCGAACCAGCGCATCCAGGATATCGCCGCTCCTCACACGACAGGCGTTCGCCCGTACTCGTACGGGCTTCAAGCATCCGAGGCCGCCGCATCCATCGTCATTCAATCCTGGAGTGCGGAGCTGGAGAACGGTCAGCCACTCTTGTCGCAGGTCAACGCCGTCACCGACGTGTATGAAGAAATTGCCAAGCCGTCCGAACGCAGTGCGTCGGTGTCCCCGCTCAGTGGCGCTCTTCAATAGGGAGGCCGAACATGGACCCCGCGTCACCGCGATATATCGCTGCGCTGTGTTGGCGCTTCGGCTGATGGGGAAACGAGGTAACAGAATCCTGTCGCCGTTCGAGAATGTGGTGATTTTCTCACTTGGCTCGGCGGCCGGGGACACCATGTTGGTACCGCAGGTACCTCACGTTATCAAGGAGATCCTATGGGTACAGGGTAGTGCCGTTCGCGGCGAGCCCGTCGCTGCGTTTCTGAGTTGTCTCTGACGACGCGAGGTCGTGATGGTTCCCGACGAACCGATGTTCAACGTGTACGACGGCGTACTTGGCGCGCTTGGCTTCAATGACGAGCGGCCGGTGGCCACGTGGAGCCACCATCAGGCCGACGCGCTCGTGGCGCGCATCGAGGAAGACAAAAATCGCGCGCTCGTCGCGGAGTGGACCGTGGCGGAGCATATGTTGCGGCTCAGCGCGCTCGCCGAGACGGCGTCGCTGTCAAACCGGACGCGCCTCGAAACGTGCGTGGCGCAAGCGGAGGCGTATCGCGAGTCGGTGGATCGCACGCTGGCCCGACTGTGGGCATAGGCGCGCGTGATGGAAGCCGCGCGTCAGGCCGACTCCTGCGCCCCGCGCGTCAGCCCTTTCGAGCTCGACGCGCCGGGCTGACACCGGGCTGACACCGAACTGTTATTGCAGCTGGATGATGTACGGCATGCGCGCGTAGATCCCGCGCGGGTCATCCAGCTGCAGCAGTGAGCCGAGTTGACGCACCACCGCGCGCACAGCGTCGGCTGTGGGCCCCTGACGCGACGCCGACCGGCTCCACACCTCCGCCGCCGCTAGCGGGCCGGTATGCGCAACGCCCAGGCCGAGCGCGCCACGCAGCGAGCTCACCACCGGCGGCGGGGAATCGTCGAAGAGTTGTTGCAGCATCTCGGCGGCGCCCTGCACCTTGGGTACTTCCAATAGTCCCCAGTCATCGCCCAGATCGGCCAATCCGGCCGCGTGTTCGATGGCGTCGTGGAGATCGCCGATCTCGTCCACCAGACCCAGCGTCAGCGCGTCCTCGCCCGACCAGACGCGTCCCTCCGCAATGGCCCGCACGGAGTCCATGGGCAGGTTGCGCGAACTCGCGACGCGCGTAAGAAAGGCGTCATACACCTGGTCGATACCACGCTGAATAATTGCGAGCTCGCTGTTGGTGCGCGGACGGGCGATGGAGAACATGTCGGCGTATCGCGCCGTAGTGACCGTGTCCATCGTGATGCCGTTCTTTTCAGCGATGCCTTCAAGATTCGGGAGAATCGCGAACACGCCGATCGATCCGGTGAGCGTGGTGGGCTGCGCAAACACATGCCGTGATGCCGTGGCAATCCAGTAGCCGCCCGAGGCCGCCAGCGTGCCCATGGAGACCACGACGGGCTTTTCTGCGTTGAGCAGCACCAGTTCGCGCTGAATCTCTTCCGACGCGACCACGCTGCCGCCCGGGCTGTTCACCCGCAACACGATCGCGCGCACGGATCGATCGTGACGCAGCGCCCGCAACTCGCGGGCGTAGGCTGTACCGCCTACCTGGTCGGTGCCACCTTCGCCATTCACGATTTCGCCCTGTGCATACACGACGGCGATCTTGCGGCGTGCCGTAAGGTCGTCGTGGCGGGCCACGGCAATCTGCGCGTAGTCGCGCAACAGAATCTGCGGCATTGCCTCCGGCATCATTGCGAACAGCGACGAGGACGCCGCGCTGTCGCCAGGTGCATCGCCGGTCGCGCTATCACCTTCGGCGGCGCTCGGCGTGGTCATACCGTTTGTTGTGGAGTCGGCTGCCAGAGGCAGTGCCCCGCTGCCTTCGCGGGCCGCAGAATCACCGGTGATCGCGCGAAGATCAGCCAGCAGGACATCGAAGTGCGCGATGCGATCGACGAGGCCGAACTGCACCGCGTTCTCCGGTGTAAACAGTGCGACCGAGTCAGCCAGTTGCTGCAGGCGCAGTGTATCCAGCGAACGCGACTGCGCGACGCTGCGCTTGATCTCGTTCCACGTGGATTCAAGATAGCGGCGCGTTTGCGCACGGTTCTCGGGACTCATGTCGGTGCGCGTGAACGGCTCCACGGCAGCCTTGAACTTGCCGACGCGACTCACCTGAATGCCGATGCCGTACTTCTCGAGAAAACCGGCGAAGTGCATCTGGGTGCCCGAGAGCCCGTTGAACTGCAACGAGCCGAAGGGATCAATCGTGATGGTGCTGGCCACGCTCGTCACGTAATAGTCCCGCACCGTGGGGTCGACGAGAAACGCATGCGCCGGCTTGCCCGCTGCGACGAACGTCGCGAGTGCCTCGCGGAACTCCACGAGTCCGCCGTAGCCGGAGGACAATCCGTCACTGGCCACGTTGCCGCGCAGCAGCACGCTGCTGATGCGATCATCCTTGGCCGCTTCCTGGAGGGCGACCACCGCCGCGCGTAACGACAGTTTCGATCCGCCCTGATCAGCGAAGACGCGATCGAACGAACTCCGTGGCGCCTGATCGGCCGGCCGATCGGCCAGCGCCTGTGACAGGTCCACCACGAGCACCGCACGGTCGGGCACCACGGGCGCCGCATCGCCGGACGCCGCCGCGATCAGGCCGATCGTGAGCATCAGAACGAGCAGGAAGAGCAGGGCGATCGTGGCCAGATTGGCCGCGATGTTCGTGAAAAACGCTTTCATTCAGTCTCCGAGGGGGACGGTATGGCGAATACCTGAGTCTAACGCGAAAGACCAGCGGATGGTGCACGAAGGAGGCCAGCCTGCCAAACATGACGCCAGCGTCGCGATTGGAGGCCTTGTCGGCCATCGCGCCGAATGGCATGTTCAACGGGTATTGCAGGGCCGTCGACGCCCTGCTCAATGGGTTCCCGACCCAACCGGTTGTGCGCCGGTTCGTCACTCTCTTGAGGTAGTCATGCCGACCTATCGCGCCCCGCTCGACGACATCCAGTTCCTCCTGCACGAGGTCCACGGCGTCGCTCGGCTCGCCGAACTGCCTGGGTATGAGGAGGCCACGCCGGAGCTGATCGATGCCGTGCTGGCGGAGGGAGCGAAGGTGTGCGAAGAAGTCCTGTTTCCGATCAACCAGAGCGGAGACGCGGAAGGATGCTCGTATGATCAGGGTACGGTGCGCACGCCGAGTGGTTTCATTGCAGCGTACAAGCAGTACACCGACGGGGGTTGGACCGGCATCGCATCCGACCCCGCGTACGGCGGGCAGGGGCTGCCGGAGGCGGTGCGGTTCGTCTTCGAAGAGATGCTCTGCTCGGCCAATCTCTCGTTCAGTATGTACCCCGGCCTGTCGCACGGTGCCTACAGTGCACTCATGAGTCACGGCGACGAAGAACTCAAGGCGCGCTATCTGCCCAAGCTGGTGGACGGTTCGTGGGCGGGCACGATGTGCCTCACCGAGGCACAGGCCGGCACCGATCTTGGCATCATCACCACACGTGCGGTGCCCTCGGGCGACGGCGCCTATAGCATCACTGGCACCAAAATTTTCATTTCCGCCGGCGAGCAGGATCTCACCGAGAACATTGTGCATCTCGTGCTGGCGAAGCTGCCCGATGCGCCGTCCGGCACGAAGGGCATCAGCATGTTTCTTGTGCCCAAATTTCTTCCCACCGAAGACGGTACACCGGGCACGCGCAATGGCGTCACGTGTGGATCGATTGAACACAAGATGGGCATCAAGGGATCAGCCACGTGCGTGCTCAACTTCGACAACGCCACCGGATTCATGGTGGGTGAAGCAAACAAGGGCATGCGGGCGATGTTCGTGATGATGAATGGCGCGCGATTGGCGGTTGGCATGCAGGGACTCGGTCTGTCCGAGGTGGCGTATCAGAACGCGCTCGCCTACGCAAAGGACCGCCTGCAAGGGCGGTCGCTCACGGGCGTCAAGAATCCGTCGGGACCGGCCGATTCGATTCTTGTGCACCCGGACGTGCGCAAGAGTCTGTTGCGCATCAAAGCATTTAACGAAGGGGCGCGCGCGCTCGCCTATTGGGTGGGCATGCTCATCGATATCGAACACAAGCATCCCGATACGGCGGCACGCGAAGAGGCCAGTGATGTGGTGGCCCTGATGACACCCGTGATCAAAGCGTTCTTTACCGACCTCGGGTTCGACGCCACCAATCTCGCGCTCCAGACACTCGGCGGTCATGGCTACATCCGCGAGTATGGCGTCGAGCAGTACGTGCGTGACGCGCGCATTGCTCAGATTTATGAAGGCACGAACGCGGTGCAGGCGCTCGATCTCGTTGGACGAAAACTGCCCATGGAGGGCGGCCGGTTGGTGCGCCGTTTCTTC
>JBBRDP010000030.1:0-22031 GCA_038203795.1 Gemmatimonadales bacterium
CGGCCAGCAGCACAATGATCGCAGCCAGCAAGAGGTTGGGCAGCATCGCGATGAACGCGTTGGTCCAACTGGCCAGTTTTTCCACGATCAGCGAATAGCCTTGCTCTAAATCCACAACCACACTCCCACCGTGGGTGATGCTGCCGACGCCGACCATTCGACGGCGTCAGGTGCTGCGGTTGCTTTGCTGCACCGCAGGCCCGACCCGTCGTTCCCGCACTCATCCACACGCCCCACCATCAGTTGCCGTACTGCCCCACCAGACTCCGCACCTCCGCACCAGAAGGACGCACGGCCCGCGCGACCTCCACGCCATCGCGCAGGAACACGAGCGTTGGCCACCGCTTCACGCCGAATGAGCGGCCGAGTGGTCGTCCGCTGCCGTCTTCCACTTTGAGATGTGACAGGCTGACGTCCTGCAACGCGCTCTCGAGCGCCGGTTGAATCGCCAGGCAAAACCCGCAGCCCGGCGCGCCGAACTCCAAGAGCGTTAGCTCGTTCGACGCATCGATCTCGGCACGCGTCGGTTCGGTTGTCATGTAGTGTTTGTTGTATGCCATGCGGTGCCTGACTGAGTGTGAACCAACGCGAGATGTGCGAGCTACTTCACCAGCTTCGCCCCAACCAACCGTCCCACGGCACCCAGCGTTGTTTGCGCCGCGTTGAGTCCAAGGCGGAAATCCTTGTCGCTGTACGTGCTGAAGAGATCAGTCGGCTGATGCCAGTGTGGGCTCCATCCACTGCCCGTTTGCGTACCGCGTTCATTCTCGCGTAAGCTGATGGACGCGATGAGGTCCTGAAACGGGCCGGAATCGGTGTTGGTCATGTGCGGCCCCACCTGCGCGGGATAGTCGGTGGCGTAGCGGGCATTTGCCGAATGCCACACCCACGCCAGCGCCTGCGATTCGAGCGTCTTCTTCGAGTTCATCTGGAACTCGACATTGACATCGGCTTCAGGACGCTGCTCGGGATTCATCGTGCCGTCGGCGCGCGGCATGCCATGATCGTAGAGCATCATGTCGTGTTGAATCATGCCCATCCACCGCGGTTCAGGAAACTTCCCCGAACCGGCGGGCGATTCGATGCCCTGCAGCGCCTCACGCTGTTGCACGTACGCCCGCGCGCCGTTCAATCCGGTTTCTTCGTTGTTGAACAGAATGAATCGGATCGAGCGTTCGGTCTGCACATCGGGGCTCGAAAAAATACGCGCGAGTTCCATCACAATCGCTGAACCCGATCCATCGTCGTTGGCCGCTTCACCCCAGCCGATGCCATCCATGTGACCGCCGATGATGTACATCTCATCGGGCTTGGTGGTACCGATTTTTGTGCAGTACACCTGCTCGCGTTCACCGGGTGTGGACTCCTGCGCGTTCAGTGCACGCAGCGTCGCGTCCAGCTGCGCCATGGAGTCGGTGTTCACGCCGGTGCGCGTGCGAATGCCGCGCGCTCGACCACCACCAGAGGCCACCGGTGGACCGACGCGACGCGCGGCCGCCGCACTGCCGGCGACGGCCGGGTTGGGACGCGTGGGTGCACCGGTCGCCGGCGGCGATGCCGGTGGCCTCGCGAACTGAAAATGTTCGTACGTGATGCGTTCCGTGTTCGTGCAACCGTAATTTTTGAGCTGCGCTTCGATCCAGTCGATGGCGGCGCGGTTGCGATCGGTGCCGGCGCGTCGATCACCGAAGGTGGTGAGCCCCTTGATCGACGCCTTGTAGCGTTCAAGATCGAGGCGCGCGACCATGAGCGCGACGGGATCGGTGCTATCGATCGCTACCGGTTGATCGCGCAGCACTACACGCTGCACTACGCGCTGCACGGCAGGCTGTGCTGACGCGGTTGACGACAGGCTCAGAGCGCCTGCGGCAATGGCCGAGAGCAGAAGGCGGGGACGTCGCAGCATGCGAAAGTTCGGTAGGGGCGGGAGAGTGAGTGCGCTCATACAACCGCGCGCGTATTCCTGATTCTACCCGTCAGAGCACTTTTGTGTAGGATCGGATGCGCGCCGCATTGGCCCCAACGTCGCTCCGGCCCACACGCGACACGGAGCGCACGTCAATGCGTGAGCCCGCCGCCGTCTCGCGTACGCGAATGACGACATCGTCCTTGAAACCGAACCAGGTGGTAGTGGCGGTCGCTTCAATGCGGCCCTCCGCCGAGTCACGCGCGACAACGTCCCACCCCATTTGCTCAGCAGCCGCGAGCGCTCGGCGAAAAGCCTCGGGTGGTGCGTCGTCAAGCATGACCGGCTGTACGTCGGGATACGCCGCCCGCTGCAGCGCGGCAATGCTGTCACCGGCATACGCGGCGCTGTTGGGCGCGCTGGCACGCAGCGGCAACACGGCCACAAACGCGGGCGGATCGGCCGTGTCGGTGGTGATGTCGTGGATCGGTGGCACCGACTGCGCTTTTCGAGTGAACCCACGCGGCACGGCCACGGTGACCACGGCCAGGCCGAGCGACGCCAACAACACGGCCAGCGCGCCACCGCGAGGGCGCGTGACAAATAACGCGATGAGGGTAAGCACCATCGCGGCCATGCCGACGTACGCGGCGTTGCGCAACAGGCTCAACCCGGTGCGGTAATCCCAGAATTCGGCCCGGGTACCCAGACCGGACGAGGCCAGCATGCTGATCCCGAAAATCGCCATGATGACGGCGAGGATGCGGATCGTACGCATACAAAAACTCCTTTACTGTAGAATAGATGATACCTCGCACTTTGGCATTCTTCTCTACACCCAACGCGATTCGATGACTGATCCTGATACGCACATCAGACAACTACGAGGACAGTCGAATGACGCCATCGCCGCGCGGGACGCCGAGCGGGTGGCGGCCTTCATGGCACCGGATATCCGTGTGGACGTCGCTGGCGGTCCGGTGTTGCGCGGTCGCGAGGCATCGCGCGCAGCATTCGCGGAACAGTTTGCCGATCGGGCCTTCGGCGGGTACGTACGCGAGGCCGAGCAGATCGTGGTGCGTGAGCCGCCCGTGTCCGCCACCGAGCGCGGCCGCTGGACGGGCCGATGGCAGACCAGCACCGGCGTGCACGAACAGCGCGGGCAGTACACCGCCGAATGGCGCTTCAGCGAGATGGGCTGGCTGATTGCACAAGAAGCGTATCGCAGCGGCGAGTGAAACACGCACCGCGTGAATCGCGCAACGAGTGTAGCACGCAGTGAGTACATCGCCCGGTGACTACGCGCCGCAGCGCGCCGCCGGATCCTGCTGCTCGCGTGGCAGGACCGGCAGCCGCTCCGCCCGATTCGCCACGGCCTGCACGATGTCGTGAATGAAACGCCCCACGCGTGCGCTCTGGTCGTAGTTGATGTACTGCGGCTCGTCAGTGGCCTGGTGATAGTCGCGCGAATACCCGGTGGAGAAGTACGTGGTGGGAATGCCTTTGCGGATGTAACTCACCTGATCGCTGCGACAGAATCGGTTGAGACGATTGGTGCGATCCCATGAGTAGTCGATCACCATGGGCTCGCTGCGCACCGCGTTGAGCGAATCGATCATGTCACCGAACTCCAGCGACACACGGCGCGAGCCGAGCATTTGCACCGTGTTGGGACCGCCAAACTTCACATCGCTCACCCGGCCTTTGCCGAGCATGTCCATGTTGTGCGCAGCGACCACGGAGTCGAGCGGAATCGTGGGATGTTCGGTCCACCAGGCGGACCCGAGCAGCCCCTTTTCTTCAGCGGCGTGTGAGTTGAACAAGATCGAGCGCGCCGGCCGCAGACCGGCGGCGAGCTGTTCGGCGATCTCGAGCATCACCACGGTACCACTGCCATCGTCATCGGCGCCGTTGTTCACGGTGTCGGGGCGTGGTGCACGAATGGTGCGTGCTTTGGCGATCAGCGCGTTGACTTCGCTCCACTGCGCCGGCGTCACGGCGTCAATGGCGACACGATCGTTGGCGCCCTGCGGACGCAACACCGTGTTGAACGCACGCAGTGAATCATGCTCCGGCGCGATGCTGCCGCGCACCATGCCCACGTGATCACTGTGCGCACCGATCACCACGTACTGACCCTTGCGCTGCGCGTCCGCGCCGGGGAGAATCGCCAGCACGTTGCGCGTGGGATACTCGAGCGGTGTGAGTTCGTACGACCATGTGCCCGAGACCAACTGCCCGGTGGTCCCCACCGTAAGGTCGGCCAAGGGCTTCCCGAAAATTTTTTCTGCGGTCTGCGGCGTGATCGTGGCGCCGACCACAGCGCCACGCACGCTCGGCATCACAGCCACGCGCTCACGGAACGCGGCCGCCGGAAGGTCGGCGCTGATGAGCAGGATTGCCGCTGCACCCGCATCCTGCGCGGCGGTGAGATTCCCCGTGGGCGCACCGCCACGCGCGCCGGCCGGACTCGCGGCGGCCGTGAACACCACCACGCGCCCGCGCACGTCGCTCGGGTTGAGCACCACGGTGGTGTCGCCGTAGCGACCACCAAACACCGTGGAGAGTGACGAGATGTTGGCCTGACCGGCAATCTGCGTACTCACGTTCGGCGGAAGCGGCGCCCAGTCGAGCGACGGTGCCAGCGGTGCGTTACCCACCTGTAGCCGCACACGCTGTTCGTCGAACGCCAAGCGCCCGTACGCAAGCTCCTGGAAGTATGTGCCGTTTTCTCCCGCGGGCAGTAACCCCATGCGCTTGAACTCGGCGGCGATGTAGTTGGTGGCCATCACATTGCCGAGGGTACCCACATCGCGTCCCTTCATGGAATCATCTGCGAACTGATAGAGCCGCGTGCGCAAGTCATTGGCCGTGATGGCCGCCTCGGTGGGCTGCGGCTTCCACGTGCGCGGGCCTTCGTCGGGCCAGACGGTTTGGGCGACGAGTGGCGTGGCGAGGCACGTCGCGGCGAGGCACGTCGCGGCGAGCAGCGAGCCGACAACAGCAGAAGAACGGCGCATTCGGAGGGGCGTGTAAGGTCGACGGTCGGTTGCGAGTGTCCGGAGGCTATACGTGCCGACCGGTGATTGCGCTGCTCGCAGCCAGCTGGCAACAGCACGCAAAGGACTGCACACGCACGGTGTAACGCGATTTATGCACGCATCGCTCGGCTACGGACGACGGGGAGGAGCCGGCAGTGTGCCCTTGTTGGCGATCGCTTTGGTAATCGCCTCCACCGTTACGGTGGCGCGGAACGCCACGATCTCGCGCGCGAGCGAGAGTGCACGGTCACGGTTGGCAATCGAGACGCCGTCGATGGTGGCCCTGTCGGCCTTCACCCGCTCGTCGTAGCGCACGGATGTGGGATCATCAATCATCATGTTGAGCGTGATGACCGGATCGTCGTGCAGTCCGTCTGACGTTCCACTCGTGAGGCCGCGGCTCTTCATGTGTTCGGTGACCTTGGCATAGTCGTAGTACTCCTGCACATGCGCCACAACAGGGGCACCCTTCCACAACGCCGTGAGCGAGTCGGCAACGGCGCGCTGTCCATTTTGATTGCCACCGCTGTCGCCAATGAGAATGATGTTGGTGAAGCCGTGTACTTTGAGGCTGTGCACGATGTCGGTGAGGAGCGCACGAAAAGTGGATTCCTGCACGCTGATCGTGCCCGGGCTCGCCATATGTCCCGACGGCGGACTGATGCGCCCTTCCGGCACGAACTTGATGGTGGGTGCGCACAGCGCGTTGCCGAGTTTGCGCGCGATGGCCTCGCAGTTGGTGTGCAACACGTAGTTGTGCTTTCCCGTGACGAGCCACGGCCCGTTCGGCTCCATGCCGCCGGTGGTGACAATGGCCGTGGTCTGGCCGGCGGCAAGCGCATCGCGCACGTCCATCCACGTCATCTCTTCGATCCACACCGTGTTCGGTGCCGGGAGCGGGTTGGGCGTGTCGGCGCAGTTGAAGCGATTGGCTGTACACTGACCACCGCCCATGTTGCGCGGCGCCGTGGGTGTTTGTGCATGGAGCACGGTGGCCACGCTCGCGGCCAGCACGCTCGCTGCGGCGAGTGATCGAGCGAGGGTCGGTACTACGGTCATCGCATGCTCCAAAGGCGGTATTGTCATCACACAGCGTTGCACTATGACGCTATTCTGGGGCTACGCATGCACCAGCGCCAGAGTTGTGATTGCGGAGCCGTTGCGCGATGTCGCCGCCGGAGTGAGAATTCCCTGTGCCCCCCCACCTGATTGCGCGCCCCGCGATCGCGGCCTCGCCGCCCCCGACCTCGTCACGCGACGTATGCTTAGCCTTCGACGTCTCTCCGTTCTGCTCGCGCTCGGCCTTCGACGTCTCTGCGTTCTGCTCGCGCTCGGCCTCGCGTCGCCACTGCTCGTCGCGCGCGCGCAGACCACACCGCCGACGCCGGCCAAACTCGCCGCACCCGATGTAGAGCGCCTCGCCGGCGTACACGTGGCGCTGCTCAAGCTTCAGGACTCGCTGAACGCGGAGATGGCACAGCCGCGAAACAAAACTGCTGAGGGGCAGCAACGGTTGCAGGAACAGCTGCGGCTGCACGTCACCGGATTGTTTACTGCGGCAGGCATGACCGACAACGAATTCCAGCGTCGCCGGTTCGCCGTAAGCACGGACTCGAGCGCACGCCGGTTGTTCGACGACGAAATCGTGCGGCTCACCGGTGTGCCCGCGCGAACTGTTGCCGCCACACCGGCCGATGCAGCGCCCGTAACGCGCTCGACAGGCGCTGCGGCAGCGACGGCATTGCCTGCGGGCGCGGTGGGTGCACACATCGGTCACGTCCTCACGAGCTTTTCCGATACGCCAGACAAAGCCGGACTGCTGCCGACGGCCCGAGCGGAAGCGGGGATCGCCGCACAACATGCGGCCTTTGCGGCGCGCACACCGAGCAACCTTGACGCGATGAAATTGCACACGGGTCATGTGCTGCATGCCATCGATCCCGCGCTGGTGACGTCAGGGCCGGGCAAGGGGTACGGGCTCAAGAAAGCGGCCACCGGCGTGGCCACGCATATTCAAATGGCGGCAGCCGCTGAGGGCGCGACGGCCGGAGTCCGCACACACGCCGAACACGTGGCGACCGCGTCGCGCAGCGTCGTCGTGCGCGCGGATCAGATCATCGCGCTCGCGCAGCGCATTCGCGATGCCTCAGACGCTGAGACGACGGCTGCACTCGTGGGTCAACTGCTGTCGCTGTGTGAACAGCTGGTAAGCGGCGCCGATCTCGACGCCGATGGCCGCGTGAGCTGGGGCGGCGGAGAAGGAGGCTTACAGCAGGCGGAGGCGCATATGCAGTTGTTGCTGAATAGCGCCACACCCGGTGCGTGAACTGATCAGCAGCTCACGCACCGGTGGCTGTTCTTCGCGCCGAGCGATTCGAGCAGCGTGATGGTTTCGGGAAACGGACGCAGGCGTTGCACGGGTCCGTTGGCCATATCGACGGTGGTTTGACCCCGACGTGAGACGGCCCGCACGTCGGCGCCCTTGCTCACGAGATACGCGATCATCTCGTTGTCACCGCGGGCGGCGGCGTGATGCAGCGGAGTGTGGCCGTTGTTGTCACGGGCATTCACATCGGCACTGAGTTCTTCCACGAGATACCGCATGGCGAGCATCCAGCCGTCAGGTGCGTGGCGGTGGGAGTTGCCGGCGAATCCATTGCCATAGCCCACGCCGGCGGCCGCGTGAATCGGATACACGCCGATACCGGGCGGCACCGCGCGCGCGGCCGAGTCCAGCTCGGCCGCGAGTCCGGGTTGCGCCGTTGATCGCGCCGCTGCCGCGCGTGCCACAGTGGCTGCGTCAAGTCGCGCCACATCAGCGCCGGTTTCGCCGAGTTCGGATGCGTCTCCCGTGCTCACGGCTGCGCTCGCTGCGGCGCCCGCAGTGCGAGTGCCAGTTGCCGCGCCCGCCCCGGTACGTGATGCATCGGCCGCAGTGGCCTTCGCGGCAGTCGCCGCTGCCGCACCACCCGCCGGCGCGGCCGTCCGACGTGCGCCACGCGCGGCCACAACACGACGTGACGGAATCGTATGATCCGCACCGCGCGATTCGAGCAGCCGCATTGCCTCGACATCTACAGAATACGCCGCGCGCCAGAACGGCGTGGTGTTGTCGAGGTATTCCAAACCGCAGTTGGCGTTGCCGCAGTTGTTGAAGGCGAAGTACCACAGGTTCTTGCGGAGCCGAACGTTCACATCGGCGCCCGCGTCGAGCATCGCGGTCATCAGCTCGATGTGCGTGGACTTCTGTACCTGGATGGACTGCGGCTGTGGAAAGCGCGAGCGCGGCAACCACTGGGAGTTGATGGCTGCATACAGCGGGGTTGCACCGGCCGTGCTGGCGAGCGTGACGTCGGCGCCACGCGCGATCAGCTGCATGGCAAGATCGAAGTGCCCGTTGATTGTGGCGATGAGCAGCGGCGACGTGCTGTCGGTGGCGGTGCGCTGATTGATATCAGCGCCGCCGTCGAGCAGCGCGAGTGTGGCCGCGACGTTCCCCTGTCGTGTGGCGTGATGCAGCGCCGAGAATCCGCCCATGCCACCCACGGTCCCTTCGAAGCCGGCCACCTGTCCATCGGAAGTATCCGACTGGACCGGACCGACAGCCGCCGTCGCCGCGAGGAGCACGGCGCGTCCTGAATCGATCGCGATCTGGATCTCTTCGGCGGTGAGGCGCTCTGTGGGTGGAGCCGCAGTGCCGGCGCGGTAGACGAGCGGCGCGGGTGCCGCTGCCGGTGCTTGCGCTTTGAGAATGGAATCCTTCTGCGCCTGCGGCAGGAACGAGAACATCACGTCGTTTCGCTTGCGGGCGGCGGCCTGCTCGCGCGCCGCGCGTGCGGTCAGATCGATCACTGCCGATCGCTGTGACGGAGTGGCACCACCGGCAATCAGCACACGAATCGCGTCGGCGCGATCATTCGCGGCGGCAAACATGAGCGGCGTTTGTTGCCACTCCGACTCGAGCGCGTTGGGGTTGGCCTTCGCCTCGAGCAGCGCGCCAATCGCCAACGTGTCGCCAGCCGCGGCGGCGAGATGCAGTGCGGTGGCGCCGCCCGTCGTGGGGACATCCGGCGCCGCGCCGGCATTGAGCAGCAAACGCACGAGTGTACCATGTCCGTGCCGGCTCGCCACGTGCAGCGGTGTGTTCTCGCCAAGCCGCGTCACCGACGTCAGGGACGCCTTGGCCTTGAGCAGCAGCGTCGCGAGTTCGGGATCGCCGCGATACGCGGCCCAGTGCAAGGCGGTCATGCCATCACCGCTTGCGGCGTTCACATCCACTTTCTGCGACAGCAACGTGCGGACCGTTGCCAGGTCGCCGGTACGTGCTGCTTCAACCAACGGCGCCGGTGCAACCGCAGAGTCTGCGGCGGGCACCGCTATCGCCGCCGCGTCACGAACCACGACCGCCCCCATCGCCAGCACGCTGGTCGTGAGCCACGCCAACGGCACCGAACGCATACGCATGGCGCGCATCCTCACGCGTACAGGCCAAACGGCGCGGTGCTGTCACCGAAGCTGTGCATGTCGTCGACGCCGAACTTGTGCAGCAGCGCCAGCATCACGTCGGCCATCGGTGTGCCGTCGGGTGCCTTGAGATGCGCATCACCGGGCACCATGCCATTGCCGTGCCCCAGCAGGATGAGCGGGCACCGGCGATGATTATGCAAGTTGCCGTCGGCCATTGGCGAGCCATACATGATGAGCGTCGAGTCGAGCAGGTTGCCGTCGCCGTCCTTGGTGTTCTTGAGCTTGTCAAGAAAGTACGGCAGCAGGCTCACATGAAACTTGTTGATAAGATTGAACTCGAGGATTGCCGATTCACGGCCGCCGTGATGCGAGGACGGATGGAATCCCTTGTTCGTTCCGCTCTCGGGGTACGTGCGGCTTGACGCATCGCGCCCGGTCTTGAACGAGAACACGCGTGTCATGTCGGATTCGAACGCGAGCACCTGAATATCGAACATGAGCTGCATGTGTTCGGCAAACGAATCGGGCACGCCGGTGGGGGCTTCGGGGAGCGCGCGCTCTTCGCCGGTAGAGTTTTTCGCTTCAACGGCCTCAATGCGACGCTCGAGTTCACGGATGTTCTCGAGATATTGATCGACGCGTCGCTGGTCGGCGGCACCGAGGTCGCGACGGAGCGTGGCCATTTCGCCCACGATCCAGTCCAGAATGCTGCTGTTTTCCTTGCGCCGTGCCGCACGGTCGGCATTGTTCGCGCCGGCACCGAACAACAAATCAAACGCCGTGCGCGGGTTGCGAATCATTGGCAACGGCTCACTCGGCGATGCCCAACTGATCGTGTCTGTGTAGGCGCACGCATAATTGTAGTAACAGCCGCCGGCCTGGTCGAGATTCTCAATGCACAGCTGCATGGACGGGATCGGGGTGTCCTGCCCGATTTTGCGTGCCACGATCTGATCGAACGACGTGCCGACGTACAGGTCGGAGCCCTGCGTTTGCTTGGGATGCGACTGCGTAAGGAAGACAGCGCTTGACCGGAAGTGATCGCCACCGACTTCCGGTGCGTCGAACGCTTCGGCCATGCGCACGTCGGTGTTGCTGACGATGGTGAGATGTTTCCGCCATGGCTCGAGCGGCGCGAGAGCACCGTCGGGGTTGAGCGTGAAATCGCGACCAATGCCGGCCGGCGCCCACAGATGTTTTGACGCGCCCCACGCGTTGCTGCCCGCCGCGCCGTGCACCGATTCAATGCATACCAATCGCGTTTTGCCGGCCAGCGCACCACCACTGCCGCCGAACTTGCGGAACGCGCGGCCGGCCGGCTCCATCGCATCGAGATATGGCAGCGCGACGGCGGCACTGAGGCCTCTCAGGAACGTGCGGCGATGCAGGTGCTTCTGGGTCAGAATATGCATGGGACTCGTCGGTTCGTGGGAGAGGAAACGGTCAGTGCTGCGCGGCGTCGGCCGCCACGGGTTCAACGCGCTTGGTCCGGAAGGCCTTGCTGTTCACCACACCCATGACGAACGCCGAGATGCGATAGTCTTTCGTGGCCACATCACGGGCGATGATGCGTACCGCCGGTTGGTCAAAGTCTTCCATGCGACGACCGATCGCATACGCCATGAGATTCTCGATGAATGATCGCACCAGCGGAATCGGACGCGACAACAAGGACCGCGTGAGATCGGCGGGTGTGCTCACCATCATCCCGTCATACATCTCGCCGCGCGTGTCGAGCGGCGCGCCATTCTCGCGATATCGCAAGCGACCGGTGACGTCAAAATTATCGAGTGCGAGACCGATCGGATCCATGTACTGGTGGCACGATTTGCAGGTTGGATTTTCCCGGTGCATTTCCATGCGCTGACGCGTGGTGAGCGGCTTGCCGTCCTTGTTGTCCTGCGTCTGCTCAAGGTCCGGAATGTCGGGTGGCGGCGGTGGCGGCGGCATGCCAATGAGCACTTCCATCACCCACTTGCCGCGCAGCACCGGTGACGTCCGATTGCCCAGCGACGTTTGCACGAGCACGCTGCCATGACCGAGAATGCCGCGGCGATCCGGCTCGGTGTACGCGACTTGCCGGAACGTGGGCCCCGTGACGTTTGGAATGCCGTAGTGTCGCGCCAGGCGTTCGTTTACAAACGTGTAGTCTGCGGTGAACAGCTCGAGCAGACTCTTGTCGCCGCGCACGAGATGCTGAAAGAACAGTTCGGTCTCGCGCTGCATCGAGGCGGCGAGTTGCAGGTCGTAGTCCGGGAAGAGAAACGCATCCGGGTGCACCTTCTCGAGATCCTGCAGGCGCAACCACTGCGCGGCGAACCGGGTGGAGAGCGCGTCGGCGCGTGGGTCGGCGAGCATGCGCATCACTTCGGCCGACAGCGTTTTTTCTTTCGAAAGCCGACCGCGTGCGGCGAGCGACATGAGTCGTGCGTCGGGGATCGTGCCCCACAGAAAGAACGACAGGCGCGACGCCAATTCGACATCGCCGATGGCCACGTCGGTCCCCACCACCGCGTTGGCCGGCGTGTTCTCGAAGCGGAAGATGAAGTGCGGACTCGCCAGCATCGCTTGCAGCGCCGTGCGGACGCCATCGTCGAATCCGTACTGTGGATCGCTGGCCGCCGCATCGTAGAACTGCATCAGACTTGTGCGATCACGCGCCGTGAGTGGACGACGGTAGGCGCGCGTAGCGAGCGGGGTGATGATCTGCTCCGCACAGGTGCGTTGCGCCGCCGCATCGGTGGGACGGCAGGTGAACAATCGCTGACGGCTCGGTGACTCCGACACACCGGTGACGCGATACGGACCCGAAATCATCACGTCCATCAGCGGCGGCGACTCGGTGGTGCCCGAGGCACCCGTCCCACCGGAAGCGCGCGACCAATCGTGCGGGCGAATGAGATCTTCGTACGGACCTTCCGTGCGACGCACAAACGCAACGGACACGCGGCGCTGCCCCGCGCGTACGGTGATCGGCGCGCTGCGCACATAGTCGGCACCGGCCGGCGCGTCTGCGGACAGATTGTTGCGCGCCATGCCCTTGTCATAGCGCAACAGCGCGACCTGTTCGCCGTCGATCGAGAGATCGAGATCTTCGAGCTGGGTGCCCACGCCGCCGCCCACATTCAGGCGGAACTCGTACTCGCCGTCGGCGGGGAACGTGTGCTGCATCACCATGCCACCACGCGAGCCATACGGTGTGCCGTCGACGTGATCCCATGGGTGCTGCGACGCGAACGGCGAGGTGCGATAGGTGGTTTGTGACGGTGCGGCGTTGCGGTCACCGACCACCATGCGACTGACGGCGGCCGCTGCATTCAGATAGGCGTCGAGCAGCGTGGGTGAGAGCGCCTGCGCATCGGAAATATTGTCGAAGTTCGCACTCTTGGTGTCGAGCGGCAGATAGTCGGCCGCGTTCACCTGCACGCCGAGCAAATCGGACACGACGCGCTCGTACTCCGGGCGATTGAGGCGCTGAAAGACACGGGCGCCCGGGTTGATCGGGCCGGCGTTGTCGATGAGCAGCTCCATGGTTTCCACGAGCGCGAGCAGCGTGTCACCGGTGGGTCGGCGCGAGCCCGGCGGCGGCATCATATCAGCGCGCAGCTTGCGAATCATTTTTTCCGACAGCGCCAGATTCGACGTCAGCGTGTCGAGCGAGTACCCGCGCAATACCAGGTTGCCACGCTTCATCGTGGCATTGTGGCACTGTCCGCAGTACCGGTTGATCACCCCATCGAGTTCGGCGACCGTAATTCCGCGGGTGCCCATGTCGGGCAGTCCGTGCGCCGACGTTGGTCGTGCACGGGGCTCGCTGCGAATCGTGGTACTCGCGGGATGCAACAACACGCGCTCCACGATCGGCGCGGGGCGCGCCGTGACAGGTTCCGCGAGCCAGCGAACACCAGCGGCCGGTCGCCCGCTCGTGACCGAGACCATGGTGACCATGAGCGTGGCCGCGACAACTCCGCCTGCAGCAAGACCCTTCATGCAACGCACTCCGTGTACGGGGCTTCGGCGCGTGCTCGCGAACGCTCTTCCGTTCGCGGCGCACGCATTGAGGCCAGCGAGCCCGCAGGAAGGAAGGCGGGACACGGGCGACAAGGGTAAATCGGGTGGGAACAGCTTCCTCAAACATCCTGTCTGGTACTCCGAGCGCAAGCCCCACGAGCGCGAGGGCTTGACCCGTCGAGGATTTTACGCGACCATCGGCCGCACCGTTGCCGCCGAGTTCGCCCCAGCCGCTCGGCCGACCCCGCCCGTCCGATCCACGTCCCTGGAGTTTTGATGGATAAACGTACGCTCCCCAGCCGCCACGCCACCGAAGGACCCGAGCGAGCCCCGCACCGCTCGTTCTTCTACGCCATGGGACTCGATGAGCGCGACATCGGCAACCCGCTGGTCGGTGTCGTTTCCAGCTGGAACGAAGCGGCCCCGTGCAACATCGGGCTCAAGTGGCAGGCCGAGCGCGCCAAGGCAGCGGTGAAGGCCGCCGGCGGGACACCGCGGGAGTTCACGACGATCACCGTGACGGACGTGACGGCGATGGGGCACCGCGGCATGAAGACATCGCTGGTAAGCCGCGAGATCATCGCCGACTCGGTGGAGCTGACGGTGCGCGGCCACTGCTACGACGCGCTGATCGGGATTGCGGGGTGCGATAAAACGTTGCCGGGAATGATGATGGCGATGCTTCGGCTCGATGTGGCGTCTGTATTTCTCTATGGTGGCTCGATAATGCCGGGAAAACACCACGGCAAAGACGTGTCCGTTCTTGACGTGTTCGAAGCGGTTGGCGCACACGCCGCTGGCCGCATCTCGACCGAAGAGCTCACCAGTCTCGAAAAAGTCGCCTGTCCGGGATCGGGAGCCTGCGGGGGCCACTACACCGCCAACACCATGGCCTACGTCGCCGAGGCGATCGGGCTGGCGCTGCCTGGCTCCTCGAGCCCCCCCAACACCCACGCCGACCGCGCCGCCTGGGCTGACGCAGCGGGCTCGGCGGTCATGCGACTCGTGCGAGACGGCCCGCGCCCACGGCAAATCGTGACTCGTCAGGCGCTGGAGAACGCCGCCGCCATCGTGGCCGCGACCGGCGGCTCCACCAACGCCGCGCTGCACCTGCCGTCGCTCGCCAACGAGGCGGGCATCCGCTTCGACCTCTTTGACATCGACGAGATATTCCGTCGCACTCCGCTGATCGCCAATCTCAAGCCGGGCGGTCAGTATCTGGCCAGCGACGTGCACACCATTGGCGGCGTGCCCGTCATCCTGAAGGCGCTGCTCGACGGCGGATTCCTGCACGGCGACTGCCTGACCGTCACGGGTCGGACGATGGCGGAAAACCTCGCCAGCGTGATCGTGCCCGAACATCAGGACGTCGTACGCCCCGTCAGTCAGCCGCTGTCCCCCACGGGCGGTCTGGTCGCCCTGCGTGGCTCACTGGCGCCGGACGGGGCGATCGTCAAAGTGGCTGGCTGCACACTGCGCGCGTTCAGCGGGCCGGCCCTCGTGTTCGAGAGTGAGGAAGAATGTATGGCCGCCGTGATGGCGCAGCGCTACACAGCGGGCGACGTGCTTGTGATCCGCAACGAAGGGCCCGCCGGCGGTCCGGGCATGCGCGAGATGTTGTCCACCACCTCGGCCATTTACGGACAGGGAATGGGTGAGGCTGTGGCGCTCGTCACCGACGGACGGTTTTCGGGCGCCACCCGCGGACTGTGCGTGGGCCACGTGGGTCCTGAAGCGGTGCTCGGCGGACCGATTGCCTTGCTGCGCGACGGCGATGTCATCACGATTGACGCCGACGCGGGCACGATCGATGTGGCGCTCAGCGACGAGGAGCTGGCGGCGCGGCGCGCGCAGTACGTTCCTCGGCAGCATGATTCCCAAAGCGGCGCGATCTGGCGGTACGCCCAAACGGTGGGACCGGCGCGCTACGGTGCGGTGGTACACCCCGGTGCGGCGGCTGAGACCCACGTGTACGCTACAGCGTAAATGGTGTGCTCATGCGTATGCTGCGCAGACGCGCGCCCTTGCGTCGCGACTGTAGACGATCGCTTGCGAACTTCTCTCTGCTGCGAGTGAACCGATGCCGATGTTTGACTACGTGTGTGGGAGTTGTGCGCACCGCTTTGAACTCTTGATGCGCTCTCGCGATGTGGCGCAGTGTGGTGCCTGCGGTTCGCTCGACGTGGCGAAGCTGCTGTCGGTACCGGCCCTGAAGACGTCGAGCACGCGCGGACTCGCCATGCAGGCCGCGAAACGGCGCGACAGTGTGCAGGCCACCGATATTGCGGTGGAGCAGCGCAAGTACGAAGCCAGTCATGACGATTGAGCGTGCCCTCGGCGCGAGCAGTGGGCCAACCCATTCCCTGCGGGACCGGAGACACCGACCGATGCGTACTGCCTGCCTGATGACTGCTGTGGTGGCCTCAATGCTGAGTGCTGCAGCCACAACGGCGACGGCGCAGTCGCGCCTCAACCCTGTGGTCGGTTTATTGGACGCCAGGCAACCGGTGTTCGGACTCTACGCACCGGCCAATCGACGGGTGCGTCCGGGGGCCGCCGCGCCATCGGCCGACTCCGTGAAGTCGCCCGATCAGCTGGCCGCCGAGGCCGTCGCGCAACGCACGAGCGATTACATCTTTGACGGCACGATGGAAGGCAACTTCGACAATGGCTACGCGTCCTTCAGCGCATTCGCGGCCGGCGTGAACAAGGCGCGCGCGCAGTCGGGTGCCATGGGTTCGTCTCTCGTGGCCCCGCTGTTTGTGAAGACGCCCGGCATTGCCGCCAATCCCGCGCTCGCGGCAGAGCGCATTGGGAAGCAGCTCGATCTCGGCGTGAGTGGTATCGTGTTTGTCGACGTAGAAACGGCCGACGAACTGCGCGTCGGCATCGCGGCCATGCGCTTTGTGTCGAATGGTGGCACGCGCGCGGAGTCGGTAGGCGAGGCGCCGACGCGTTGGGGAATGAGCGCCGCCGATTACAAGCAGAAGGCCGATGTGTGGCCGCTCAACAAGAAGGGCGAACTGGTAAACTTCGCGATCGTTGAGAGCCGGGAAGGACTGAAGAACATTCGCGAGATCGCCGCAGTACCGGGCATTGGCGTCTTGTTTCCGGGCGCGGGGACGCTGCGCGGTGTGTTTACGAGCACCGATGCCAACGGACAGCGCGTGTTCGACGCGGTCGGATGGGAAGCCGCGATTCAGCAGGTGTTGGCGGCGTGCAAGGAGTTCAACGTGCCGTGCGGTTATCCCGCGAACGATACCGATATTGAGACGCGCATGACGCAGGGTTTCAGCGTGTTTGTAATTGGCTGGGGAGCGCCCGGTTTTAAAGCCGTAGAGCTGGGACGCGCGGCATCGGGGCGCGCTCGCTGATCAATATCCGATGCCGGCGGTGCCTGAGCACCGCGCATTCTCACGCTATTCGGACTTGGACAGCAGCCGAAGAATCGCCGCGCTCGCCGATGCGGAATCGGCCGTGAATTCGGCTGGTCCGGTGGGCATGGCATTGAGCTTTAACACGTATGTCACGACATCGACGTACTGCTCGCGCGTGAGTGTTCCGGGATTCTCGTCCGGCATCGTGGTGCGAATGCTCTCGAAGAGCTCGTAGAGCGAGTTCCCGTCCCACTCGGTGCGGAAATCGGTATTCGTAAAATCCTGCAGCTCGTGGCACTCGGCGCAGACGTTTTTATAGACTGCCTGGCCGCGTTCCGCCTGCGCTTCGGTATAGAAGCCTACGGAATCGTGCGCCAGTGAGGACGTGAGTGCGATCGGCCGAGTCGGTGCGGCACTCGACGACGAGGGCGAGGAGGCAACGGTGCCTGAGACAAGGGCTACGGCGGCAGTTGCGGGCAGCAGCGCCCGCAGAATCACATGTGAAAGCATGACAAGAAAATGTCAGGGCGCGTGGTCTTGGGCAATGCTTGGGGCGGTTTCAGCGTTTTGGCCTGCTTACACAATGGCCGGCCGTACATCGCCATTGGCCAGCACCACGTCTTCGGGCGACACCTGTGGCATCCGGAACGCACGCGCTGCTTCAAACATCATCACACTCGCCAGGGCGAGCAAAAACGCGGCGATGATGCGCACCGGCGTGACAGTGTTCGCATTCGTCACCAGCAGTACGAGCGCCGAGACCGTCATCACAATCATGAAGACCATCGGTACCGCCGCGAAGAGCCAGCGCCGTCCGGTGCGACGCAGCCACATGGTGAGCGCGAGCAAGGCCAATCCGGCCAGTAACTGATTGGTGCCGCCGAAAACAGGCCAGATCGCCCGCCACACGGGAATCACCTCGCCGCTCGGGGTGGTGTACGTCACGAACGCGAGCGCGGCGGGCGGCGCCAACGTGACCACCGTGGCCATCCACCGGGTAGCGCTGCGCGCGTTATCCCACCCGAAGAACTCCTGCAGCACATATCGACCCAAGCGCGTGCAGGTATCGAGCGTGGTGAGCAGGAACGTGGACAGCGCCAGCAGGCCGAGCATGCTGCCGAACTTGTATGGAATGCCCAGCATGGTCATGAAGCGCCCGA
Organism: Gemmatimonadales bacterium; assembly: GCA_038203795.1. Lineage (GTDB taxonomy): Bacteria > Gemmatimonadota > Gemmatimonadetes > Gemmatimonadales > Gemmatimonadaceae > JAABRT01. The sequence continues at coordinate 17,963 of JBBRDP010000030.1, forward strand.
TACCGGTGGAGAAGAGCACCACGGGGTTGCCGCGCAACGCCTCGGCTCCAAACGTAAGGCCCATGATCGTGGCCAGCGCGAGCACCGCCACCACACCTTCCACCAACATGCCGCCGTAGCCGATACGTCGCGTGTCCGATTCGCACGACACCTGTTTGGCGGTCGTACCGGACGCCACGATGGAATGAAATCCGGAGCACGCGCCGCAGGCGATGGTGATGAACAGAATTGGGAACAATGGGCCCAGATGCGCGACCTCGTTGAAGATCGGATCGGATGAGCTCACAAACGCCGGCCAGGTGGTTTCAAGTCCACCCGAAATGCCGCCTGCAATCAATCCTGCACCGCCACCCAGCACTACGGCGTACAACAGAAATGAGGACAGAAAATCACGCGGATGCAACAGCACCCAGACCGGTGTCACCGACGCAATCACGCAATACAGCAGCAGCAAAATGATCCAGAAGTGCTTCGCATTGGCGAAGAGCGACGGAATGTACGAACCGTCCGAATGAACGCTGGCCGACCACGCAATCGCCACAAACAGCAGCGGCACAAACACGGCCGTGGCGAGCTTGAGCGAGATCTTCCACGTGTGCGTGGCGAAACCGAGTAGTAGCGCGAGCACAATGAAGACGCCCGACGCCACCGCCACACCGGTGCCTTGCGCCGATTCGGCGCCGCTGGTGTCGAATGTGTCGACGAACGACGCGGCCGTCAGGTCCATGAAGACCACAATGACGTAGACCAGCGCCAGCCAGATGAACGCGAGAAAAAGTTTGAACGACAGCGGGGTGATGTAGTCACGCGCCAGTTCCGCGACCGACCGGGCCTTGTGCCGAACGGACGCGATGAGCGATCCGAAGTCGTGAATGCCGCCCACGAAGATAGAGCCGAAGACGATCCAGATGACGGCGGGCACCCAGCCAAAGAACAGGCCCGCCAGAATCGGCCCCACGATCGGACCGGCACCGGCGATCGACGAAAAATGGTGGCCGAACAGCACCGGCGTGGCTGTTGGCATAAAGTCGGTGCCGTCGTACTGTGTGCTGGACGGCACCTGATGGGTGTCATCGAGACCGAACTGTCGGGAAACCCACGATCCGTAGACGCGATAGGCTACGGTAAACAGCACGATCGAAGCGATCAGCAGTACGGCCGGCATGATGGAGGCGATTCGGGGAGGAAGTCCCGCTGCGGTTGGAGATGGCGAGCGCCACCATCCCACACGCTACCGCCGAACCACGGCGGATCGCAATAGCTCCGCGATCCGCCGCCGCGCGAAACTACATCTTGGCGTGGTGCTGCCGGTCCTCAAACGCCTTCAGCTCGTCTTCAGCCTGCTCCTTGGTCCTGCCGTAGTGCTGCTGAATTTTCCCCACCAGCTGATCGCGCTTGCCGTCGATGACGTCGAGATCATCGTCAGTCAGCTTGCCCCACTGCTCGCGCGCCTTGCCCTTCAATTCTTTCCAGTTGCCCTTGATGGTGTCTTCGTTCATGATCGGAAACCCTCTCGTTGGAAATGCGTGGAGCGCCTGTACATCGACGTGCAAGTAGTCTGGCCAACTCCACCCGCCTGCACACTTATCCGTGCGAGAGATTCTGACCTAGCCCTTGGTCGGAGCTGGGTTCGCGAGGTTGACCATTAGTTCGATGTGCCCGCCAACCACCTGCAGGCCGATGTCCGCACTGGCCGCGCGTTGGACCGCCCAGCGCCACCACTCATCATCGGCGTCCTCCACCATGGCCACCGGCTGCTGCGCCGAGCGCGCACCGAGTCGGAGCGTAACGGAGCCGTCACCACGCTCGCTCGACACGCCGATTTCCGTGTGGGCTGGCTGCTCTCCCTCCCGGAGCGCATTGAACAGCGCGAGCACTATATACGTGAGTTCGTGCGAGGCGGCCGCACCGATAAAGACGTCGTCAACTTCGCCGCGTAGGGACACGCCGCGTCCAAGTAACGGCTGACCGAATCGCCGGACCAGCGCGAACCAGCGCTCAAGCGAGCCCGTGGGAACGGGGGACAACGTGCCGGGCCCACTGGGACCGCTCATTTCCCGGAGCTGGGCGCCGAGCGACCGTAACTCACGCGCGATCGCGCCGCACGCGTCGACCGCCGGGCTTGGCGCGGCGCGCTGCATGACTTCGGCACGCAGCGCGAGCGCGCTGGAAAGCCCGCCGAGGTCATGCGTGACCGTGTCCAGTACATTTCTCAGCAGGTCCGCTTCGAGCGCTGCGGAGTCTGCCATGGGCTTCACCGACATTGTGTCATGCCTCACAGTCGACGTTCAGTCAACGTTCATGATTCCAGGCCTACGCATTGCCTGGGAACGGGATTGATGGTATACGGTACTACGAGCGGGATGTCGCCGCCGATCGCGCCGTGTGGCTCCGCTGTTCCGAACGCTCACGAAGGGCCCGCGCGGGCAAAGTGAATGAAGTGAACGCAACGGGATGACCGATGAACGAGTCTGCCATTCGTGTACTGTTAGTGGACGATCACGCGATCATGCGTGAGGGGCTTGCGGCGGTGCTGACGTCGTACGGCATCGATGTTGTGGGCGAGGCGGGTGACGGTGCCACGGCGTTGCAAATGTTCGAAGAATTGGCGCCCGACGTGTGCGTGGTGGACTTGCGCATGACACCGATGGACGGTGCAGAGGTGACGATGCAGATGCGTCAGCGCAATCACGAGGCGCGCGTGATCCTGCTCACTACATACGACACGGACGAAGAAGTGTTCCGGGGACTGCGCGCCGGTGCGTCGAGCTACCTGCTCAAGGACGTGGGTTCCGAAGAGCTGGTCAGCACAATTCGCGCGGTCCGCGCTGGACGGAAAGTCATTGCGCCCGCGATCGCCGCGAAGTTGGCCGAGCATGTGGCGTCGGATGTGCTGACGCCGCGACAGACGGAAGTGCTGCGCTGCCTGTCGGAGGGGAAGTCCAATCTCGAAGTCGCGCAGACGCTGTACATCAGTGAAGGCACGGTGAAAGCACACGTGAAGGCGATTCTGGCAAAACTCGATGCGCGCGACCGGACACAAGCGCTGATGATCGCCTTCAAGCGCGGGCTGCTGCGATCCGTGTAGTGCCGCACCATCCGTTGGGGATAGGTGCAGATCGACCGGCCGACAAATGTTTCCGTGTGCATGATGGACATAGGTTTTGAGTACGGGCCCACTCTCCACGTGCCGGGCGCGCTCCTCAAACGCGGACTTCATCATATGATTCGTTCCCTTCGTACACCGGTCCTCCTGCTGGGCGCCGTGCTTGTCACGGCATGCGACAGCGACGCGGCAAACGACCGTGAGGTCACCACCAGCACGGCCGATGGCACCGTCGCCACGTCCATGTCCGGCGATGTGGCCGACGATCGCGGCGTCGCGCTCGTCCGTGTCGTCAATGCGGTTCCCGATATGCCCCGTCTGGTGATCCGTGGCGACAACATGCTCGAGTTACCTGCGGTGGACTATCAGAAGGTCTCACCGTATCAGAACATCGATCAGAACTGGACGCGTTTCGAAGTGTCGGGTGCGGCGGGCGGTGCCTATGCGCCGATCGAGACCAATCGCGAGATGCTCTCGGACGGCCACCGCTACACCATATTCGTGCTGCGTGAAGAGGACGGGACAGAGCTGAAAACGCGCATTTTGCGTGACGAGATCTCGTCCGATGCCACCAAGGCGCACGTGCGGGTGATTCACGCGGCCCGCGGCACCGATGACATCAAGGTGGTCGCGGCCGGTGGCGAGACGTTGTTTGACGATCTCGACTACGCAGAAGACGCCGACTACAAGGATCTTGCGCCATGGAAGGGTGCTCTTGAGATTCGCACGGAAGATGGCAATCGCCGACTGCTGACGCTGCCTGATGTTGATCTACAGGCCGGTTCGTCGTACACCATTGTGCTCACCCGGAAAAACGCCAGCATGCTTGAGGCGTTCTGGTTCGCCGATACACCAGTCCCGCAGTAAATCACCCGACGATCGAGGGGGCGGCGGGCCGCCCCCGGGGGGGGGGGGGGGCCCGCCCCCACCCTGGGCGTTAACCATCCGCGCCCCCCACCCCCG
>JBBRDP010000031.1:0-21943 GCA_038203795.1 Gemmatimonadales bacterium
TGTCCACCGCAGCATCTGATCACGGTGCTCGATCGTCGCGGCCAGCTTGTCGCCCGTCATGACCGTGCCGCGTCCGTAAGTGTGTTCGTAGATCGGATACACGACCGCGCGCCCGCTTCGCACGAGAAAGTTCGCGTTGCTCAGCGAGAGCGCGCGGATATCGCGCAGGACGAACGCGTCGGACGCTGGCCAGAGCACGATGGTCTGATACGGCGGTTGTGCACGCTTCGGAAGGAGCAGCACGGCCGCCATGCGAAGGTCGGTGCCGGGGAGATCGAACGAGACATCCTCTCGAATCCAGTCCGCGTGCGAACTGTCGCGTGCCGATATCTGCGGGTTGAGCGGAGTGCGATCGTAGTCGTACAGCGCGAGATAGCCACGGAAGGTGGCGTCGTCCACGGGTCGCAGGCTTGCCGAGTCTCGTGAGCTTCGCGGAATCGGCGCGAGCGCTCGGGCGAGATCTGGTTCGTCGGCGGTGCGGCGCACCAGTCGAATGCCGTTAATCGCCGAGCGGTCGAACTCGCGCGCGGTGTAGAGCTCGTAGAACAGATAGGCGGGGTCCGACCAACCGCCCCCGAGGATGTAACGCGTGCCGTTCTCCCGCGCGTTCAGTGTCCACTCGCGTACGTTACCCGCCATGTCGAAGACGCCGCGAGGACTGACGCCGCCCGCGCCCCCGCCTTGCACGGGCCGATCGGCGTCGTAGCGACCGTTGGGAACGACCCAGCGCGCCGCCTCGGGGATCGCCGCCGCATTCCATTCCAGCACGGTCGGGAGATCCTTGCCAACGAAACGCGCGTACGCGCGCGCTTCGTACCAGCTGACGCCACCGAGAGGCAGGTCTTCCGTTCCTGGCTTCGGTGCGGAACCCTCCCAAGCAGCGGGACCGGGCTGGCCGGTCTCGTCGGTGAACGACGCCATCGCTTCACGCCACGCGATCGGTCTCCCGTCTCGCACGATGGTCGAATCCCACCAGCGGGCATTCACGTAGCCACCGGCATCAATAAACGCCTTGTATTGCCGATTCGTGACTTCGAGCTTCTCCATCAGAAAATCGGCGAGGTCGAGCGGCGCGGCGAGCGATGGGCCGTACAGTGTGTAGGCGAGGCCTCGGCCACGCAGCAAAATCATTCCCGAATCGGGATCGCTCACTTTCTGCAACGGGACAGGGCTCGGGATCGGCGCGTAACTTCCCCCGAGTCGCGCGCCCATCACGGTCACGGGGCGATAGCCGGGCAGGGTGTACCGGTAGAACCACGCGTTGCGCGGAATGCGAACGGGCGCCGATGGTGTAGTGGCCACCGGGAACCAGTGCGTGGTGTCGTTCACCGCAGCGCGCGTGACCGTGGCCCCCTCGGGCTCGCTAAGAAATGACTGGGTCAAAGAAATCTGCCCCCACAGCGAGGCCAGCGCGGAATCGCCGGGCGCGCGCGCCTCAGCGCGTTCCGCGAGAGCGAACGCTGAGTCGAGCTGGTCGGCTTCCATAAGTCTTGTGAGTTCAGGCATGGCGGTGTCACGAACCCACCTGGCTCGCCGATCTGTCACGAACATGACGCTGAGCACGACGACGACAACGGCGGCAACGGCGGTGGCGAGCGTTCTGATTCGCGTGCGCCGATGTCGCACTACGGGTTCGGGCTGCGCCACCGCGCGCAACTCCGCCAGTAGTTGCTCGGCTGTCGCCGGGCGATGCTCCGGATCGCGCGCCAGGCAGCTCGCGACGATCCGTACGAGGGGCGGCGGCACTAGCGCTGTCGCCGTCGATGCCGGCGTTGACGTATTGGACGATAGCACTGGTGCGTCCGCCGTCATCTTGGCCAGCATGACTTGCTGAAACGTGCCGGTGAACGGCCGGGTCCCGGCCAGCATCTCGTACAGCACAGCGCCGATGGCGTAGAGGTCCGCCCGATGGTCCACCTTGGAATCGCCCGCTGCCTGTTCCGGCGCCATGTAGGCCGGCGTACCCAGCGACATGCCTTCGGAGGTCAGCATGGTCGAGTCGCGCGCCGCGCCCACCGCCTTCGCGATGCCGAAGTCGACGACGATCGCGTGGCCTTCCGAGAGCAGGATGTTGTCCGGCTTGATGTCGCGATGCACCACGCTGTGCGCGTGTGCATGCACCAGCGCCTCGACAACGTCACACGCGATCCGCAGGGCGTCAGCGACCGGGAGTGCACCGCAAATATCGAGCCGATTGCGCAGCGACTGCCCGCTGGCCACCGGCATCACGTAGTAGAGGACCTCGTCATTCTGGGCGGTCCCTGAGTCGAGCAACGCAAGGATGTGCGGATGGTTGAGCTGCGCGGTAATCGCGATTTCCCGGAGGAACCGGTCACCGGTGAGCGACTGGGCAAGCTCCGGTCTGAGCACCTTAATGGCGACGGGCCGATTGTGCTTGAGATCCTGCGCGAGGTACACGGTGGCCATGCCGCCGGCACCAAGTTCACGCTCAAGTCGGTAGCGACCGGCGAGGGCGGACTCGAGAGGTGTTACGCTATCCGTCATGCGCAGGCCCCCGGGAGAGGAAGCACGTTACCAACGAAGGCGGAGCCTATTCAACTGGAATATAGGCTCCATTGGGCGGTCACACGACGGTAGACCAGTCCATCGCGTGCACGCGTTGTGCCCAGAGCGGCCTCAACCCGATCCCTGCACCGCTTCAAAGGCTGCACTCGTTGCTTCTGGAACGCGGGGCTTGCCTCTTCCCCAACACCGTCGCCAAGCTCCACGCATAGTCAACTCCTTCCAGCCAATCCTGCCAATGTCCGTGTCTCGTCGTTTCGCTGCTGCGACCGCGCTGTTGTGCTTCTCGATGTCCGCGGTGTCGGCACAGGCCGCTGCGCGCGATCTGCCCACGGCTGAGCGGTGGCAGGATGCGGAGTTGGCCTGGCATCGCGGGGACTATGTACGCGCGCTCACAGGCCTCGAGACCGTGCTGCGGGGCACCGATGCCTCCACCTTCCGCGAACGCATCGCGCTGCTCACCGGAGAGAACTGGCACACGAGCCACGTGGCCGACGACGCCCGCGCGCCGCGTTTTTCTCCCGATGGACGACGCGCGGCCTACGAAACGGGGCAGGGAGCGGCACGCATCACGCGGGTCATCGAAATGCGCGATGGATTCCCGCTTGTTGCTGAGCTCACCGGCAGTGGGCTCGTGTTTTCGGCCGACGGTGCGCGCGTCGCCTTTCTCATTGGACAGCGCGAACAAACGCAGCTCGTGGTTCGCGATCTTGCGTCGGCGCGCGACGAGGCGGTTCCGCTGATTGACGCCGTGCCCGCGCAGGCGCTCTTCCATGCGGACGGTTCGTTGTTCGTGGTCGCCGCGCCTATTGGTGACGTGCGCACGAGTCTCTACCGTGTCACGCCAGGCAACGCGCCGATTCGGGTGAGCCGCACCGATTCCATCGTGGCGGATCTGCGCATGGCGGCCGACGGCGCGTCGCTGCTCTACGGCGTGGGCGGACGGAGTCCCGTGCAGATTGGCACGGGACGCGCCTTCGCCGGCGGTCCGGCGCGCCGTCAGTTCGCGATCATGGACTTGGCCACAGGCGCCGAGCGCGTGATCACGGGTGAGAGCCCGGTGATGTCGGCCGACGGCAGTACCGTCGCCTACATCACGCGCACGGACGGCACCAATCGCGTGCACACGGTGCCGGTGGGCGGCAATGCGGAAGCCACGGACGCGTACGCGACCTCCGATCCGCTCACGAATCTCGCGCTGACACCGGACGGCGCGCGCATCACGTTCCAGCAACAGCCACGCGAAGACTGGGAACTGTTTACCGTCAGTCGTACCGGCGGCGCGCCCGAACGGGTGACGCGTGAAATCCAGCACGACCTGCTGCCGCAGTGGCTCAATGGCAACCGCCTGCTCGCGGTCGTTGGCGAAGCCCGCCACCGCCGCTCGTATCTCTATGCGGGTGGGCAGCGCATCCGACTGTTCCACAACAATTCGGTGCGCACCATCGCGCCCGAATACGAATGGGTCCCGAGCCCCGATGGCACGAAACTGCTCGTCGTGGCGGAGCGCGATGGTGACACGGTGACGCCGCATCGTCATCTGTGGTGCATTGATCTCACGCGCGAGGTCACCGTACCGGAGCTCACGCGTCGCGTGCAACAGAGTCGTGAGGCAGAGCGGCGGCTGCGGGCGAATGGCGAACGAATCTTTGCACCAATCGCGGCTGACGTGCGCCGCGCGGTGAACGAGGTGAGTACGGATCGCGTGTATGACTACGCACGCGATCTCTTCGCCTTCGACTCCAAACACATCACGCAGCCCGGTAACGCGGCCGCCCGTTCCTATTTGCAGGAGCAATACCGCCGCTTCGGCTTCGCCGACGTGCGTGAACAAACGTTTGAGGCGCGGACATCCGTGAACCAGCCACCCGTGCGCACAGCGAACATCCTCGCGGTGCTTCCCGGCACGACGCATCCGGAACTGGTGTACGTGATCTCCAGTCACTTCGATTCGCGCGCCGAGGGCCCCGGTGCCGACGACAACACGTCCGCGACGTCGGTGCTGCTCGAAACCGCACGCGTGCTCGCCTCGCGACCGCAAGCGGCCACGATCATTTTCGCGTCACTCACCGGCGAAGAATCGGGCCTGCTCGGCTCGCGCGAGTTTGTGCGCGTGGCCAAGGCGGAGAACCTCCAGCTCGCGGGCGTCCTCAACAATGACATGGTGGGCTGGGCCAACGATCAGCGGCTCGACAACACGATTCGCTATTCGAATCCGGGCATTCGCGATCTCCAGCACGGTGCGGCCATCCAATTCAGCAATCTCATCACGTACGACGCGTTCTACTACAAGAGCACCGACGCGCAGGCCTTTTACGACGGATACGGCGATGTCGTGGGCGGCATCGGTTCGTATCCGGTGCTGGGCAATCCGCACTATCACCAGACGCACGACGTCCTGGAAACGATCAACCATCAGCTCGTGGCAGAAGTCGCGAAAACAACCGTCGCGTCGATCATGTATCTCGCGTCGGCGCCGTCACGCGTAACCGGGCTGACCGCATCGTCGCTGAGTGCGGGCTCGGCGGAGTTGTCATGGCGGGCGAGTCCCGAACAGGACATCGCCACGTATGAGTTGCAGTGGGGCCCCGCCGAAGCGCCCACGAGGTACCGCCGAGACGTCACCGTGCCGCGTGTCACCGTGCCACGTGTCGCCGTGCCACGTGTCGCCGGGCCGCGTGTCACGCTGGAGAACGCACCCGCTGGCACAGTGGTGGCGGTACGCGCTATCAACACACGGGGTTTGTCCGGGTGGGACTGGGCACGCACGCCGGTGCCAGCGGCTCACTGATCGTCTGACATCCATGCCCGTACTTAATACCATGCTGTACATGCGGAGGCGCGACTGGTCGCGTCTGGTTGCGGCCACCCTGCTGAGTGTTGCCGCTGCGCAGACGGCGGAGGCGCAGGAGCTCTTCGGCACACTGCGCGACGCCAACGCGCAGCCCGTTGTCGGCGCGGTGGTGCTCGTGCTTCAGGTCAACGACTCGTCGATCGTAGCCCGCGCGATTACTGGCGCGCGCGGTACGTATCGCGCCGCCGGCTCTACCGATTCTGTGTTTGTGCGTGTGCTTCGTATCGGACTGCAACCGGAGACCATCGGGCAACTCAAACTGGGGCCCGGTGAGCGCCGCGAACTCAGTGCGTCGCTGCAGGCGATCGCTGTGTCCATCGCGTCGATTGATACACGCGTCGAATCGCGCTGCCGAGTGCGACCCGGAGGGGCCAGCGCCGTTGCACAGTTGTTTGCGCAGGCGCGCACCGCGCTGATCGCATCGAGGCTGCAGGCGGCCGAGGGATCGCCGCGATCGCACTACGAGGTACGCGTCGAACAGCTCGACACGCGCGATCGTACTATGGAGCAGGCGCAAAACGCCTACCACACCGATACCACGTTCCGACCGTTCGAGAGTGTGTCGCTCGATGTGCTTGCCGACGAAGGCTATCGCACCACTGACCCCGACGGCATGATGACGTATCGTGCACCGGATGCTGATATCGTCACATCAGACGCGTTCCTTACGGACTACTGTCTCAGTCTCGTGCAGGGAGACGGAGAGCGCTCGGCCTGGATCGGCGTCGGGTTCGAGCCCGCGCGTCAGCGTCGCAACATCGTGCAGGTGCGTGGCATCCTCTGGATTGATCGCGCGTCAAGTGAACTACGCCAGCTCGAATACAGCTATCTTGGCCTCGAACCGATTCTACGTCGCGCCAATCCGGGCGGTTACGTGGCGTACACCCGACTCGCCAACGGCGTCTGGTTCGTACACGAATGGGCGATCCGGATGCCAATCGTCGCCAGCGCACCGGGTACCAATGTGTCGAGACGCGGGACGCTTTCGTATGCGAGGGTGAGCGGTACGCAGATTACGAGTGGGCAGGTGCTCGAGGTGTTGGAAGATGAGGTATTACGTTACAGCGCCGGTGAACACGTGCCCACGTCAACAAGCGCGACGTTGATCGCGTCGCTGGTGGCGCTGGGCGAGCGTTCGGTGTGTACCCGTGATTCGGACAGTACGCATTCGACCCTTACCGGTGTGGTGCGCGATACGTCCGGAAATCCGATTGCGACCGCTGTGGTGCGCGCGGCGTGGACGCCGGCGCTGCGTAGCGCGCGGGGCACGGGGGGCAAGATGATAGCGACGGAATCGCGCGATCTGGTCGTACGTACTGGCACCGACGGCACCTTCGAGTTGTGCGGCGTGCCGCGAGGCGTTGTGATATCCGTGGGTGCCGAGCTGGAGGGGCGCACACTCGCCAGCACGGCGTTGCGCATTCGCCGCGACAACGCAACGGCTGCGATCGAGCTACGGGTGGGCCCGGAACGCTGAACCGCCTTGGGCGTGAACGCCAGCGGGACCGGCGCGCAGTTCGGACCCTATCGCACCTCGCGCGATTTCTCCAACGCCTGCTCGATATCGGCGATCACATCGCGAACGTGTTCGAGCCCCACGCTCACACGCACCAGCCCCGGAACGATGCCGACGCGCTGCCGCTCCGCTTCGGTGAGTTTGGAGTGGGTCGTACTCGTGGGATGCGTCACGATCGTGCGCGTATCGCCCAGATTGGGCGAGTGCGAGCAGAGGGCCAGCGCATCGAGAAAACGACGACAGCGTTCAATGCCACCGCGCAACACGAGCACCACGATTCCGCCGCCAGCGCGCATCTGTCGCCGTGCCAACTCATGCTGCGGATGCGACGCGAGAAACGGATAACGAACACTCTCCACATCGGCATGCGGCTCAAAGTGCGTCGCCAGGGCGAGCGCGTTTTCGCAGTGACGGTCCATGCGAACGGCCAGCGTTTCCAGGCTCTTGGACAGCATCCACGCGTTGAACGGTGAGAGGGCGGGGCCGGTGTGTCGTGCAAAGAATCGCGCGTCGGCCACGAGCGCCTTCTCGCCAATGATGGCGCCGCCAAGTGTGCGTCCCTGTCCGTCGATGAACTTGGTTGCCGAGTGCACCACGAGTGATGCGCCGAACTCAAGCGGCCGTTGCAAGTATGGCGTGGCAAAACAGTTGTCCACGATGAGCGGAATGCCGCGCTCGCGCGCCAGCGTACCCAGCCATGCAAGATCTACCAGCTCGAGTCCCGGGTTTGAGGGTGTTTCCACGAACAGCAGTTTGGTGGCCGGCGTGATCTGCGATGTCCAGGTGTCCGCGTCGCTCGCGTCGGCGTAGCTGTATGTCACGCCCCACTTGGGAAGAATGCGCGTGAGGATCTGGTGCGTGGAGCCGAAGAGCGCGCGCGACGCGAGCACATGATCACCGCTCGACAGGCGTGACGCCAGCGAGGTAAACACCGCCGCCATCCCCGACGCCGTCGCAATGCCATCGTCGCCGCCTTCGAGCGCACAGAGCTTCTGGACGAACTCGTCGGTGTTGGGGTTCGCGTATCGGCTGTACACGTTGCCCTCAATTTCGTCGGCGAAGAGCGCACGTGCCTGCTCGGCGCTATCGAACACGAAGCTCGATGTCATGAACAGTGGTGCGGAATGCTCGCGCTCCGCCGTGCGCGGCACCTGCGTGCGAATGGCGACGGTTTCGAAGTGACGCGGTTCGGTCATGCGGGGCTCCGGCGCGCGGCGCGCCTCACTGGTCCAGGATGGATACGGCTTTGTATGTTACTCGCATGGACAAGCCCCGTGTGATTCTTGCGTCGCAGTCGCCGCGCCGTCGCGAACTGCTCGACCTCATTGGCATTGCGTACGAGGTGGTGCCGGCCCACATCGATGAAACACCTTTCGAGGGTGAGCTCGCCACGGTGCACAGTGAGCGACTGGCGCGTGGCAAGGCCGAACTGATCGCCGAACGGCACGCCGGCGCTTTCGTCATCGGGGCGGATACCGTGGTGGTCGTGAATGACACGATTCTGGGCAAGCCCGTTGATGATGCCGATGCGCGCGAGATGCTGCGTCGTCTGTCGGGACGCACACATCAGGTCTACTCAGCGGTGGCAATTGCACGCGACGGCATGGTCGACTCGGAGGTTGAGGGGGTGTCCGTCACGTTTCGGGAGTTGAGCGAGGCCATTATCGATGCGTACGTGGCGACCGGTGAGCCCCTCGACAAGGCTGGTGGCTACGGTATTCAGGGCTTTGGTTCGACGCTCGTTGACCGGATCGAAGGAGATTTTTTCGCCGTCATGGGGCTGCCACTGCGTCGACTCGTCGCGTTGTGCGAGCGGGCGGGATACCGGTACGCATTCGGCCCGCTGGAGCGAGGCTGATCTGGCTGTCAGCTGCTCGTTACCTGCAGGGCCGCCAGTCGTGTCGCGCGGTACGCCTGTTCCCAGTGCCGCACTTTGGCGAGAACGTCGTGGACGGTAATCCGCTCCATTCGCCCTTCGCGATAGACCATGTCAATCGGATAGTCTTCACCCGGATCGCCGTATGCATCGATGAGTAGATCATGCGCAAAATCGTACGGGCCAACGCGTTTCGGATTGGTGTAGCCCATGAGTCCGATCACCGGCGTACGCAGTGCGACCGCCAGATGCAGCGGGCCGGTGTCCGGGGAGATGGCGAGCGCTGCACCATCGAGGATTGCGGCGAGTTTTCGTAGTCCGCTGCCCAGTGCAGAATGCACAAACGGTGCGGCCGCCATGATCTGTGCTTCGGCTGCCGCCTCGCGTGGTGAGCGACCGCCTACGATCACCGGCTGCAGCCCGTGCTCGTGGTAGAGCGCGTGACAGACAGCGACCCAGCGATCCGCCATCCAGTCTTTGGCCGGTTTGCTGGTGGCCACCACGAGTGGAACAATCGGTCGCTCGAACTGCCGGAGAAAGTCGCGCTGCCAGGCACGTTCCTCGGTGTTCCACGGCGCCAGCCCCCACTGCGGGACGTCGTGCGGTACGCGCAGTGCGTCGAGAAACTCGAAGTACTGATCTTGCACATGTTGCCCGACATGCGGAGCGATACGATGCGTGGTGAAGAGCCAGTTGGCATCACGCGCTCGCGCGCGGTCAAAACCCAGCTTCACCGCAGCCTTCGTGAAGCCGGTGATGAGTCCCGCCTTGAAGTAGACCTGCAAGCCAAGCACGAGATCAAACTCGCGCGTCGCCAGGGCGGTACGTACGCCCAGAAACGCGCGCCACCCGCGTGCACGATCGAACAGGATGATGTCATCAACCATCGGGTGGCCTCGCACGAGCGTGGCTGGCCCGGGCTGGAGCACCCAGGTAAAATGCGCGTGCGGGTGCGCATGCTTGATCGCGTGAATGATCGGCATGACATGCACGGCATCACCCACAGCGCTCATCATGACAATGCAAATGCGGTCAAACCGAACATCATCCGGCAGCGGCGGTGTCGTACGCGCGGGCGAGGCGTGGCTTACAGTCTTCCCTGTTGTCGTGCTCACGGTGGGACCCACGGATTCGGTCACGGTGTTGCCGCCAACGCGGACGTCACGAAGCCTGTCAACCACGTTTCATCCAGTGTCAGTTCATAGCGGCGATGCCATTTTCGGATCGATCGCGTCAGTCGCTGTACATTCATGGCCATGACCGATTCCGGTGGCACCTGACGAAATGACACCACATCGACATCGAGCACCCACGCGTGCAGCAACTGCGCGGCATCGCGGACAAGCAGAAGATTTTTGACGTTTAGATCGGAATGCACCGCACCCACCGCCGCCAGTTGCGTGAGCAGCTTCAGGATCGCGCGGCACGCTGCCTCCCGATCAATCTTGGGCGCGGCCCCTGCGAGTACCGCGCCAAAATCCCACGCATCAGGCACGAAGCGCGACACCACATCCACTCGGCGCATTCCCGGCCCGGCTGGATAGAGGGCGTAGCCGATGAGCTCCGGCGTTGGGACGCCGTGCCTCCGCAGCAACACATTGGCGGCGGCCTCACGAGGAGCGCGCGTGGGCGAGAGAAACCGGTCGCCGGTGATGGGCGCGAATACCCCGCCATGCCACGCGTGACGCACGACCACCGTCGTGTTGCATTCCTCAAGCTTCGCTACGTACACCACGCCGCGTCCCTGGAGCGCGCGCGGTTGCGGCGTTTCTGCTGCCCAAGTGTACAGCGTGTGGTGCGTCGCGATTCGCTGCGCGAGCGCCTCAAAAAATGCCGGCAACGCCACGAGCGTGGTCCGGCCAACACGGCCGTCGCTGAACGGTGCCTGCTCGCGGGCAACCAGACCCTTCGCCACAGCACGCGACGATCCTGCCACTGCTACGAATCGCTCGGAGGACGCTTGATCGCGGCGCGAATGATGGTGCCTTGCCCCATCGCGCTTGGCGCGACGTTGGGCGTGCCGAACATGCCGGTGGAAGCCAGCGGATGGGCAATGTCGCGTTGCACGCTGTACACCGTCACGGCCGGTCCCTGATGTCGCGTTGGTACAAGTTCCGGTCGCAACTGCAGTGGCAACGGGTCGGTCATCTGTTCGCGCACCGCATCGCTGATCAGAATGTCCCCGCCGCGGGCCAGGCTGCACAGACGGTTCGCCAGGTTCACCGTGTCGCCGATCAATGTGTACTCAAGACGTCGCGGTGACCCGATATTTCCCACGAACGCGTCACCGGCGTTGATACCGATGCCGGCGTGCAGTGCCGATCGTCCATCGGCTGTCCAGCGCGCGTTCAGTGTTTCGAGCTCCGACTGCATATCGAGCGCGGCACGAATTGCGCGATCGGCATCATCGTGAGCGGCCTCCGGTGCACCCCAGTACGCCATGAGCGCATCACCAATAAACTTGTCAAGCGCACCGTCGTGTCGGAACACGCAGTCCACCATGGCCGCGAAGTACTCATTCAACTGCGCCGCCATCTGATCGGGCGGGAGCGATTCCGCCACCTCGGTAAACGCCCGAATATCGCTGAACAGCACAATGACCCGACGGCGATCTCCGCCGAGCACGACATCACCACGCTGGTTGGCAATACGATCGGCCAATTGCGGCGTGAAATAGCGCTCAAAGTTCTCGCGCACACGCGTGGCTTCGCGAAGGCGGTCCACCGATTGTTCGCGTTCCATGGCGGCCGCTGCGATGCCCGCGTACGCAACAAGGAAGTCGAGATCGCCTTCCGTGAAGGCATTGACGTCGCGCAGATTATCGACGTACAGCACACCGAGCGTGCGACGGCCTTCGCCGATCAGCGGTGCGGCCAGCGCCGAGCGTACCACCTGTTCCACCGCCGAATCGCTGGTGACGCGCGAATCGCGGGCGGCATCGTGCAGCAACCACGAGACCTGCCGTTGGGCCACGCTGTTCACAATCGCACGCGGAACCGATCGTGACAGGCTGGCGCCTTGGCGATCCCGACCCATGCGCATCTCAAGTTCAGGTCCGGCTGTACCATCGCTGTTGACGAGCAAAACGGCCACACGGTCGGCATCAAACGTTTCGAAGGCGTCGTCTACGATGCGCGTGAGCAAGGCTTCGAGGCGCGCGAGGCCACCGAGTCGTTGCGCCACGGCCACCAGCTGTGCCAACCGCTTGCCGGCGACGGCTTCAACGGCCTCGGCGTGTGAACGCATCGGCCGTTCGCGCACCATGGTGGCGGCGCCGTCGAGCGCGAATGGTGCCGTTTCAGAGATGCGTGGTGCAGTCTCTTCCACCACAGCCAGTTCGACCGGCCCAAACGACACGAGGTCGCCAACGTGCGCCTGCGCTTTCCCAACGCGCTGGCCGTTGACCCACGTCCCGTTGCGCGACGAAAGGTCCTGCAGATGCAGTATCTCACCGAACGCACGCACTTCCGCGTGACGGCGCGACACACCCGGATCGAAGAGTGGCAGGTCGCTGGTTGGCTCACGGCCGAGCACCAGCGAGCTGCCTTCCGGCAACGCAAATCGTCGATCGCCCGACGGTGAAACCAGCGCCAGTGGCATCGGGCTCAGCCTGACGTGACCGTTGTGGAAACGGCCGCGCGCGCGCGACCGATCGCCGTGAGCAGCGCACGCGCTTTCGTTTCCGTCTCTTCCCATTCGCGTTCCGGCACGGAATCATGCACAATCCCGGCGCCGGCCTGCACGGAAGCAACGCCGTCCGCCATGACGCAGGTGCGAATCGTGATGGCGAGATCCATGCGCTGATCACCGGCCGCAATGAAGCCGAGTGCACCGGCGTAGGGTCCGCGTCGCACAGGCTCAAGTTCATCGATGATCTGCATCGCACGGACTTTCGGCGCGCCGGTCATGGTGCCGGCGGGAAAGGTGGCGCGGAAGGCGTCGAGCGCGCTGTATCCCGGGAGCAGCTCTCCTTCGACCTGGCTTACCATATGCAACACGTGCGAGTAGCGTTCCACTTTCATGAGATCTGTGACGCGAACCGTGCCGTACTGCGCAATGCGCCCCACATCGTTGCGGCCGAGATCCACGAGCATCACGTGTTCCGCACGCTCCTTGTCATCGGCGAGCAGTTCGGCCGCGAGTGCGTCATCGTCTTCAGGAGACGTGCCACGCTTGCGGGTACCCGCGATCGGACGCACCGTGACGCGACCGTCGGCCACCCGAAGCAGCAACTCGGGTGACGAGCCCACGATCTCCACCCCGTCGAGTACGAGGTGATACATGTACGGCGACGGGTTCAGTGCGCGAAGGCAGCGATACAGGGTGCTGCCGTCAAAATCATGCGGCGTGCTGATGCGCCTCGCGAGCAGCGCCTGAAACACATCACCGGCGAGAATGTACTCCTTGATGCGCAACACATCGCGTTCAAAATCTTCCTGCGCATACGACGACGCCCCCGTTGCCGGCTCGGCGTCATGCGCGAGTGTGATCGGCTCCAGTTGATCGGCGCCGTGCAATCGCGCAATCGTCTCCTGGAGCGTCTGCTGCGCGTCGTCGAAGAGTTCGGCAATGATCTCGTCACTCGCCTCGGCGGGTACAGGGACCGAGACAATCACGCGCGCCTGACCGCGCCAGTTGTCGATCATGACGAGTGCACGCGGGAACATGAAGCAGGCATCGGGCGCGGCGACGCCGCGCGGGGGCGCGTGTGGCAGCCGCTCGATGTGCCGCACCGCGTCATACGTGAAGTAGCCGACGGCACCGCTCCAGAACGGACCGAGCTCCGTCATCTCCACGGGTCGCATGCCCTGCACGATGGTCTGCAGGTCGGCGATCGGATCGCGTGGAGTGCGCGCGCCGTGCCAGCCGAGCTCGGGCGTCCAGTCCTCCACGACGCCGTCGGTCAGGCGCCACGCACCGCTGGGGGCACTGCCGAGGTAGGTGTAGCGCGCCCAGGTTTCGCCGCCGGCCGGCGCGGACTCCAGCAGGAACGAGAACGGCCCCTGCCGCAGCTTCGCGTAGGCGGCTACGGGGGTGTCGAGGTCCAACAAACAATCGCGCCAAACGGGCACGAGGCCGCCGAGCGTCCGGCAACGGGCGGCGCGAGCGAAGAAAGCATCACGAGTGGGCACGTGGAATACTCGCCGTCGCGCTCCCATACTGGCAAGCGCCGTCGCTAGGTTGGTGAGATGACTGTGCCAATGGGGGCCGACGGTCGGGTGGTCATCACGCCCGGTGTCGTGGATGTTTGTGTTCTGCACCGGCTGCCGGTTCGCGGACGCTCTCGCTCCGATGCAGGGTCGGGGTTTGCCTGGCGGGTGTTGGTGCTTCAGCGGGGCACGCAGACGCGTTGTCCGGGCTCGTGGGAAGTGGTGCACGGCCGAATCGAGCGCGGCGAGCGTCCCGAAGCGGCGGCGCGGCGCGAGGTGCTTGAGGAGACGGGGCTCTTGTCCGAGCGACTGTACTGTATCACGGTGAACGCGTTCTATCTCGCGGGGCGCGACGTGCAGGCGGCGATCGTGTTTGCGAGTGTAGTTGGCGAAGGGCCGGCGATGCCCTCCGTGGTGCTTGGTCCGGAGCATGTGGCGTGCCGGTGGCTCACGATCGAGGGGGCCCGCCGGGTGGTGACGTGGCCGCGTGAACGGGAGGCGCTGGCGCATATTGCGCACCTGCTGCGATCAGGGGACGCGGGTGTCGCGGAGGACGTGTTGCGGGTGGTGGACGGGTAACGCGCACAGGCCGCAGCGAACTGCAACCGCGAACGAGAACAGCAACTCCAACCGAGAACAGCAACTCCAACCGAGCAGGGGAAGGCGCGAAAGACGCGAAAGCGCGAAAACAGCAACAGCTGTTAAAAGCACAGCCTGAAAAAAATCGCAGCGAGGTTGGCGATACGGGTGGCGGTGTCGCCCGAGGCACCTCTTCGCGCTTTCGCGTCTTTCGCGCCTTCCCCTGCTCGGTTGGTGTTGCCGTTGCCGTTTTTGTTGCCGTTGCCGTTGCCGTTGCACGCATCCAAATCGATACACACCCCGAGCACCGCACATCCGCCTACCGCAGCGTCATCGTATCCCGACGTTGCTGCGCACTGGCGCGTGACCGTACAAGCGCCCGTTCCCGCTCCACTCGTTGCAGGACCACTTGCCATCCGCCGCTTTCCGTGGTCTCCACCACAATGGACAACGGCTGATTCGGATCCACCTGTCCGTCAAACACGAAGAGAGCCGACTGTGTGTCGCGCTGACGCAAACGATACTCACCGAAACCCGGCGTCATCGGAATCACATCGAGTGGACGGAAATCGCGGCCAACGTTCCGGATCACGATTTCCATCGGACTGAACCGTGTCTCACCCTGTTCCTGCGCAAAGAAGTTCAGCACCCAGAGTGAGTATGACGGCATGCGTACGCGCTCCTTCACGC
The DNA here is from genome assembly GCA_038203795.1 of Gemmatimonadales bacterium. GTDB lineage: Bacteria > Gemmatimonadota > Gemmatimonadetes > Gemmatimonadales > Gemmatimonadaceae > JAABRT01. The sequence goes on from JBBRDP010000031.1 coordinate 15,189, forward strand.
GGTCAATCTCGGTCTGCTTGCTGTTGAGCAGCTCCGTCATCGCGCGATAGGAATCGGGCGATAACAAACGGATGAACGACTCATCCATCGGCGCCGCGCGCATTTGCAATCCGCCCGGCAGAGACAGTCGAATCGCGATGTCGTCCTGTCGCAATGTGCCGAAGCCCGGTGGCACAAGCGCCGGATTCGCACCTGTCATCAGCGTGCCAGGTGCACCAGCGGGTGTCTCCGCCGAGGGCACGGTTGCGCAACCCGCTCCAAGCAGCGTCGCCACGGCGATGGCCGCCAATCGCGCCGCGATACGAGTACTCGCCGCGCGACTCATTCGTCGTCCTCCGTCTCCCCATCGGCCGGCGTCATGACCAGCGACATCACCGCTTCCGCGAGCGCATCACGTCCTTCACCGGTGCGTGCCGAAAATGTGATCAGCTGCTCTTCATCGATACCCATTGCCGCACACAACGCGGGAATCCGATCTTCGCGCTCCCTCGCACGCAACTTGTCGATCTTGGTAAGCACCACGAGCGTGGGCACACCAACGTCAGCGAGGAAATCCAGCATGTGCCGATCGTCGCCGGTGGGATCATGACGTGCATCCAGCAGCAGCACCACACCACGCAACTGCGGATTGTCCTTGAGAAACCCCTCAATGAGCGGACGCCACGCCGCCTTGCGCTCCTTCGAGATGCGCGCGTAACCATAGCCCGGCAAGTCGGCGAGCACGAAGGTGTTGTTCACCTTGAAGAAATTGATCTCGCGTGTACGGCCCGGTGTGTTGCTTACACGCGCAAACGCCTTGCGACGCACCAGCTTGTTCAGCAACGACGACTTGCCCACATTCGAGCGACCGGCAAAGCCGACTTCCGGCAAGGTCGACTCGGGACGCCAACCGCCTGCCTCGGCCATGGGACCGATAAACTCGAGCGAACGAATCACCAACGGATCGGGATTTGTCGCGTTGTGCGCCGCGGGATCGGACATCACGTGTGGACCTCGGCGGAGGCTGCGCGGCGCGATGCACGACGCGCGGAGGTGCGCACGGGTGCGCTCGCGGGCAGCGGAAGCAACGCGTGTTCCAGCACTTCCTCCATCGAACGCACCGTTTGCCACGTGACGCCCTCGCGCGCGTCCTCGGGGAGCTCACTGATTTCCCGCACGTTGCCGAACGGCACAATCACCATGGTCATATGCTGCCGATGTGCCGCCACGCCTTTTTCGCGCAGTCCACCAATCGGCAGCACGCGACCGCGCAATGTGACTTCGCCGGTCATTGCAACATCGCCGCGCACCGCACGACCAGTGAGCGCACTGGCCATGGCCGTGGCCATCGCGATGCCAGCCGACGGACCATCTTTTGGGGTGGCACCGGCCGGCACATGCACATGCAGATCGTGGCGTTGCAACGTGTCCGGCGCGAGGCCGAGCACGTCGAGTTTCGAGCGCACCCAGGTCAGCGCAGCCGACGCCGACTCTTTCATGACGTCGCCGAGCGTTCCGGTGAGTTGTAACCGCCCACGACCCGGCACGACGCTCACTTCCACTTCCAGCACTTCGCCGCCAACGCTCGTGTAGGCGAGCCCGTTCGCCACACCCACACGATGCTCCGTGCTGGCCAGCTCGGCGTCGAAGGGCGCAACGCCGAGATAGGTGTGCAGCTGTTCTTCCGTCACCGTGATGGGCAACGCGATGTCACCCTGTTCGGCAATCGCCCGCGTGAGCTTGCGCACGAGGCGGGCAATGCGACGTTCAAGATCGCGGACACCGGCTTCGCGCGTCCAGCCGCGCAGCACGGCGGTGAGCACCGTGGCATCAATCACAACGTCGCCGGCGACCAGCCCATGCGCTTCCAGCTGACGCGGCACCAGATAGCGCGACGCAATCGCCAACTTTTCCGGTTCGAGATACCCGGGCAGTCGCACGATTTCGAGTCGGTCGCGCAGCGCTTCGGGAATACCGGGCAACGAGTTCGCGGTGGTGATGAACATCACCTGCGACAAGTCGTAATCCACTTCGAGATAGTGGTCGGCGAACGCGCGATGCTGCTCCGGGTCGAGCACTTCCAGCAGCGCCGCCGACGGATCACCACGCCAGTCGCTGCCAAGCTTGTCAAGTTCGTCGAGCAGGAGCACCGGGTTGGTGACGTCCGCGCGACGCATGGCCTGCACAATGCGACCGGGCAGGGCACCCACGTAGGTGCGACGATGTCCACGGATTTCCGCTTCATCACGCACACCGCCCAGCGAGATCCGTACGAACGTGCGGCCCATGGCACGGGCGATACTGCGCGCGAGCGAGGTCTTACCCACACCGGGCGGTCCCACGAGACACAGAATGGGACCACGCACCACCCCCACGCGCGCCATCACGGCCACATGGTCGAGGATGCGCTCCTTTACTTCAGCGAGACCGTAGTGATCCGCCTCGAGCACATCACGCGCCGTGGTGATGTCGAGCGTGTCTGCACTGCGTTCGCGCCACGGAAGCGCCGCGATCCAATCGAGCCAGCCACGCGAGACGGCGGCTTCCGGCGACATCGGCGACAACTTGCGCAGCTTGCGCACCTCACGGGTGGCGCGCAGTTGCACGCTCTCGGGAAGTTGCCGTGCGGTGAGCTGACGCTCGAGTTCCTCGAGGTCGTCGCCGTCGTCATTCCCGAGTTCTTTGTGGATCGCCTTGAGCTGCTCCTGCAGAAAAAACTCGCGCTGGTTCTGGAAGAGCGAACCGCGCACCTGCTCATCAATGCGTCGCTCCAGCCGGAGTAAATCAAGTTCGGACACAAGGACGTTCGCGACGCGCTCGACGAGTTCCTGGAGCGTTGCCATCGCGAGCAGTTCCTGACGGACATCGAGCGGCAACTGCAGGTGCGCGGCGATGCCAAAGAGCAGTCGCACGGGATCTTCAATCGACTGCAGGATGCCCACGATTTCCGGCGGAATACGGCGTTGCAGCGCAGCGTATTCCTCGAAGAGCGAGACGACGTGTCGAACGCGCACGGCCAGTCCCGGCAGATCCGAGTCGACGATCTGAAGCGGAAACGGCCTCGCGGTCGCGTAGAGCGCTGTCGGCGCGGTTGCGCTCTCCTCAGGATCGACAGCGGCGCTGGTACCAACGCGCGGCGCTGCACCCGTCGCGGTGCGCGGTGCGGCGAAGCGCGTGATGGTCACCCGTTCGCGCGCGTCCACGAGAATACGCGTGGTGCCGTTCGGCAACCGCGTGACCTGCTGGATGCGTGCGACGACGCCGACCCGATGCAGCGCGGTGCCGGCAGGATGCTGATCGTCCGGGTTTCGCTGTGTGACGAGCAGGAGTTCGCGCGATCCCTCGGCGGCGGCAGCAACGGCGGCGAGCGAACGGGAGCGCCCCACGAGCAGGGGCATGGCCGCATGCGGAAACAACACCACATCACGCAGCGGCAAGACGGGGTACCGCGCCGGCGAGGTGCCGGAACGCGGGGCAGGGCGTGGGCTCAGGCTTCCTTCTTCTGGCGCTTGGGCGCGATCTCCAACAGCGGCGATCCGCCGCGGGTGATCGAAGCCTCGGTGACTTTGACTTCCACGATGTCATCGCGGCTTGGCAAATCGAACATCGTTTCGAGCAGTGTTTCTTCCAGAATCGCACGCAATCCACGCGCGCCCGTGCCGCGACGCAGCGCCTTTTCGGCGATGGCGCGAAGCGCTGACTCTTCAAACGTGATTTTCACGTCTTCCAGATCGAACAGGCGCTGGTACTGGCGCACCAATGCGTTCTTGGGCTCCTTGAGAATCTGCACAAGCGTGTTGACGTCGAGTGCATCGAGCGGCACACACACCGGCATACGGCCCACGAGCTCAGGAATGATGCCGTAGCGCAGCAGATCTTCCGGCTCCACTTCGGAGAACGGCGACTTGGACGGCTCGGTGACCACACCCTCGAGCGGCTCGTTCTCCGCTTCTTTCGGTCCGCCAAAGCCGATCTGGCGACGGCCCACGCGGGCCTCGATGATTTTCTCCAATCCATCGAACGCTCCGCCGCAAATGAACAGGATGTCCTTGGTATTGATCTGGATGTATTCCTGTTGCGGATGCTTGCGACCACCCTGCGGCGGCACCGAAGCCACCGTGCCCTCGAGAATCTTGAGCAGCGCCTGTTGCACGCCTTCGCCTGACACGTCGCGCGTGATGCTCGGATTTTCCGACTTGCGCGCGATTTTGTCGATCTCGTCGATGTACACGATGCCGCGTTCGCACTCGGCGACATTGAAGTCGCCCGCCTGCAGCAAACGCACAAGAATGTTCTCGACGTCTTCGCCCACGTAGCCGGCTTCGGTCAGCGTGGTGGCGTCGGCGATCGTGAACGGCACATCGAGGATGCGCGCCAACGTCTGCGCGAGCAGCGTCTTGCCCACACCCGTGGGGCCGATGAGCAGAATGTTGGACTTGTCGAGCTCCACGTCGTCTTCGCGCGCATTGGCGGCGGCGTTGATGCGCTTGTAGTGGTTGTACACCGCCACCGAGAGCGCTTTCTTGGCACGTTCCTGCCCAATCACGTACTGGTCGAGCGTGCCCTTGATCTCGCGCGGGGAGGGGACTTGGGTAATCGCCTCGGTTACTTCGCGCTCTTCATCCTCCGACAGGATCTCATTGCAGAGCGCGATGCACTCATTGCAGATGTAGACCGACGGACCAGAAATGAACTTCCGGACGGCGTCCTTGGACTTGCCGCAGAAGGAGCAGCGCAGATGCTTGTCTTGGGACATTTCGGCGAGCGGGGAACGGGAAACGGGGGAGGCCCCGTACGATACCTATGAACTAACCCGAACAGGGGCGAAGGGTCAAGCGAAGCGGGCGGGGCGGGAGGGGATTGGGGGGAGTCTCGGCGGGTTGGGGTGAGAGCTGGAGTGCTCCGGCTGTGGTGGGTGGAGATTTGGGGCGAGCTGGCGGGAGCGGGTGTGGCATGGGGAGTTTCGAAACGGATGTTGCCGAAAGCCAAAAGGCCTCAGGCGCCCGTGAGGCTCAGCAGACCGAAGCCCAGTGCGCGCCCGCCCACAATCCGCGCCGTGACGGCCCCATCGGTGCCTCATCAGGCTTTATGGTGTGTTGACTGGACGTCTTAAATCCCTTTCAATATGCTAGTGCTTACGGGAATTATCCGACCGGGGCCTGCGTCGTTGTGCGGCGCGCTATCGCGGCAGCAGAGGAGGCCTGCGCCTTCTCGCACCACTTCTGCTGAGCGCGATGCTTAGTGCCTGCTCGGGGCACCGCTCGCTCACGACCATTCCGTTCGCCACCAGCACCGACTCGGTCAGCACGGTCGTTGTGAAACACCTGTGGCAATTTTACGCAGGTGTTCCCCGCCCACCGACGGGAAGGTACCAACTTCCTGGCGCGTGTAGGCGGTTGTTCATGACGTCCACCGATCGCGAGGTGGTGCGCGTGAGCGGGGTGTTGCCCGTCGACGGCGGCGTCGTGAGCCTCGAAGCGGTGACGGACCCGCGGCAGGTCTGGCGACACCGGTTCTTTCTCAGCGACGATGGCGCGCGCGCGGTGTCTGCGGTGGTGTTGCTGGCCGCCGAGAGCGGGAGCGCGGCGAAGGCAGCGTCCAGCGCGCCGCGCACGGAGCTGCCGCGCACGGAGCTGCCGCTTGATCGCCTGCTGCCCCGCACGTGGCTGCGCCCGTCGGAGCGCATCGTGCTGTACTGGGAGGTCGCCACCCCGTCGGCGTCGCCGCGCACGATGCTGCTGGAGTTTCGCCGAGTCGATCAATCCACGTGGGGCCGCATGAGCAGCCTGTTTCAGGCCGGCCCCGATGGCCGCACGGTGCGCGTGGCGCCGGGCCCGCTCGTCCCGATGGTGCGCACCGCGGAGCGCTCGGGTTTTGGCCTGCCGTTTGCACTAAGCGCGCTGGAGCCGGGCGAGTATGAGGTGCGCGCGATAGTGGCAGCGACAGCTACCCAAGAAGAGCTTTCGGGGCCGACCGTACGGTTTACGCTGCGCCCCGGTGAACGCTGACGACCGGCCGCGCACAGCAAAAAGCGGCGGGGGCTTTGGCCCCCGCCGCTTTCCAGAAAAACAAACGCTGATTACTTCGCCGCTGCCGCAGCGGCCACCAGCTCCGCATCCGTCGCGATCACATTGTCGATCAATCCATACACCTTGGCTTCTTCCGCCGACAGGAACCGGTCACGATCGGTATCCCGCTCGATCTGCTCAACCGGCCGTCCCGTGTGCTTCGCCATGAGCTCATTCATTTTCGCGCGCAAATACAGAATCTCGCGCGCCTGAATCTCGATATCCGATGCGGACCCACCACCGCCACTCTGCGACGGCTGGTGAATCATGACGCGGGCATGCGGCAGCGCGGCGCGCTTGCTGGGCTCACCAGCGCACAGGAGAAACGCGCCCATGCTGGCGGCCATACCCATGCACGTCGTGTGCACCGGCGACTTGATGAACTGCATGGTGTCATAAATCGCCATGCCAGCCGACACACTGCCACCGGGCGAGTTGATGTACAGATTGATCGGCTTATCCGGGTTGTCGGCGTACAGGAACAACAGCTGCGCAATGATCACGTTGGCCACATCATCATTCACGGGCGTGCCGAGAAAGACAATGCGGTCCATGAGCAACCGCGAAAAGATGTCGTACGACCGCTCACCGCGGGACGAACGTTCAATGATGTACGGCGTGTAAATCGTGGGCACTATATGCTCCGGAGACGGGTGCGGGCTCAGCCCGCTGAGACGGTGCTGCGTTCGAGCAACCAGGTGAACACAC
>JBBRDP010000032.1:0-21925 GCA_038203795.1 Gemmatimonadales bacterium
CGCGTGGGATCGGCCTGAAACTCCGGCGCGTGGTACACCGTGAAGTTCGGATCGAAGCCGGCCAGTTCTTCGAGCGCGGGACGAATGAACATGTTGCGCACGAAGCTGCCATGCCACGCGTTGGGCAGAATGTAGCGGACACTCAGACGCGACGCGGCATCAGCACCACAGTACAAATCCTGCACAAACAGTTCCGGCAGGCCGTTCAGGTACCCGCGCACATCGGAGAGGAGCAGGTCGAAGTGTTCGGGCGAAATCGGTTGGTTCACGCGTCCCCAATCGACATCCGCCTCGCTTCCCGGTTCACGCACCACAAACTTGTCGTTGGGCGAGCGGCCGGTGTGCGGCGAGGTGACCGCCACAAACGGCCCCATGGCAGCGAGGCGACCTTCGCCACGGCGAATGGCGGCTTCGACAAGCTCAGGCGAGATCAGGTTCCAGTGCACTGCACCGGTGGGCGCGAGCCCCTGTTTCGCCAGTCCGTCAGCGTTTTCTCGTGCGTTGGAATCGGGGCTGATTTGTGTCGCCATGCGTGTTGCGACCCTCTCGAAGTGACAGCGCGCGACACAAGCGTTCGCGCGGCGCCGTAGAATCAGTTAGGAAGGGGGATACGTTCGCGACCGGCGCGCCCGCAGTCCCTGACGGTTTGTCTTCGGTTTCGTAAATACGTTGTATACGGAAACATGCCTACGGGACGACCCTCCCTCAAGAGCACCCCGGCTCCTCAGGCGCAACAAACCGATTCACCGTCGACCACGCACGCGCGCTCGGCGTGATCGCTACGCGGTCGTAAACGAGCGTAGGAGCGAGAGCATCCGCGAATCGGCGGCGGCCGGGACATCGCCTTTGGGCGTTTCGATAATGCGTGGCACCGACGCGAGGCGCTCGTCCGTCATGATGCGACGGAACACCTCGGCGCCGATGGTACCTTCGCCGATGAGTTCGTGACGGTCGAGATGCGAACCCAGCGCCGCCTTCGAATCGTTGAGATGCAGGCAGCCCAACTGCGCGAATCCAATCGTATCGCCAAACCGATTCCACACGCCGTCGTAGTCGGCGACGAGATCGTAGCCCGCCGGCCAGATGTGCGCGGTATCGAGACACACGCCAACGCGTGCGGACAGCGAAGTCGGAATTCTCGAGAGGAGTTCTGCCATTTCTTCGAATGTCCCGCCCAGCACCGTGCCCTGTCCGGCTGTGAGTTCCATGAGCAGGCGTGTTGGTCCGGGTTCGCGTTCGAGTGCTTCAACAATCGCGTCCACATTGCGCGACAAACCGCTGCTGCGCTCGTCCATGAAGTTGCCCGGATGCGACACCAGTGCGTCGAGGCCGAGTGCATGACAGCGTCGCAGCTCGGCGCGAAAGCTTTCGATCGATCGCGCGCGAAGCTCCGGGTCGGGCGAGGCCAGATTGATCAGGTAGCTGTCGTGCGCGCAGATCCAGCGTACTGGAGTGGGTGCGAACGCAACGCGGAAGGCGTCGGCCTCGATAGCGTCCACGTCGCGTTCAAGCCAGCGGTTGGCCTGCTTGGTGAAGATCTGTGCGGCGCTCGCGCCGATCTCCCCTGCACGCAGCGCCGCCTCAGGGGTGCCACCCGCAATGGACACGTGAGCACCAATTGGTGCCCGATCATTCGCGGCTGATGTGGCGAGTGGGTGCGGCTGCCCGACTTCATGATCGGTCCATTTGGTCGGCGTGACCTTTTTCGCGCGGGCCTTTGCGCGAGGCTTCTCGTTAGCGGCGGAGGCGGAGTGTGCGCTGGTGTTTGCCTGCACCGATGCCGGGGACTTCCTGGCTGAGCTCATGGACGCTGGGCGCGAAGCCATTCTAGGGGATCGACCGCACGACCGCGCGGACGGATTTCAAAGTGGAGGTGCGGTGGCAGCTCCGGATCGGCCGCGCCGACGCTTCCAATGGCCTGTCCCTTGGTGACAGTGGTGCCCTTGCGGACGCTCACGCCCGCCAGTGAACCGTACACCGAATAGTCACCACCGCCGTGTTGTACGATCACGGTGAGTCCGTAGGTGCCGATCGCTTCGGCCACCATCACTTCGCCGGCGGCGACCGAGCGCACTGTGGTGCCGGCGCGCGCTGCGATGCCAAGGCCGTTCCAACGGGTCGTCGTATTGTTCACATTCACGACACGTCCGAATCGATACAGAATTTCACCGTCCACCGGCCAATCCAATTTCCCAAAATCTGCGGTTGTAATCGTAGACGGAGCCGCCGGTCGCGCATTCGGTGCGAGCTCCGCGCGTCGGCGGGTCGCCTCAAGATTGGTGATGAGGTTTGAGAGCCGAGCTTCGTCCCGCGCCAGTTGCGTGAGGCGCTGACGCGTGCTCGTGGCGTCCCGCTGCACGACGGTGAGTCGCTGTGCGCGCCGTTGCTCCAACGCGCGCAACCGCTGTTCCTCGGCTGTTTTTTCCACGCGGTTGCGAGTGATGCCGTCCTGCAGTCGCACCAGCAAGGTACGCTGGCCGGCAATCTGATCGCGCAGGGATTCCACGCGCGCGACCAGGCTGCGATCACGTCGCGCGACCTCGTAGAGGTATTTGTAGCGCGCCACCAGATCCCCGAAGGATCGGGCCGACAACATGGCTTCCGCCGAATACAGCGGACCGCGCTTGTAGATGTCGACCACACGTCGCTGCAAGACGGCGCGCTTGCCAAGGAGTTCGTCTTCGGCGCGGACGAGCCGCCCGGTGGCGGAGTCGACTTCGGCCGTGATCTCGACGAGTTGTTGCTCCAGTGCCCGAACCAACCGCGAGGTGGCTTCAGCCTGTCGGTCGAGATTGACGACTTCATCGGTCAGCGTGCGCGCACTGCGTTGCAAATCACCCATGCGCTTTTCGAGTTGCTCACGCTCCTGCCGCAGCTTCTGCAGCTCCTGCTGCTGTTGTCGAAGTCGTACTTCGGTACTTGGTGGCTTCGCCTGCGCACCAACCGGCACCGCCGGCCACGCCATCGCGCTCGTGAGTGCCAGCAGCGCGAGCCCGACAAACCGGCGCGTGGTGTCGCGCCACGCGGCCAACGGCGCGCGCGATGCGAACAGCGCGGTGGATATCACGTGTCGCGCCACACGGCGCGCAGGTGACGACCGACCGACAGCAAGCTGCCGAGGAAGCCGAGCGCGGCGCCGGCCAGCACGCCCATGGCAATTTGCGATGACGTGAAGAACACCGTTTCGAACAGCGAACGCGACACCGCCGTGTGGGCCACCCACGCCATGCCAACCGCCAACAGTCCGCCCAACGCACCCTTGATCAGCCCCTCAATGAGGAAGGGCAGGCGCACGAATCCATTGGTGGCGCCAACGAGCCGCATGATCTCGATTTCACGAGCGCGCGCAAGCACGGCCATACGGATTGTGCTGCCGATAATCAGCACGGCGACGAGAGCAAACACCACGCCCAGTCCGGTGCCCGCGAACACGGCAATCGTACGCACGCGATAGAGCTTCGCGACCCACTCCTGTCCAAATCGAACATCGTCAACAATCGGGTAACTCGCAATCCGGTCGGAGAGCGCCTGAACCGTCACCGGATCGCGAAAGCCCTCGCGCAAACGGATCTCAATCGAGCCAGGCAACACCGACGCATCAAATACGTCGCGAAACTCGGCCAGTTCCTCGCGTGATCGTGCGAGCGCTGAGTCGGGACTCACGTAGCCGACCTCTCGCACCTCCGGAAACGCGCCGATGTCGCCGAGCACGGCGGACAGTGCGTCTTCGCTGGTACCGTCCACCAGAAACGCGCGCACCTCAACGCGATCTTCAACTGCCCGCAGCGCGTCGCGAATGTTGATCGCCACCAGCCCGAACAGGCCGAACGCAAACAGCGAAAACGCAATCGTGGTGATGCCGAGCACGCTGAGCAGCGGTGCCCGCTTGAACGCGAGTAGCGCCTCCCGCAGAGCGAGGCTCACTGATGCCTCGCCAGTCGGCGCGCATCAGTCCCGTCGTACAAGAGCTCACCGCGTTCGAGTTCGAGATATCGATGACCGCTGCGCATGATCAGCGACAGATCGTGCGTCGCCATGATCACGGCCGTGCCCAGTGCATTGATTTCGCGCAGGAGTTGCACGATGCCACGGGTCGCGCGCTCGTCGAGATTACCGGTGGGTTCATCGGCCAGCAGCAAGAATGGATCGTTGGCCAGCGCGCGTGCGATGGCCACGCGTTGTTGTTCACCGCCCGAGAGCTCGTGGGGCATCGCCGTGGCCTTGGAGGCGAGTCCCACTTGCGTGAGCAGTCGGCCCACTCGTGGGCCGATCGTACCTTTCGCAACGCCCGTGACCTCGAGCGCGAAAGCGATATTGGCTTCGACGGTACGATCCGTGAGCAACCGAAAATCCTGAAATACGATACCGAGCCGTCGACGCAACTTCGGGATGTCAGAGTCGCGCAACGTCGCGGACGCAAAGCCGCTCACTTTCACTTCACCGCGCGTGGGTCGTTCGGCGAATGAGAGCATTTTCAGCAGCGTGCTCTTGCCGGAGCCACTGGCCCCGGTGAGGAATACGAACTCACCCTTCTGCACCTCGAACGACACGTCGCGGACGGCAACGCCGGTGCGAGGATACTCCTTGGTGGCCGCGTCGAGGCGGAGAACGCCGGACACGGGCTACGCCAACGCGTGCGCGAGGTCCGCGATCAGGTCGTCGGGATCTTCGAGACCAATGCTGAAGCGCAGAAATCCGTCCGGGATCCCGATCGCCCTTCGCGCCTCCGGTGTCATGGCGGCATGCGACGTGTACCGTGGTTCGCTTACGAGTGAATCGACACCGCCCAGACTCGGTGCGTGCGTGATCAACCGCAGTCGGCCCAGCACTTGCGCGGTGGCCTCACCACCGCCGGCCAGCTCAAGCGCGAGCATACCACCAAATCCGTCGAGCGTTTCTTTGGCCAGCACATGATCCGGATGCGACGGAAGCCCCGGATAATGCACCCGCGCAATCGCGCGATGCGTCTGCGCCCATTCGGCCACACGCTGCGCAGAACTGTTCTGTCGCTTCACGCGCACGTCGAGTGTTTTGAGGCCACGCTCCAGCAACCACAACGCAAATGGATCGGGCGCCTGGCCCCACACCATCATCTTCTGACGGACCTCATCGATCATTGATTCCGTGCCGCTCACGACGCCGGCGAGGATATCGTGATGCCCGTTGAGGTACTTGGTGGCGGAATGAATGACAACATCGGCACCATGTTCGATGGGCCGATAGTTGATCGGGCTCGCGAAGGTCGCGTCGATGACGAGCGCGAGGCCCGCTTCACGCGCCAGCGCGGTTAACGGACGCAGGTCGAGCACGCGCGTGGTGGGATTGACGGGCGACTCAAGAAAGATGACGCGCGTCTCCTTGGTGATGGCGCGCCGCCACGCGCGCGACTCGGTGGGATCGACCGTGGTGACCGATACGCCCATCGCCGGCAACTCGTGATCGAACAACTTGCGCGTGCCGCCGTAAATCCACGCGCTTGTAATGAGATGATCCCCCGGGCGCAGTAACGACAGCATGGTGCAGGACGTGGCCCCCATGCCGCTCGAGAGTACGAGCGAGGCTTCGGCCCCTTCGAGCAGCGCGATGCGACGCTGCACCACTTGTGCGTTCGGCGTATTCGCGTAGCGCGTGTACAGCACACCGTCGGGCGTGCCCACGGGCTGCACGTGATTCACGGATTGCACGAGAGGCTGGACCACAGCATCGCCCGGAGCACCATGGGCCCGCCCGCCATGAATCGCGAGCGTCGCGAGGCGCAACGGTGGTGTGGGTTCGAGGTTCGGTTGGTCTGACATGAGGCAGCTCGCTGAGGTCGATCAGGTGGTGCGGGGAGAGTCGAAGTCGGCCTTGATCACCCGCACGATTTCGGTGATGGTCACGCCGGCCAGATCGCGCACAACCACGCCACCGCGGGGCAGCGTGTCGTCGATGGCCAGCGGCGCGAACTCACTGCGGCGCGGACCCATGATGCGCACCAGTTCACCGTCTGTGAGCAAGCGAATCAGTGCGTCGTCGGAGCGCATGCGAATGAGTGGACCGCGCTCGGGATCACCGCGTCGCGTCCCGATGTAGCCCACCACTTGCAACGGCGGCGACATACCGGAGAACATGCCGCGACCGATGCGTGGTGCGCCCGGGTCGCCCTTGTTGCCGCTCATGCGACCACACCACCGATGCCGCGCGGCACTGTGAATCCATCGGTCATCCGCATGACGAGCCGACGATGCCAGAGCCGCGTGAGCTGTGCCTCGGCCTGTGCGGTGGTGCATCCGATGGTGGTGGCGACGGCGGGTGCCCACACCGGGCCGCCGGTGCGCACCACGTCCCAATAGCGATGCTCTTCCGCCGTCACCTGCCCGAGCAGCTCCGGCCAGCCGTCGCGATCCCAGACAAGGGCCAACTCGCGGCGCTCGAGCACCGCTTCCATGGCGTCGAGGTGATCGTCGCGCATGCCGCGGAAACAGACGTATCGTGCGTCCTCATGCGCGGCGTCCACGTGACTGAGCAGCAGCTTGGCCACGATTTCATCGGCGCACGAAAAATCGAGCAGGTTGACGTGCGAAAAATCAATCGTGGTAATCGTGGGCGGTCGACCCTCCGCCAGCATCGCTTCGATCGCCATGCGCACAGCCGCGCCAGTGGGGCGCGTGACGAGATTGGAATACAGCTCGCACACCGCGCCGCGCAGCACCGTGCTGACATCGATGTGATGCGTCATCGCGGTCGGTCCGTGGCACGAGCACGCACCGCCGGGGCTGGGTCTCCCGGCAAACGCTCGGGAATAATGATTTGCACTTGTGCACCGGGAAAAAACGGTAAGCCATCGCGCATCGCTTCATCTTCGTCCCACGGCGGCGTGAGCGCAATACGCGCGGCTCCGCTCCGCACCGATAACTTGCACTCCCACCGCGCGCAAAAGCGTCGAATACCGGCCAGTCCCTGACCTCGGCCCGCGTCGCGGGCACGGTGGCGGCTCATTGACTGCAGCACCGCTGATTCGAGGGCACGCGCGTCTCCCCACCGGTCATCGCGGCGGTGACCGGCCGCGCTCTCGAGCGATTGCCTGAAGCCAATGCCGGCGTCGCAGACGGCGATGACCACCACACGGCGGCCCAGGCGTTTACGCCAACTGTACGCCTGCACCGAGACCCAGCCACCGCGACCCGCGTGCTCCACGATGTTCTGACACGCTTCGCTGAGCATCATGCCAAAGCCCATGATCGCGGACGTGTCCAGATGCAGCTCTCCGTGCAGAATCTCGGCGGCCTTGCTCTGAATGCGGCTCACCACCGTGTGCACATCGTCGCTCTGCGTCACCGGTGTGATCTCGAGTAACACACTCGAGTCGCGTGATTCGCGCTGGCGCGGCACTGTCCCATGCAACTCGAACACGTCGGCGGCGTGCCGGAAAAATCCCGTGCGCGCCCAGTACGAGACGGTGTCAGGGTGCTCCGGCATCGCAAAGTCCGCGCGCTCGGTGCGCGACTGCGCCGCGCACAGCAGCGCCGTCAACCCGTAGGGAGACGCCCAGCGCGCGTGGCGTGCATCGAACAGCACTTTCTGGTCGGGAGGCAGCGGTGCAAGCTGCTCGACGACGTGTTCAAACGTCTGCTCATCGAGCGAAGGCGGCACGCTGATCACGGTCGTCACGAAGTGTGTAGCTCTCCCCGGAGGTAAGACGCGAGCCCGGTGGCGCCGCGATGCTCAACATTGCGCGCGGCCGCTTGAGAAGCGGCGACCATCGCCTCTTCCAACTTATCACCGGAGAGCAGGCGCGAGAAATGGGTGGCGCCCCAGACATCACCGCAGCCGGTGGGATCACCGTCGCCGGACACGTTGGCGCGCACGGCGGGCAGACGCGCCGTGCGGAGCGCGCCAAGTGGACTGTTGCCACCGCGTGGCCCGGTGGCGAGGGCGCGTCGTGCCGGCACATCGGCCAGTGACGCGAATCCCGGTGCCGCGACATACACCGTGCCCTGACTGCCCAGTGTGACGCACAAGCACGACACGCCAGCGGCCATCGCCGTAGCCGCGAGCATCATCGGGTCCGGCGCCATCATGGCCATTTCTTCCTCATTCACTTGCAGCACGTCAAAGCAGCTGCACCACGCTGCCACATCCGGCAGGGGGCGTGGCACGCGCAGACCGTCCGGCTGCACGGCCATGACCAACATGTGCAGGTCGCAGTAGATCGGTCCGGCAAAATGCGCGCGCAACAACTGCGCCGTTTCAAGATCCAGCTCCCACCCGCTCAGGAAGTTTACGTACAGCGCGTCGAGGTTCGCCGATTCCAACAATGGCTTGAGACCAAGCCACGTCCACCCCGGAACGCCGCCGCTCAAAAACTCGCTGCGTCGTTCGGCGTCGTGATATCGCAGTTCCACGCGATTGTTGGGGTAGGGCACAGCGATCAACGCCGCGTCCGGCGCGAGGTGACGAAGACCGCGCACAAAGGTCCGCGCCCGATCGGCCAGATCATCGCCCACCTTGAGTATCGGCACAATCTCCCAGTCATCCGCGAGCGCGGCGTCCATGGCCGAGAGTGCGTAGGTGATGCCGCCCCATTCTTCGACGGGGACCGTACGACGGTCGCGTCCGTGAATCACATCCCACACAAACGAACCAATGACACCGACGCGTTTTTTTTCGCTCATGCGCGGTGCTCCGTTCGCCACCACGAGCGGATCAACGTGCGCCCCACGTCGAAAACGTCGCCACGGCGCCAGCCACGCCCGCCGTGCCCGGCAGCTCGCCGGGTACAATGCGACAGGCTGCCACCGCATGCTTGAACGCGCGGCGACGCACCTCCGCTCGCAGCGGTTCAAACAGGGCATCACCGGCCTGTGTCACACCGCCCGCGATCACGACCACTTCCGGATTAAAGATGTTGAGCAGGTTTGCAATGCCCGTACCCAGAAAGCCCGCCGTGTCACGCACCACGCCCAGCGCCACCTGATCCCCGCGCTCGGCAGCGTCGTACACCGTCTGCGCGGTAATGCGATCCAATTCGCCGTTGACCATCGACGGCAACAGTGAGTTCTCGCCCCCTCCGAGCGCCTCGCGTGCGCGGACCGCAATCGCCGGTCCCGACGCATACGCCTCCAGGCATCCGTAGTTGCCGCACTTGCAGCGCCGCCCGTTCGCATCGATCGACGTGTGGCCAAGTTCTCCGGCAATGCCCGACGCGCCGTGATACAGCGCGCCATTGAGAATCAGCCCGCCGCCGATTCCCGTGCCGATCGTGAGACCAATGGCGTGCCGCGTCCCACGGGCGGCGCCAATCCACCATTCGCCGAGTGTGGCGCAGTTGGCGTCGTTGTCGAGTGCGGCCGGCAGACCAACCGCTTCGGAGATACGGTCGCGCAGCGGGTAGTTGGTCCATCCGAGATTCGGCGTGATCAACACCACGCCCGTCTCGCGGTCGAGCGGACCCGGTGCACCAATGCCTACACCGGCAAAGTCCGTACGCGTCGCCCCCGTTTCCGCCATTGTTTGCGCGATCGTCTCTTCGATCATGCGCACGATACGCGCCGTCACTCCGTCGGCGCCGTCGTCGGCATGCGTGGGCTCGGAGCGCACCGCATGCATCGAGCGACCGTCTGCGGGCATCGCGCCCACGACGATGTTTGTCCCGCCGAGATCAACACCGAGAATGTAGGACGTCGAGAGAGCGGACATGGACGGTCGGGTGAATAATGAAGGGCGCGAGCAATCAGCGCGACACACGCATGACATCAGCCACGGCATCCACGACGCGACCGGTGGAGAGGTCCCGCATGCAACGCCAATGACCGAGCGGACAGGTCATTGGGCCGTGCGCGTGGCACGGCCGACAAGATAATCCCTCCATGCCCAGCACCTCCGCGTGCGGCGCCAGCGGACCGAAGCCGAGGGCGAGTGTGGTGGGTCCGAAGAGCGCGACGGTGGGAATGCCCATCGCTGAAGCGAGATGGAGTGGCAGCGAATCGTTGGTCACGATCGCACCGGCGCGGGCGAGCAAGGCGGCGGAGCCCAGCAGCGAGAGTCGGCCCGTGGCGTCGATGGGGAGCGGCACGCCCGCCGCCTGCGCGGCTTGCGAGATCTCCCGGGCCACGTTGCCGTCAGCGGCACCGCCAATGATCACAACCCGCGCGTTGGCCGTGCGCGCGTCTTGATGGAGCGCCACCGCCAGCTCGGCATAGTGCGGCCACCGCTTGGTCGCCCACACGCTGCCTGGTGCGAGAATCAGAATCGCCGCGCCCGATGGCAGACCGGCCGACGTGAGCAGCGTCGCGGCCGCCGCGTGATCGTTGGCCGACGGATACAGACGCGGGTGCAAGGGCGACGCTGGCCGTGCGTCCTCTTCGCCTTCCGACGCCAGTTGCCACAGTCGCTCGGCGTGGTGATGGTCGGGCTCGAAGTGAACGCGGCGTGTGTACAGCGCGCGTCCCGCCGACGTATCGAAGCCGATACGCGTGGGGACGCCGGCTACGGCCGCCAGGGTGGCGCTGCGCAGCGAGCCCTGCGCGAGATAGGCCACCGTCGTGTTGCGCGGCTCGCCCGGTGCGCGCCAGCGTATGGCCCGGGCGGTGCGCATCAGGCCACGCCAGCCGCGCGCGATGCCGCGCTTGTCGTACACAATGAGATCGCGTACGGCGGGATGACCGGCGAGCAGCGGCGCACCCTGCGGCGTGGCCACGACATCAACCGGCCCGCGACGCGCGAGCCGGTCGAGCAGCGGCGTGGTGAGCACCATGTCGCCCAGGAACGACGTCTGGATGACGAGCGAAGCCACGTGCGCGCGTCAGTCGACCTGCAGGACGGCGAGGAACGCCTCCTGCGGAATCTCCACACTGCCCACCTGCTTCATGCGCTTTTTTCCTTCCTTCTGCTTCTCGAGCAGCTTGCGCTTGCGCGAGATGTCGCCGCCGTAACACTTCGCGAGCACGTCTTTGCGCAGTGGTTTCACCGTTTCGCGGGCAATCACTTTTTGCCCGATGGTGGCCTGAATCGCGACTTCAAACAACTGTCGCGGAATCAGTTCGCGCAGCTTCTCCGCAACCTTGCGGCCCCATTCGTACGACTTGTCGGCGTGCGTAATCACCGAGAACGCGTCGATCGCTTCGCCGTTGATCAGCATGTCGAGTCGCACGAGCTTGCTCGGGCGATTTTCGATGAGCTCGTAGTCGAGGGACGCATAGCCGCGGCTCACGCTTTTGAGCTTGTCGAAAAAGTCGAGAATGATTTCGCCGAGCGGAAACTCCCAGTCGAACTCCACGCGCGCGGTGTCGATGTACGTCATGTTCTTGTAGACGCCGCGGCGGTCGTTGCCGAGCGTCATGATCGCACCGATGTACTCGGTGGGACACATGATGCGCGCCTTGACATAGGGTTCTTCGATGCTCGAGATGTTCACGGCCGGCGGCATGAGCGCGGGATTCTCCACGCTGATCGTGCGGCCGTCCGTGAGGTGCACCACATACTCCACGCTCGGCACCGTCGTGACCAGATCCAGATCGTATTCACGCTCCAGGCGTTCCTGCACAATTTCCATGTGCAGCAGTCCGAGAAATCCGCAGCGAAAGCCGAAGCCCAGCGCCGTTGATGTTTCCGGCTCGTACTGCAGCGACGCGTCATTGAGCTTCATTTTCTCGAGCGCGTCACGAAGCGTTTCGTACGCCTGCGTGTCGGTGGGGAAAATTCCGGCGAAGACAAAGCTGCGCACTTCGCGATATCCAGGCAGCGCTTCTGCCGCGTGGTTGGACGCATCAAAGATCGTATCGCCGGCGCGCGTCTCGCGCACGGAGCGCACCGATGCAATGACGTAGCCTACTTCGCCCGCACCAAGCGACGGCACGGGCGTCTGACGCGGTTGCAACGATCCCACTTCGGACACTTCGTACACGTTGTCGGATACGCCAAACGTGATTTTCATGCCCTTCTTGATGACGCCGTCGACCACCCGAATGGACGGGATGGCACCGCGATACTTGTCGTAGTACGAATCAAAGATCAGCGCGCGGAGCGGGCCGTCGAGATCGCCCTTGGGTGGCGGCACCCGTTCCACCACGGCCGCAAGCAGCTCCGGCACGCCAACGCCTTCTTTCGCACTCACCGACAACACGTCTTCCGGCGCGCACCCGATCAACTCGACGATCTCCGCGCGGCGACGCTCCGGCTCCGCGCCCGGCAGGTCGATCTTGTTGAGCACCGGGATGATTTCCAGGCCGGCGTCGAGCGCGAGAAACAGATTCGACAGTGTCTGCGCCTGAATGCCCTGCGAGGCGTCGACCACCAGAATCGCGCCCTCACACGCGGCCAACGAGCGCGAAACCTCGTACGTGAAGTCGACGTGCCCGGGAGTGTCGATCAAGTTGAGCTCATACGACGTGCCATCGGACGCGACGTAGGCCATGCGCACCGCGTTCAGCTTGATCGTGATCCCACGCTCGCGCTCGAGATCGAGTGTGTCGAGAATCTGCGCCTTCATTTCCCGTTTCTGCAGCGTGCCGGTGTGTTCGATCAGGCGATCGGCCAAGGTGGACTTCCCGTGGTCGATGTGGGCGACAATGCAGAAGTTGCGGATGCGATCGAGCTGCACGGACTCTGGGAGAACGGGACAGGGCGACGATGCCAACGCGTCATCGCCAGCGGCCCCACTCGCGGGCAGACGCACCGCGCAGGAGCCTAGCCTGTATAAGCTAGTGGCCCCACCCGCAGAACCAAGCAGGAAGGGCCACTCGGCCGCTCGCACGCGCGACTGCAAGGTCGGGCAGCGGCGGCTTGCGGCGACACACGGCAGCAGTGGACTGCTGCGACGCACGGCGGCAGTGGACTGCTGCGGCGGCAGCCTACGGCGGCGGTGTTCGACCACCGGCACCGGCGCGGCCGCCACCAGCTGAACCGCCGCGCGAGGCCTCCCCAGCGCTGCTGCTGCCGCTCCCGGCACTGGTGCTGCCGCCGCCCGCGCTCCCTCCCACTCCCGTTGAGCCTCCGCCGCTCAACGTTGTCGTGCCCGTGCGAGTCACCCCGCCCGCACCGCCGTTGCCAGCGGAGCCGCCTGTTCTGCGCGCGCGAACGAGCTGGCCGCTAGCGTCACGCCCCTGCGAGGCGCCGGAGGCGAGCAGGGCAATCATGCGCGCGACCTCGGCCCGTTGAATCATCGCCTCGTGGGCCTCGCGGACCGGCGCGGCGCGCAGTGAGCCCTCGGCGCTGTTCACGGCCTTTGCCACGGCATTTGCCCGACGCGCGATGGCGGCAGGGGACGCCGGTACGAGGCTCACCCCGTCAACCGTGCTCACCGAATCGCCACCCGTCCGATTCCTGGGCGGCGGGACGGTTGCTCCCCTCGTGTCCACGCCATCCGCGTTGTAGCGGGAGTCGCCGCCTGACTCCAGAATCGCGATGGTGAAGGGCTGGGCGCGCCGGAGTCCATCACATCCCGCGCCATATCGGTCCCATAAACCGCGCGTGGTCGAGCGCGCGAAGGCCGACAGGCCAAACGGCATCAGGGAACCAAAGCCGCCGTCATCCTGCCAGCTGGCACCGAACAGCGGCGCACGGATAAACCACGGACCGTACACGTCCCACAGAAAGTTCGCGAACGAGACCGACGGGTACCCGTTCAGGAGAAAGCCACAGTCGAGGAGCTGACGTTGCGCGAACGCGGACAGGACCGGGGCGATATGCGCTCTGGACACGCTATACGGCATGTCCGGATCACCGTAGATGAGCGTGGCCAGATCTCGGACGGCGAACGTACGTCCGTCGAAATCGAGCGCGTACTGAAAATCCCAGCGGGAAGAATTGTCGGTAAACGCCGACAGATCCGGCGCGACGTCAGACGCAAACGCCACGATGGTGGGCGTGGACACGCGCTGAGTGCGAATGAACATCACATCGGCGCTGGGCAACAGCACGTCGAGCGTGCGTTCGGACCGAACGAAGGCCTTATCGCGCGGCGATGCCGGGAACACGATGCGCGCCCGCCCGTCGACACCGAGCTCGATGACCACCACGAACGCATCGCGGTCGACTTTGACGCGGGCAAAATTCCCCCAAGCGCGCAACCCCATGTCGGGCACTTGACGCACCTCAACCTTGGCAAACGCGTCCTGCGCCGACACGGGTGCCGTCGGGATGCCAACACACAGGAGCGTGACGACGGCCAGCGCCGCCAACCGACAGCTCGTGAGGGATACGTGTGCCATGGGTCATGTCCTCAGAAAAAGGGGCGCGCGATAACCTTTCGACGCCGCAGCGTATATCAGGGAAACTACGGACTTGTACCCGGACGCGCGCGCAACGGTCCCCCCGATGCCTCGCCGCCCACGTCACACGATTGCTGCTCCGTCCCTTGGACTCCGCGCTGCGCTACGCCACTATTCCGGTCGTGATGCCTCCCTCCCGCGCCGATCTGCTCGATCCATCCGCGCTCGCTGCCCTCGGTCACCTCGAGTTGGTGGCGCGCTGGGTCGTCGACGGATTCCTCACCGGCTTGCACCGCTCGCCACGAAAGGGATTCTCGGTGGAGTTCGCGGAGCATCGTCCCTACCAGCCCGGTGACGATCTGCGCTATCTCGATTGGCGCATCGCCGCGCGCGCGGATCGCTGGGTGGTCAAACAGTTTGAGGAAGAAACCAACACCCGCGCCATGCTGGTGCTCGACGTCAGCGCCTCGATGAAATGGACCGGGTTGTCCACGCGCCTCACCAAGCTGGCGTACGCCGAACACCTGCTCGGCGCGCTCGCGCTGCTGCTGCTCAGACAACGTGACGCGGTGGGCATTGTACGGGCGGACGACAGCCTGCGGTCAGTCGTGCCGCCGTCAACGCGTACGGGGCAGTGGTTTCGCCTCGCCGCATCGCTGTCGCAAGCCGCCGGTGGTGCCGGGAGCGACCTCGTCCCAGCGCTGGCCCAGGCCGCGCATCTCGTACGTCGACCGGGATTTGTCGTGCTGGTGTCGGATTTGCTTGTGGATCCGGCTCCGGTGATCGAGCAGCTGCGCACGGTGCGCGCGCGGGGGCACGAAGTGCTGGTGCTGCACGTGCTCGACCCCGCCGAACGCGATTTTCCGGAGGGCGCGGAGGCCGTGTTCACGGATCCGGAGTCGGGACTGGGTGTGTCGGCCACGCCGAGCGAAATCAGGGCCGAGTATCAGGACACGGTGCGGCAGGCGCTGGAGTCGTGGCGCAGCGGATTGTTGCAGGTTGGGGCCCGATACGCGCTCGCTATGACCGACCAGCCGTTTGGTCAGCCGTTGCGGGCGCTCGTGCGCGCGGCTGGTCGCGGCGGGATGCCGATCGCGTGAGCTTTCTGGCCCCGTTTCTGCTGGGCTTGGCCGCCTTCGCGGGTGTGCCGCTCCTCGTGCATTTGTTGCGTCGACGCGTGACGCGGCGGGTCGAGTTTCCGGCGGTGCGCTTTCTGCTGGAGACGGAGCGTGAACACAGTCGCGAGCGGGCAGTTCGGAATCGGCTGCTGCTGATGCTGCGGCTCCTCGCCGTGCTTGCGCTGGTCGCCGCGGCGGCCCGACCCATCGCGCAACTCGGAGGCGCCGGCCATCCGCCCATCGCCGTGGCCATCGTGCTTGATCAGTCGATGAGCACCAGCGCGGTGGTGGACGGTCGCACCGTGTTTTCTCGATTGCAGGCCGGCGCGCGCGACGTGGCCGAACAACTCTCTCCCGATGATCGGGCGTGGCTGGTGACCAGCGCGGGGCAGGTCAGTGCCGGGGACGGCGGATCGCTGGCTTCGCAAATCGACGCCCTGATGCCGTCGGCCGGCCGCGGTGACCTGGATGGCGCGTTGCGGCGGGCGCGCGCCCTCGTGGACGCGGGGGCGCCGCGCACGCCCGTCATCGTGGTACTCACCGACGGGCAACACAGCGCCCTCGATTCGCTCGTGGCCGTCGACAACGTGCCCGTCATTGTGCACGCGCCGGATCTCTCGGTGCCACCGAATCGCGTGGTCCATGCGGTCGAGGTGCAGCCTGCGCGGTGGGCGCCCGGCGGACGTGTGTCGTTCACGCTCAGTGCGCCTGATTCCGTGTCTTGGCGTGTGCTGCTGGGCGAGCGCACGGTGTCACGCGGTACGGCTGGTTCCGCGCCGTTTGCCTCACCGGTTGCGATTGACGTATCAGCGCAGGCGGAGGACACCGGATGGCTCGCCGGACGAGTTGAGGTCAACGCCGATGACTTCGCCGGCAATGACGCGCGCGCCTTCGCCGTACTCGCCGGAGCGCCGCCGGCCGTGTTCGTGGCGCGATCGGCCGGCGTGTTTGTCGATGCGGCCGTCGAGGCGCTCGTGGCCGACGGGCGACTGCGACGCGCGACGTCGGGGACGCGCGGAGCCGTTTCGATCGCCGCTGCCACCGACGAGGTGCGCGGTCCCGCCCTGCGCGTCGCGCCCTCCGATCCGCTGCAAATCGTGGCGGCCAATCGCACGCTCGAACGCGCCGGAATTCCCTGGCGCTTTGGCGCGGTGCTGCGTGACACCGTGCAGATCGCCAATGCGCCGCTACGTGCGGGCACATCGACCGGTGGTGCCACCCTCGCCGCCACGCGCGTGACCGTACGCTATCGGCTGGCTCGGGTCGCGGTCGCGGTCGCACAGGACTCGGGTGTGATAATGGCGGTGGCCGGCGGTTCGCCGTGGCTTGTGGCTGGTCGCGACTACGTGCTCGTCGCCTCCCCGCTCACGGTCGCGGCGACTGCGGCGCCCGTGCAGGCGGCGTTCGTGCCATGGCTTCGTGATCTGGTGTCGCAGCGACTGGGCGACGGCGGTGTGCTCGTGCAGGCTGCTCCCGACGACACGATCGCGTTACCCGTCAACGCCGATTCGCTGCAGGCGCCTGATGGCCGTGCCACGGCGATCGCGAATGCTCGCCTCGTCGTGCCGGGACGTGTGGGTGTGTACCTTTTCCGCCGGGGCGCGCGCACCGTGGGGGCGCTGGTGGTGAATCCGGAAATCGAGGAGTCAAACGTGGGGGCGTGGGGCGCGGAGATGTTTCGGGAACGACTGACGGGTACGTCGGTTCAGCTGGAACCACGGGCGGACGCGATTGCGACGGCCGTGTTTGATCGCGCCGGCGGCCGCTCGATCGCCTGGCCGCTGGTGTTGCTGGCGGTGCTCGCGTTGGCCGCTGAGGCGCTCCTTGCGCGCGGCGTGTTCACGTCGCGTGCGTCGATGCCCGCCAGCGCATGATGTACTTTCCCGCCAAGACGGCTCGTCAGGACTGATTGTGGCACTACCTCGTTTGCTGGATGTGGTCGCTGGACTTCCGGGATTTCACGAAGCACGTGCGCTGTTGCCCGTGGCCGGCGGCACGTTGCGTGTTGGTGGACTCGCGGGCTCCGCCGACGCAGTCATCGTGGCGGCGCTCGCGCGCGAGATGCCGCACCGCGCGTTCGTGGTGGTGTCGGATCAGCTCTCCGACGCCGAACGGTGGCTCGCCGACATGCAAACCCTGGTCGACGACATTCCGGTGGCGCTGTATCCGCCGCGTGAAGGGTTTGGTGAAGTGGAACCGCACGCCGAAGTCGCGGGCGAACGCGTGGAAACGTTGGAACGACTCGGCCGCAGTGATGTGCGCGTGCTCCTTACGACCTCGCGCGCGATGCTGGAGCGCACCGCACTGCCGGGCGCGTTGCGCGGCGCTCGGCTTGAACTACGCAAGGGCGATGTACGCCGACCGGAAGAACTCGCCAAACATCTTGAGGAAATCGGATTCGAGCGCGTGCCCATGGTGGAAGATGTCGCGCAGTTCTCGGTGCGTGGCGGCATCTTCGATGTGTACAGCTTCGGCATGGCCGAACCGGTGCGCCTCGAGTTCTGGGGCAACGAAATCATCGAGCTGCGGCACTTCGATCTCAACACGCAGCGCGCCACGCGTCCGGCGGAGTTGGCGTTGGTGCTGCCGGTCGACGGACGCGTGCGCGAAATGGATGGTGGCACGGAACGCGTCTCGCTCGTGGAACTGTTCGGCCCGGACACCATTGTGATCGTTCCGGCGGGCACGTCGGTGCGTCCGGAACTGCAGCGCACGTGGGATGAAAGTGCGCATCACATCGAACTCGCGCGACGCCGCGGCGAAGAAGCGCCGCCTCGCGATGTGTTGTTTCGCAGTCCGGCGGAAATTTCGGCTGGTCTCTCGCGCTTCAGCACCATCAAGTTCGTCTCGTCGGTGATTGCGACATCCGCTGGCAGCACACGACGCACGCGCGACGACGACGAGGCACCGCGCGCCGTCGCTGCCAGTGATGCGGCCGACGAGCGCCCTGATGTGCGGTTCGGTATCACCGCACCGGAAAGCATTTCGCGTGACCTGCGCGTGTTGCGACGTCTTGTGCGGGACGGATTGCCCACCGTTATTCTGTGCGACAACGCCGGACAGGCCGAACGACTCGACGAACTGCTCGGTGAAGAGGGACCCACACCGGCGGCGTTGACCATCGGTGTGCTGGACGGCGGGTTTGTGGTGCCGGGGCGGTTGCGCGTGCTCACCGATCATCAGATTTTTCGTCGCGATCGACGGCTGCGTCGCGCGCGGCGCTACGGCACCGGCGCGGCGCTCGACACCATCGGCGCGCTGCAGATCGGTGACTATGTCGTGCACCTCGAGCACGGCATTGGCATCTATCGCGGTATTGAACGGGTGTTCTTCCGCGAACAAACGCTCGAAGCGGCAGTCATCGAGTATGAAGGCGGCGATCGCCTCAATGTGCCGCTGTACCGCATCGATCAGATCGAACGCTATCGCTCGGCGAGTGATCTGGGCGGTGATATGCCACCGCCGCGCTTGCACCGGCTCGGCGGCAAGAAGTGGGCGCAGCAACGCGAAAAAACGCGTGCCGCGATTTTTGAGATGACGCAGGAACTGCTCGAACTGTACGCACGTCGCAAGGTCGCGGCGCGTCCCTCGCACGCGCCCGATGGCGCCTGGCAGCGACAGCTCGAGAGCTCGTTCTTGTTCGAAGACACGCCTGACCAACGAAAGGCGACGGACGATGTCAAGCGCGACATGGAAGGCGAGCGTCCCATGGATCGATTGCTCGTGGGCGACGTAGGCTACGGGAAAACGGAGATCGCCATTCGCGCCGCGTTCAAGGCCGTGCAGAATGGGCGACAGGTCGCCGTGCTTGTCCCCACGACGATTCTCGCCGAACAGCACGGCCGCAACTTCAGCGATCGTCTGGCCGATTTTCCCGTCCGCGTTGAAGTGATGTCGCGTTTTCAGACGGCGAAAGAGCAGGCGGCGGTGATCGCGGCGCTCAAGACCGGGCAGATCGATATCGTCATCGGCACGCATCGCTTGCTCAGTTCCGATGTGTCGTTCGCGAATCTCGGATTGATCGTAGTCGACGAAGAACATCGTTTCGGCGTGAAGCACAAGGAGCGTCTCAAGCAGCTCAAGCTCGAAACCGATGTGCTCACGCTCACCGCCACGCCGATTCCGCGCACGTTGCACCAGTCACTGGCCGGACTGCGCGACATGACGCTCATGCAAACGCCGCCACGCGATCGTTCGCCGGTGCTCACGTTTATAGAGCCGTGGGATGATGGGCTGCTCGAAGAGGGCATTTCGCGCGAACTCGATCGCGGCGGGCAGGTGTTCTTCGTGCACAATCGCATCGAGACCATCATTGCCATTGCCGATCATTTGCAGCGTCTGGTACCGCGCGCACGCATTGCCGTTGGGCACGGGCAGATGAAGGAGCGCGAGCTCGAATCGGTGATGAAGCGGTTCGTGTCGGGCGAGGTCGACATTCTCGTGTCGACGCTCATTGTGGAGAGCGGCCTCGACGTACCGAACGCGAACACCATGTTCGTCAACCGGGCCGACCACTTCGGCCTCGCCCAGCTCTATCAGTTGCGGGGCCGCGTAGGGCGTTCACATCGCCGTGCATACTGTTACCTCATCGCGCCGGACCAGATCGATGAGGACGCCGAGCGTCGGTTGCAGGTGCTTGAGCATCACACGGAGCTGGGTTCCGGCTATCGGGTCGCGCTGAAGGACATGGAGCTGCGCGGGGCTGGCAACCTGCTGGGGGCCGAGCAATCGGGATTCGTCCATTCGGTGGGCTTCGATTTGTACCTGCGGCTCCTCGACGAGACCGTGCGTCAGCTCTCGCAGGGGGACGGCGGAGCCCGTCCGTTTGTGCCGGCCGACGTCTCGCTGGACCAGCCAGCCTACCTGCCCGACGATTTTATTCCGGCCCAGGACGCGAAGCTGGACATCTATCGGCGCCTCACGGCGTGTCGTACGGCCAGCGTGATCGATGACCTCAAGATTGAGGTCCGCGATCGGTTCGGTCCCTTGCCGCTGCCGGCCGAGGCGCTCTTCGCGAGCACGCTGCTGCGGGTGCTGGGAGCGGCCCTTTCGGTGGACGGGGTGCTTGTGCGAGGGTCCGATGCCCGTGTTAACTTTCGCCGCGATGCGGTCCCGCGGCTCAAGGGACTGTCCGCCGCGTTCCATGACGTGCAGTTTCAGGTGGATGTGCGGCGCACGAATCCTCTCGCGCTCAAGCTGACACGGCTCGGGGGCGCGGAGATGCTCGACGGTCTGGTGCGCGCGCTGCGCGCCCTGGTCGTGTAATCCGTTCCAATATGCAGTTCCTTTCCTCACCACGGGCGGTTGTCTGTATTGTGCGGATCCGCCCGCCCAACGCCCGATCTTCGGAGTTCAGTTCATGAGATTGTATCGTGTGTCTGCCATGGCGGTTTTTGCGGCGGCTGCGTTGGCTGCGGCGTGTGGCAACGGTGTCGGTGTCGACACCGCTGCCAAAGTCGGTTCGCAGGAACTATCGGTCGACCAGCTCGCGGAGGTGCTGAGCACGTCGCAGGCGCCGCTTGAGACGGAAGTCGCGCGCAGCGTCGCCGAACTGTGGGTCAACTATCAGCTCGCCGGCCTGTCCGCGGCGCGTGGCGACACGCTGACGTCGGAAGCCGAGATGGATGGCGGCTTGTGGTCGGCCATCGACAACAGCCGCGTCAAGAAGCTCTACGAGCAGGTCTCCACCACGTGGAGCACCGACACCTCGGTCTCGGGGCAGCAGCGCTACGACCGCGGCGACATGATGGCCGCGCGTCATATCCTCGTGCAGGTTCCGCCCGATGCGACGCCGGACGCCGTCGAGGCGGCACGCGTCAAGGCCGAAGGCATTCGAGCGGAAGCAACGCCGGCGAACTTTGTTCGTCTCGCGGCGCGCAGCGACGAACCCGGCGCGGGTGATCGCGGCGGTGACCTTGGTGTCTTCCCGCGCGGCGCCATGGTGCCCGACTTCGAAACGGCGGTGCTGGCGCTCGAGCCGGGTGAGATTTCGCCGGTCGTGCGCACGTCGTTCGGCTTCCACGTCATCTATCGCAAGCCGTACAGCGAAGTGAGCGGCGAAGTCGCGCAGATGGCCGACCAGCGCCGTTTGGTCGAGGCCGAGAGCACCTACCTCGCTTCCATGGAGGAGGTATCCAAGGTGACGCTCGTGGACAACGCCGCCGGAATCGCCAAGGATATCGCGCGCAACCCGCTTGGCTTCCGCGCTGACAACAAGACGGTGGCGGACTACACGGGCGGCAAGCTCACCGCGTCGCGTCTATCCGATTGGATCGCTGCGTATCCGCCGCAGGCTCAGCTGCGTCCGCAGCTGATCAGCGCGCCGGACAGCATCGCCGAACGCTTCATCAAAACCATCGTGCGCAACGAACTGTTGCTCATGAAGGCCGACAGCGCAAAGATCGCCATCGACACGGCGGAACTCAGCAACCTGCGCATGGCCTTCCGGAACAACCTCACCATGGCCTGGACCACGATCGGTGTCGAGCCTGGCTCGCTGTCAGACTCTGCCAGCACGCCGTCCCAGCGTGAGGCGCTTGCCGGCAGTCGTGTCAGCGCGTACTTCGACAAGCTCGTAAAGAACGAAGTGCAGTTTGCTGATGTGGCGTATCCCGTGTC
>JBBRDP010000033.1:0-21809 GCA_038203795.1 Gemmatimonadales bacterium
TGCGTTTCGCGGCGGAGTTCGTGTGCCTGTGCAACTTCAGCCCCGAGGAGAAACAGCAACGCCCCGTAGTACACGAAAAAAACGATCGACACGATGACCGCGATGGAACCGGTGTACAGGGAGCTTGGGGAGAAGCGCACAAAGAGTATGGCAAACACTTGTCTCGCAATTTCGAACAGTGAACTGGCCACGAGCGCCGCCAGCCACGCCGCTTCCCGGGTAGGACGTTTGCGCGGGAGTCCGTGATAGAGTGCGTAAAACGTGAAGACGACCAGTGCAAAACCCAGGGCGCGTCCCACAACATACGTGACCGTGCCGAGGGTTTCCACGCGCACACCAAGATCTTCAAGAATCGAGGTACCACGAGCGCTCGCGATTGACAGATAGGACACCAGCAGCACCCAGACCAGTACGAGTATCGACGTCGCCAACGCCGCGACCACGTCAAACAGCTTGCCGGCCACGATACCACGTTCGGAGCGATCCATGACGATCGAGAGCACGGCGCGCAATGACCCAAAGAGTCTGGTGCTCGTCCACACGAAACCGAGTGCGGCGCCGATGCCCACCGCCCCGCGGGTCCGCAGCACATCGTCAATGATGGTGCGGAGTACTGCCCCCGCCTCGAACGAATCGCGCGGGAGGAACATCCCGGCGAGCGACATGACCGTCTCGGCCGCCTGCTCGGGTTGTCGACCAAGCACGAACGTCAGCGCGACAACGAGCAGCAAGACAAACGGCACAAGTGCAAGCAACAAGCTGAACGCGACACCGCCCGCAAGAAAAAACGCGTTGTCGTTGGCCAGCCCGTTGTACACACGTCGCAGGTAGTCGACGACCACCGCGAGGCGAGGGCGCGCCAGCGCGGCGCGCCACCCGTCAGGCTCAGGCCGGACCGGCGTTCTCGGCGGCTTCGGTGTCGTCACCCAGCTCGGGCTCGTCGGTCACGCGCTGCGTGCGACGCGCGTCTTCGTAGGCGCGCTTCGTTTCCTGTACCGCGTGCTCCAACTCCACCTTCGCGTGCCGGGCAGCCGTACGTCCGGCATCGACGGCATCGCCAACGGCCCGCGCCCGCGATTCCACGGCACCACGTGCTTCCCCAACCTTGCGGCCAACCGTCTCGCGCGTGCGCCCCATGGTATCGGACACTTCCTCCGAGACCTCGTCAACGAGTTCCCGGGCACGTGAGGTGGCGCGTTTGGTTTCGCGCCGAATGCGCGCGCGCATGGCCTCGCCCGACTCCGGAGCCAACAGCAACGCGGCACCCGCGCCGATCGCCAAGCCGAGCAACAACGCACCCAGCCCGCTGCCACCGCCGCTCTCGCGTTCGACAATTACCACGCGATCGTCGTCATAGTCTTCATATCGTCCCATGTTGCCTCCTGTTAATCACTGAGATCCGCGTCGTCTGGAGCGGCGGCCACGGAGGGCACACCGTCCACGGGCATCTTGCGGCGCAGGGCCGTCGGTTTGACGAATCGCGACACGATGTCGCGCGTCCCTGCAATGCCGAGTTGCCGAAAGAGGAAGGCGAACTTCTCATCGTACGCCTTTCCAAGCGCTGCCTTGACGCCGTCAGGCAACGCCCACAACTGCCGCTTGAAGGGCCCCAGTGCCTTCTTGCGGGTCTTGTAAAAAAACTGTTCGTCGGAATCGGTCGCCTTGCGCTCGTCCTTCGCGTTCTCCAACAGCCATGCATAGATCTCCTGCCGCAACGCCTCCGGCAGGTGATCGAACAACATGTTTTGAAAGTTCGTCGCGAGATGAATCTCGGCCGTTTCCGTTTGCGGAAAGTTGGAGAACGCACTGTCGGGAAGCGTGGACGCGCCGTGCTGCACGGCGCCGGCCAATCCGTACGTGTCGCGGGCAATCCGTGAAAGTGTCGCCAACGTTTCAAGATCAAGATTCACGTCGGCGATCGATCCGTCGGGCAGCACGATACCGCCATGCGATGTGCCCGACTGCACGCTGATCTTGCTGAGTCCGGCGGTACCGGGCGCGGCCTGTTCAAGCGTGCGATTGAAGCCGTTCATGAACGCTTCAAGCTCTTCGGGCGTGGAGTTTTCCGTTCCCACTTCACCAATTTCACCACCAATCGAGATCGTGACACCGCGCGGTTCTTCGGTGCGCACCGCACGCGCGATCTGGACACAGCGCTCGTAGTTCCGCCGCTGCTGTTCATCGAGATTCGGCTGCGAAAGATCAACGAGCGTCGACGTGTCAACGTCGATGTTGTAGAAGCCCGCTGCGACCGCTTCCCGGACAAGCTGCATGACGGCGTCAACTTCGCCTTCAGGATTCGTGGCAAACTTTTTCGCACTCACCTGAAAATGGTCGCCCTGAATGAACACGGGCCCGCGGAAGCCTTCGCGCAGCGCCGCCGCCAGCATGACCGTGACGTATTCGGCCGGACGTTGATCGGTGTACGCAATCTCCGAACGTGCGATCTCCAGGAGAAAAGCGCCCGCATCAAGCGCGATCGCCTGGCGGAAGATCGAGCGCGCGGTGTCATATGACGCACCACGTACGTTCATGGCGGGTACCGTGAAACCACCACATTCACCACGACCACGCGCGATGTAGAGATCGTGGATGGTGGCGGCGCGTACGCCAACGGCTTGTCCAATCTCCCACACCAGCCAGCGCGCCTGTTCACGTTCGACGGGCTCGCCGAAAACGGCCTCGTGCACGAGACGATCCATGTCGGCGCTCTGCAGCGCGCTCGCATCGTGCACATGCACCACGCCTTCGGTCACCGACACCGCGCCGCCGAACAGCTGCATGGCCGGAAGGGTCTGCTGCGTCATCAAATCCTCAGCGCTGCGGAAAGCAGCTGCAAAGCGCCGGGTAGTGCCGGCCGGTGGAACGGGTCCGGCGGGAGGCCGGTGGGAACTCTGACTACTGCAACTTCGGCCCGACGCGCGCAGAACGGAAGCCCAACCACCCACCGCCGGTCACACCTGCCAGCGCGGATCGGGACGAGGGAGTGATTCCCACTCAGCCTGCGCGGCTTCGCTGCCGGCCCTCCCCAACATTGCATAGGCGAACTGCTTCCCCATTTCTACACCGGGCTGGTCAAATGCGTTCACTTCGTAGAGCTCGCCGGCGTACGCGGTGGCCAGTTCGAACAAATACAGCAGCGCGCCCACCGATTCGGCGTCAAGCGCTGGCACGGTGATGGTCAGGTTCATGCGTCCCCGCGCGGCCAGCGCACCGGCGGTCGCCTGACGCTCCACCTCAAGCAAATGTCCCAGTGTGCGCCCGCCCAGATAGCCCAGCTCAGGTCGCTCGGCGTGACGTGACGGAATGAGGCCCAACCCTTCGCGACCGGCCACCTTGATAAAGGTGACGGTCTTGTCGCGTGGTCCTTCCATGAAGAGCTGCACTTGCGCGTGCTGATCGGTGGCGCCGACGGCCGGTAACGGCGTCGGCCCCACGCTCACACCGTCCGCACGGATCTTACCGAGGCTTTCAGCCCACAACTGCACGAACCACAACGCGATATCGCGAAGGCCATCGGCGTACGGCATGAGCACTTGCACGTGCCCGCCGTGCGAGGTATCGGCGAGCCATTGCAGCACCGCAAACACTCCGGCCGGATTGCCGGCCAGCTCGGAACCGGTGCAGCGCGCCGCACAGGCGGCGGCTCCCGCCATCACGCCTCGAATGTCGATGCCGATCAAGGCTGCCGGCAGCAAGCCAACCGGTGACAGCACACTGAATCGACCGCCGACATTTGGTGGAATCTCAAGCGTTGCAATACCCTCGGCTCGGGCGACGCCTCGCAGCGCACCCACCTCGGGGTCGGTGACGAACACGAGACGCACGCGCGCTTGCTCAACCCCAAGCGCCGCTTCCAGCGCTTCACGCACGATGAGATACTGGGCCATCGTTTCAACCGTGCCACCGGACTTCGAGATCACCAACACCAGGGTGCGGGCGAGCGGCAGACGGGCGATCGTGGCGGCAATCGTGACCGGATCGACATTGTCGAGCACGTGCAACTTCGGGTTGCCGCCACGTGCAGTATCGTCGAGCTCGTTCCAATGGGGCGGACGGAGCGCCGACCGTAGCGCGATCGGGCCGAGCGCCGACCCACCGATCCCGAGCAGCAACACGTGGTCAATCGTGCCACCAACGCGCCGCGCCACGGCGAGAACCGCTTCCACTCCGGACTCATCTGCTGGCAGATCGATGAAGCCAAGCGTACCAGCGGCATGTCGCGCGGCCACGCGTGCATGGACGTCCCGAAACCGCGACGCACCGAGCGCCCATTGTGCCTCGGTGATACCAGCGCCGCTCGGAAGCGGGCCGGCCATCATATTGGTGAAATCGATTGAGAGCGGCATGCCAGGTGATGGGTGGTACGTGATGGTCAGTCGTCGATCGTCAGCGTCAAACCGTCGAACGCGGGCGCGATACCGGCCGGTAATTCTGCGGTCAGCTCGGCGTGCGAATGGTCGTGCGTGAGATGCGTGAAGAACGTGCGTGGTGCGCCGATTTGCTGAGCGACGGCCACGGCCTCCGGGATGGACAAATGCGTCGGGTGCGGCGTGCGGAAGAGCGCATTCAACACGAGCACGTCGACCCCACGCAGCGCGTCGACCACGTCGGGCGAGAGCAATTTTGCGTCCGTGACGTAACCGAAGCGACCGATACGATACGCCAGCACCGTGCTGCGCCCGTGCGGTACCGCGAGCGGTAGCACCTGTGCGTCGCCGATCGTGAATGCAACACCGGCTTCGACCGGATGCAACGTCCCTTCCGGCTTGGTGGTACCGGGCAACGGGCGCATGCGTGAATCAACGATGTACGGAAAGCGCGTCGCGATCGTGTCGAGCGTCTCGCGCGAACCGTACAATGGCAGCGCACGCTGACTCCTCACGCTGAGTGAGCGGAGGTCGTCGATGCCGTGAATATGATCGGCATGCTCATGTGTGTAGAGCACCGCGTCAGCGCGCGCAATGCCCGCCGCCACGAGTTGCAAGCGCAACTCGGGCGGCGTGTCGATGAGCACGTTGGTGCCGCCGGCGGTTTGCACAAACGCCGCGCAGCGCGTGCGTCGATCGCGCGGATCGTCGGAGCAACACACTCGACAGGTGCAGCCAATCTGCGGCACGCCAAAACTCGTGCCGGTGCCGAGGAGCGTAACAATCACGCCCACTCCGTCGTCACACCACCTCAACCTTGAGCAGATTCGTGGTCCCGGGCACATCGAACGGAGCGCCAGCGGTCACGACCACACGATCACCGCTCACCACCAGGTTGAGATCGGTGGCATCACGCACCGCCATTGCCACCATGTGATCGTAGCCGCGCGCCGTGGGCACCAGGCGCGGAATCACGCCCCACACCAGAGACAACTGACGACACACGCGCGGCTCGTCGGTGAGCGCGAGAATCGGCACCGCCGGTCGGTGCGACGAAACAATGCGTGCACTGAAACCGCTTTTTGTGAACACCACAACAAGCGGTGCGTGCAGCATGCGCACGGCCGCCGTCGTTGCGGCCGCAATCGCCTCTTCAGTATTGACCGCCCCTTCACTGCGATGCTCGACGCGCTGGGCATACGGCGGTCGCGGACTCGACTCGATTTCGAGAATGATCCGGCGCATCGCCTCGACGGCGAGACGCGGATACTGACCGGCGGCTGTCTCCGCCGATAACATCACGGCATCGGTGCCGTCGAGAATCGCGTTGGCCACATCGCTCGCTTCAGCGCGCGTGGGACGCGGATGCGTGATCATGGACTCCAACATCTGCGTGGCCGTAATCACCGGGCGCCCCATGCGATTCGCCAGCGCGATGATGCGCTTCTGCGCAATCGGCACTTCTTCGAATGGCAACTCGACACCGAGATCACCGCGTGCCACCATCACCGCGTCAGACGCGCTCAGGATCTCTTCGATGTTCTGCAGCGCAACGTCCTTCTCGATCTTGGCCACCACGAGCATGTGTGCCGGCACGAGTTCGCGCAGCTCGGTGATGTCCGCCGCCACGCGAACAAAGCTCAGCGCAACCGCATCGAGATCGTGCTCCACCGCGAACACCAGGTCGGCCCGATCCTTCTCGGTAAGCGATGGGGCCGAGACGTGCACGCCGGGAAGATTCATCCCCTTGTTGCTGCTGAGCGTGCCGCCGTGCAAGACACGGCAATGCACCGCATCACCCTCCACAGCGGTCACCGCGACTTCGATCAGGCCGTCGTTGATCAGAATGCGTTTGCTCGGCGTAACGTCCCGGGCGAGCAGGTGATACGTCACGGGAATTTGATCGCCGGTGGCCGTATTGTCCGGTGCCAGCACGATCATATCGCCTTCATGTAACTCCCGCGGCTCCGGCAGCACGCCAATGCGGATACGCGGGCCCTGCAAGTCGCCGAGGATCGCGACGGCGCGTCCAAGCTCAGCGGCCACACGGCGCACGTCCCCGATGGTGCGGGCATGCGATTCGTGCGTACCGTGCGAAAAGTTGATGCGCGCGACATCGAGGCCAGACTGGATCAGCTCCCGGATCATCTCGGGCGTGTTGCTACTCGGGCCGAGTGTGCAGACGATCTTGGTGCGCGGAAACACGCGCCGCTTGTTGGTCACAGTCCACGACGTCGTGTCGGCGTGCGGACGACTTGATTCTTCCGGTCCCGTACGCGGAATACTGAGCGCGTCTTCAAACATGCGATGCGCCGACACCAATCAGTTGCGCACGCTTGGCGGTGAGGCCCGAGAGCAACGTGTCGAACGATTTCGCGAACGATGCGAGCCCTTCATGGAGCAACCGGTCGGTAACCGCGTTGAGATCCACACCAAGCGCGCCGAGCGCAATCATCTGCGCGTCGGCTTCGGCAAGCGCAACATCTACCGTGCGCGACGTCTCGCCATGATCGCGATACGCCTCAAGCGTGGCCGGCGGCAGCGTATTCACGGTGTCGGGTCCGATCAACGCCTCAACGTAGAGCACGTCCCGATAGGCCGGATTCTTGGTGCTGGTGCTGGCCCACAACGGACGCTGCACGCGGGCACCGTGCGCCGCAAGCGCATCCCAGCGTGCGCCGCTGAAGCGTTCTGTGAACAGGCGATAGGCCAACTTCGCGTTGGCAATGGCCGCCTTGCCGAGCAATGCATCGAGTGCCGTCTTGTGCGCCGGTTCCGCTGCGGCTCGCTTGGCCAACGTGGCATCGATCACCGCATCAACACGACTCACAAAGAAACTTGCGACCGACGCGATACGATCGACCGGCTGACCGGCGGCAACACGGGCGTCGAGACCCGCCAGATAGGCATCGATGACACGCGCGTGGGCATCGATGCTGAACAGCAACGTGACGTTGACGTTGAGCCCGTCGGCAATCAGCTGCTGCACCGCTTCGGCGCCCGCAGGCGTGCCCGGGACTTTGATCATCAGGTTGGGCCGGTTCACAGCCGACCACAGGCGATGCGCCTCGGCGACCGTGCCCGCTGCGTCATGCGCGAGATCCGGACCGACTTCGAGGGAGACGTACCCGTCGCCGGCGTTGGTGCGCGCGTACACCTCGGCGAACGCGTCGCACGCGTCCTGCACATCGGTCGTGGCCAGACGCTCGAAGCACGCGCGCGCACTCCAATCGGCGGGCAACGACGACAGTTCGGCATCGTACGCGGACCCATCGGCGAGGGCCTTCTCAAAAATCGTGGGATTGGAGGTCATCCCCATCAGCGCATCGTCGCGAATACGCCGCGCCAGCTCGCCGGAGTGCAGCATGGAACGCT
Organism: Gemmatimonadales bacterium; assembly: GCA_038203795.1. Taxonomy (GTDB): domain Bacteria; phylum Gemmatimonadota; class Gemmatimonadetes; order Gemmatimonadales; family Gemmatimonadaceae; genus JAABRT01. The sequence continues at coordinate 7,746 of JBBRDP010000033.1, forward strand.
CGATGTAGTCAAGCCAAGGCGCAGTGCCGGCGTCGCGCAGGGCGTGCAAGCGGGTGGTCATAAAAAAGTCTGTCGTCTATATGAAAACACTTGAAAACGCGCGCCGCGCCCATCGCGTCGCGCTGAAGGGCCTGCTGTTCAGCTCAGGGTTTCGCGACGTATGGCACGATCGCATCGACCGTGCCCCACAGCACACGCAGCGTACCGCCGAGTGGCGCGGCGACGCCGGCAGGAGCCAGCGCGATCTGCAACGACTCGACGCCTTCCGTGCGCGTCTGCAATTGCATCGGGATGCGCGCCAGATCCTGCGCCGCGTCGTACACATTGGCGTTGGCGCCGATTTTATTGCTCACAATCAGCTGCATACCGGAGACCGTGGCGATCGCATGCAGCGAATACGTACCCTTGGGCACGTTGACACCGCCGATATCCAGGTCCACCGACGTGGTGAGCGTGGTGGCTTCATTTGCGCCGAGCCGCCACACTTGCCCATGGGGAATGAGCGCGCCGCCAATCACGCGGCCGCGCGCGTGCGGCTGACCGTAGTCAACGCTGATCGTGTGCGACGGCGGACGCTGGGCCGCCGGCGTGCCTGCAGGCATCACGGCGTCAAGCACCACCTTGGTCGTGACCCGACCGCTCGGCACACCCTGATACGCGGACTGCGCGCGCAGCTCGGGAACCAACACACTGGCGGCCGCAACCAGCGACAGCATCGCGGCATTTCGGCACAACTTGCTTGTCTGAATCATTGATCTCTGGTAAGGTGGCAGGTGACTTTGGAACCTGCGGACTATCTGAAACGTCGTAATCCATGGTAATCTACCGCCCGGCCGTCTGTGCAGCAGCCCTTCCGCCCGCCCCATATCGTGCCCGTTTTCTTTTTGTCGACCCGCTGGTCGCGTAGCGCCGCCCTGCTCCTCGCGATGGCACCGCTCGTCGTGAGCTGTCGCGCGGCGGGTCCGTCCGCCACGCCCACGCCAGCGCCCGTTGAGCCGCCACGCGAACCTGCCGCCATTCTGCCGCTGGCCACGTTCGACTCGGCCTGGACGATTGTCGCGCGCACGCACTGGGACACGACGTACAATGGCGTCGATTGGAAGGCGCTGCGCGACACGCTGCGCCCGCGTGCCGCCGCCGCACCGTCGCAGCGCGAACTGCGAGAAATTCTGCAGCAGATGCTCGGTGCGCTCAAACAGTCGCACTTTTCGATCATTCCGCAGGAAGTCAGCGACGTAGCCGTTGGGGCCAGCAGCAATCCCGAGTCCAACCGCGAGGGACAGATCGGCGTGACCACGCGCTGGCTTGACCGCGAGGTCGTGGTAACCCACGTGGCGGTCGGCAGTCCGGCGGCGCTCGCCGGCGTCCGACCTGGCTGGCTGCTTCGACGAGTGGGCGACGACTCGATCACGCAGCGCCTTCGCACGCTGCCGGTCGATCTCGATCCCAGGCGAGCCTCGTTGGCCGCGTACAGTCTCGCGGAAGGCGGGCTGCGCGGTACGCCGGGCAGCAGCGTGGCGGCGACGTTCGTGGACGAACGAGGCGCCGAGCGCGCGCTCACGCTGGAGCGTTCGGTCACTCCCGGCACCAGTGTGAAGTTCGGCAACCTTCCGCCACAGCTGGCGCAGCTCGAGTGGGAACGACGCGTCGTGGGCGGGAAGCGCATCGGTGTGATTCGCTTCAATATCTGGATGCCAGTGCTCGCACGCGAGTTTGATGTGGCGATCGACTCGCTACGCGATAGCGATGCGATTGTGCTCGATATCCGTGGCAATTTTGGCGGGGTCGCCGGAATGGCGATGGGATTCGCCGGACATTTTGTGGATACCGCCGTGCCGGTGGGCATCATGAAGACGCGGGCGCAGGATCTCAAGTTTGCGATCAATCCACGACGCGTGAACACCGCCAATCAGCGCGTAGCGCCGTTTGACGGACCGCTGGCGATCGTCGTCGATGAGCTTTCGGTCAGCACCAGTGAGATCTTCGCCGGTGGACTGCAATCGCTTTCCCGCGCGCATATCGTTGGCTCCCGAACGGCCGGCCAGGCGTTGCCGGCGGTAGCGGAGCGACTTCCGAACGGAGACATTCTGTACCACGCGATCGCCAATTTTGTGTCGCCAACCGGTGGCCGAATGGAAGGCGATGGGGTAACCCCCGATGAGGCGGTCGTCACCAACCGGCGCGCGCTGCTGGCCGGCGCAGATCCGGCGCTGGACGCCGCGCTGCAGTGGTCGTCCACGGCCCCCAAACCCCCGCGTGTAACCGGAGCGCGCATTACACCGTAGTGTTCAACAGTTCCGGTGCACAGCATTCACGTGTACCGTTCCCGCGCGAAGGCAACCTTCCTTGGCGCCGACCTTTTTTCCGGAGCAGCATAATTATGAAGCAGTTTACGCGCGCACTCGTGGCCGCATTCACGGTGACCACGATCACGCTCCCCTTCGCCCTCAGCGCTCAGGCGCTGCCCTCGGCGAAGGAAGTGCTGGACCGGCACGTCACCGCGATAGGCGGACGTGACGCGGTGATGGCCATTACGTCGGTACAGCAGAAGGGGACGCTCGAACTCGCCGCGATGGGTATCTCGGCGGAACTCACGGTGGTGATGGCCAAGCCGAACAAGATGACCACGACCACGTCCATTCCTGGCTTGGGCGAAATGCAGCAGGGGTTCAACGGCGAAATCGCCTGGGATAACAACCCGATGCAGGGTCCACGCATTGCGGAGGGTGAGGAACTCGCCAATCGCAAGGAAGCATCCAACTTCGCCGAGGGCTTCGGCATTTATGACGCCGAGAAGTTCACGAGCATGGAGGTCGTCGAGAAGACGCTCTTCGCCGGAGAAGAGGCGTACAAGGTGAAGATGGTGCGCAAGGTGGGACCCACCAGCAACGATTACTTTTCGGTCGCGACGGGGCTGCGCATCGGACAGCAGACCAGCGCCGTCACACCAATGGGTGAAATTGAAATCAACGCGGTGATGGGTGATTACAAGCAGTTTGGCCCATTGAAGATTGCCACCAAGATGGCCACGTCGCAGGCGGGCAACGACATCACCATGACGTTCACGGACATCACGTTCAATGCGGTGAAGGACGATGCATTCGCGCTGCCTGCAGCGGTGAAGGCGCTCGTCAAGCCGTAACGGATTGCACCAAGTACAGCGCAACAACGAGGGGCCATGACACGGTGTCATGGCCCCTCGTTGTGTTATGGACGGCCGCCCGGATGCCAGCGCGGTACATCCGGCGCGTTCGCCAGTGTTCGCAGCGCAATCAGCGCCGCGTCAATAACGCGCGCCATGTGCTCGGTATCCATCGTTTCCGGTCCATCAGTGACCTGGTGATAGTCACGATGCAGGTTGAATGTGGACAGCGTATGCGCGGGAATACCTCGTCGCGCAAAATCGATGTTGTCGCTGCGCTCGAAGAATCGCTGCGCTGGACGCGGATCGGGCACGATGGGCACACCGGCGGCCAACAGCAGGTCGCCAAATGTGCTGCGCTCGTAACCCGTGAGCCACGCGGTGCCCACACCACCGGTGAGCGTATCCGGTCGACCGATCATCTCGAGGTTGAGATTCGCCACGGTGCTGTCGAGCGGACGCACGGGATGGTTGATGTACCATTTCGTGCCGATGAGTCCCACCTCTTCGCCCGTGACGGCGGCAAAGACAATTGTGCGCGCGGGACGCGGGCCCCGCGCAAACTGACGCGCCAACTCCAGCAGACCCACCGTGCCCGACGCGTCGTCGTCAGCGCCGTTGTTGATGGAATCACCATTCACCGCGCGTCCGATGCCGATGTGATCGTAGTGCGCCGTCACCAGCACCACTTCATGGCGACGCGCCGGATCTGAGCCGGGCAGTACGCCCACAACATTCGCCGCCGTCAATCGCTGATCAGCGGCCAGCGTGTCCCAGGCCGCCCAACTCGCCACAGCGCGCGGTCGACTTGGTGCGCCCGGCGTAAACACCGGTGAGCGCATCAGGGGAACGTGTTGCAAGAACGTTCCGGAATCACCGGCCACTTCGAGACCGGCCTTCGCGAACTCACTCGCCAACCAGCGCGCGGCCCGATCACCACCGGGCGTGCCGGTGCCACGACCTTCCATCGAATCGGCCGCGAGAATAAAAATGTCACGCTTGACGTCCGCAGCCTTGACCACGGGTGCCGCCTGTACCGAAGTCGATGCAGTGCGCGCACGAGGCATCGCCGTCACCGCAAGCCACTGGGGCGAAGGCGCACTCGCGTTCGCCGGTCGACTGACGGCGAGACGAGTGATGTCGGTGATTCCCGCAAAGCCAAAATCAGCCAACGGTGTCCACGCCGTGTCGCCCACCGTGTACGTGAACAGCGCGGCACCGTCTCCCATCACCAACGTCGTGCCGTTCAGCCAGGCGTAGTCTTCACGACGTGGGCGCGTGGCCACGATCGTATCTTGCGCGCCCGTGATCGGGTTGAGCCGCACGATGAACCATCGCTCGCCACCTTGTTGCACAAAGCTCACGTGCGACGTGCCGGGAATGCGATGCAGCGAGCGGCCAATGTTGCGCGCGAACGTTTGCGTGCCCGGCCGGCCGAGTGTGGCGACTTGCAGCGTGGCCGGTGAACCGAGCACAAACATCGCAATGGTGGAGTCGGTGGGAAATGCGAAGTAACCAACCGGTTTCACATCGGGCACCAACACATTCGGCGCGTCACCGTTGAGGGGCATGCGCCACAACCGCTGCGACGAATCGGCTTCCACGCGTACCACCGTGAGCGCGTCACCGACGGTGTTGACGGCGGCCGAGTATTCGCTTTCGGACGTGCTGCGCACGGCGTCGACGCGCCCCGTGTTGAAGTCGGCTCGGAAAATGTCGGTCGATCCATCAGCCACAAGGCGCGTGAAAAAAAGCGAGCGACCATCGGCCGCGAACGACGGCTGATTGTCATAGCCCTCGAAGCGACTCACATTGGCCGGCACGCCCACGCGCCAGGTGCCCTGGGTATTCGAGAGCGCCACCAGAAAGACGTCGGGTCCGGCGGCGCGTTGCGCTGTGAGCGAGGTGCCCGTGGCGATACTGAGGAGCGCGACCGGGACCACGAGGGCACGGGCGCGTCGCAAACGATGGGAAAGGCACATGGGACGTCGTCTCGGCAGAGTTGGAAAAGTGGGATTCCCGTACAATACGCAATTCCGGAGACGACGATCGGATTAAAGCGTGGTCGCGAGCGATGCGGTCGCTCCCGTTGCCTGTCGCCGTACCAGACCCTAGGCTCCATACATGAAGGCTGAACTCATGCACGCCAGCGCCGTGGCGCTGCTTCTCGTGGGCGCGATTGGTTGCGATGACGCGCCGCCCGTTGCTCCCTCGGGCGCGCCCGTCGTTGCGAGCGTGTCGATCCTCCCGGCCGCCACGTTTCTGCAGCCCGGCCAGAGTCGGCAGCTTGCGCTCGACGTACGCGACAGCTTGGGCGTGCCGGTGACACAGTACGCGGCCATCTGGAGCAGCGACGCGCCATCTGTCGCGAGCGTGAGTGCCTCGGGCCTGCTCACGTCGCTCGCCGAAGGCAGTGCCCGCATCACGGTCACCGTGGAGCCATTGAGCGCCACGATGACCGTGGGCGTGACGGCGCTGACTCCCGGCGCGGCACGCTGGGAAGTGCTCCGTTCGGGGGGCGACAATGCCTCACTGCTGGCCCTGTGGGATGACGGCGAGGGCACGGCGTGGGCGGGTGGAACCGCCGGCGCACTGCTCAAGTCGGTGAACGGCGGCGCATGGCAGCGCGTATCTGCACCCACACAGGAAATCATCGTGAGCATCTGGGGGGCGAGTCCCACCGACCTCTGGGCCGTGGGCTCCGGCGGGCTGCTCATGCGCGGCAACGGCACGACGTGGGAGCTCCTGCCGCCAATCATGCCGCGGACCCTGCTTTCCATCTGGGGACTGTCGGCCACCGAGGTGTACGCCTCCGGTGACGGCGGTTTTCTCGCCCGGTGGGATGGTGAGCTGTGGAGCGTGATGTCCACCCCGACCAACAATGAGCTGTGGGCCGTTGGCGGTACAAGTCGTACTGATTTGTGGGCCGTGGGCAACAACGGAACGATTCTGCGCAATCGGGGCGCCACGGCGTGGGAGGCGTTCGACTCGCCATCGGATCAACTGCTGCTGAGCGTGTGGGCGGCGGCGCCCGACAACGCGTTTGCGGTGGGCACGCAGGGCACAGTCCTGCGCTGGGATGGCGACGATTGGCGCCGCATGATAACACCCGCAGCGGTCAACTTGTTCGCGGTGTGGGGCCGCTCAGGCAACGAGGTGTATGCGGCCGGCAACAGCGGTGCCTTCTGGCGTTTTGACGGCGCCGCGTGGCAGTCGGTGGGCATCGGTTCGGGACAAAATCTGCGCGCCATCGCGGCGTCGAGTGTCGAGCCCGGCGGCGTTCGGCTCGCGGGGTGGTACAACGCGATCTTGAACTATCGGCCAGGTAGACGCGCCGAGGTGGAGCTGCTCGATGCGTTGCTGCTCTCGGCCTGGCAACCGCCCGCTGCGGCCGCCGATGCACCCACGTGGGTAGTGGGTCTGGGCGGCGCCGTGGGTCGACGCACTGGCACCAACTTCGAATGGCTCGACGTGCCGGCCGTGAATGATCTGTACGGCATCAGCGGGAGCGGCCCAAACGACATCGTAGCCGTGGGCGACACGAACGCGATTTTGCGCTACAACGGCACAACGTGGAGCGTCGAAAGCGAGCGCGCCCCGACCCTCCTGCGCAGCGTGTGGACGATGGGGCCCAATCAACATGTGATTGTTGGACAGGGCGGCCGTATTCTGCGCAGCTCCGGCAACGGCTGGATTCCACAGGCCAGTGGCACCGAACGATTCTTGCGCGCCGTCTGGGGACTCGATCCGAATACCGTGTTCGCGGTGGGCGATACGGGACTCCTATTGCGGTACGACGGCGAACGATGGAAAACCGAGCCCACGCCCACGAGCGTGATTCTGCGCGCCGTGTGGGGCACTGCGGCAAACGATGTCTTTCTGGCGGGTGATCGCGGCGTGTTGCTGCGGTGGGACGGACGTCGTGTGACGCCGCTGCCGTCGCCCACAACACGTGATTTGCGCGGACTCTGGGGACGTAGCCCAACGGAGGTGTACGCCGTTGGCGACAGTGGCACCGTGCTTCGCTACGACGGTGATCGGTGGCGCGTGGTGGACGCCGGTACGACGGCGTATTTGTTCGGCGTGACTGGAAGCGCGTCCGCAGCAGGCGTTGTGACAGCCGTTGGTGATCGTGGCACGTTGATTGACGGGAAGCCATAGCCCTCTCGAGTGTGCGTAGGCGATCCGCGACCAATGACACGTACCGCGCGCATCGAACTACCTGCCGTGACGCGCACGCAGGGCCGTGATGTGCGCGACGTGGTGATCGCCGTGCCACGCATACATGGCAAGCAACTGGTCGACCGTGGACTCGCCTGTTTCCGGATGCACAAGCGTTCTCGCACCGCTGGTCGCGTCAACTGACGAGGTGACCGCGTTGAGTCGCTGATGCAGCGCGTCGACAAATGCGAGCGATTCTTCGATGGTACTTGAGAGAGCGTCCCCCGTGGCAAGCCACTGGTTTTCATCGTAGGGACGAATGATGGGCCGGTGTTCCGTAAGACCAAGCTTGAGGCGCATGAGGAAGTTCACGTGGCTGTCCCCGAGGTGAAAGGCCACTTGGCGAACGGTCCACCCACCGTCGCGGTACGGCGTGTTCAGCTGGTCAGCATGCAGACCCTGTACGGCCGCGCGCAGTGCGGATGGCAACGCGCGCAATCGTGCGACGTGAGCCGCTCGTTCAGCATCGGAGACACGGACCGGCTTGTCGAAGCGGCCGATCGGATATCGCAGCGCGTCGCTCATACGCGCGTTGCGCGTAGCTGACGATAGGCGAAGAGCAGCACGATCGCACCGATCACGCTGGCTAGAAAGCCGGCGCTGCTCTCGGGACCATACACACCGAGCAGCCGTCCGAAAAAGGTGCCAACAAATGCGCCGGCGATTCCCAGCAGCATCGTCACGACAAGCCCACCGGGGTCTCGCCCGGGCATTATGGCCTTCGCCAATGCGCCGACGATCAATCCAATCAGCGCGGTGATCAGCAGGGTTGTCAGCATCGACGAGCGCTCCAGACGGGAGACGTTGATTAGCAGCACACGATCAACTTGGCTGCAGTTACGCAGACGCGATAGCCTTCGGCACACGCCGTCCGAACAGCACCCGTCCCGCACGGCGCACAATGAAGACGAACATCACCATAACCAGCAGCAGTGCAAGAACTGGCACCAGCACCGCCATGACGGCCAACAACAGCGCACCGATCCACTCCACGGTGGAGACCGCCGGGTTGGCTAACCCTCCCGTCAACGCGCCGGACTTGAGTCGCGCCAGCACGCTTGCGCCTTGAGTCAGCCCCGCCACGCCACCACCACCCACAATCACCACGGCCCACTTGAGCATGGGCGGTACATCGATGAGCACCGATGCGGTCGCAATCATTCCCGCAATCAATGCCGCCGGAGTAGCCACGACATCAAGCGCGTGGTCGAGCCAGGGCACGTAGTAGGCGCCGATTTCCAGCAGCATCGCGGTGCCGAGTCCGATCAACGCTGCGGTGGAACCAAGCCACTGCCAGTTCGCAGCGAGCGGAACAACGTCCGCCGCTGCGGCGACGCCGAGTACGAACAGCGGCAAGAACACACGCATGCCAGCCGAGGCTGCCAGTCCGAGTCCGACGGCAACCGCCACCAGGGTGTCTACACTCATGAAAACCTGCGCCCGTTTGTCATCGCCGTCAATGGTCAGGTGATGGCGTGCAGCCTTCCTGACGCCGCGTATCGGCCAGCGACACGATTTGCCACGCCTCACCGACTTTCGCGAGCTGAAACGCATCGACGCCGCAATGAATGAATCGCGTGCCGGCGTAGAGGTCGTAGTCGGTCCACACCACCGCGAGCGTGCCGTCAAGCAGCACGCGCGGATTCTTGATGCGTTCGTCGAGTTTGTCGGGCCGTACGGTGCCGATACTGCGCAGGAACGACGTCACCGAGTCTCGTCTCACGGCTGGCCGCCCCTCACGCACCAGTGTTGTGAGCAGTTGCGCGTCCGGATGAAACAAGGTGCGCACCGTGGCGCTGTCACTGCGGCGCATGCCGTCGAAGAGTCGTGTCACGACGGAGAGTACCTCCGCGTGGCGCGGATCCGTTGTCGCCAACAGTCCCTGCGCGGCAAGAGCGGGCGACGTGACCGCCAGTAGTGTGGCGATTGAGAGCGCGGCTCCCCAGCGCGACCACAGAGAGGATGTCTGCACGGCACAACTCCAGCGCGACGGGAGGAGGGAACGCGCGACGGGCGTCAACGACGGATCGCGATCGCCAGTCCGATGATCGACAGCAGTAGTCCCCACGCAAAAACGACACACAACACTGAAAACAACCGCAAGCCTACGCTCCTCGTGCGCCACCGTGAAACCCAGCTGAGCGTGGGCAGGAGCGGCAGCGGCAGCAACACGGTGATGATGAGTGACAGAGGCCACGCCGTTTCGCCGATCGCTCGCAACGCGGTACTGCCTGAGAATGCGATGAAGAACCGATCAGCGACGCCCAGCAAGAGCCCGCCGGGAATTCCCATGCCGGGCATGATGCCGAGCAGCATGAGCATACCGGTGGTGAACAGCGCGCGACGTCTCGGCGACGGCGGCGCTGCGGTTGTGACCTTGGCCTGATCAGAGCCCATCGGCCTGCGCTGCCTCATCGGAGAGGGGAGGGCCAACGGGCGCGCCCGAGTCTTCCCACGCGCGCCATCCGCCTTGCAGCGACACCACGTTCGAATATCCCATCTCCTGCAGCGTGGCGGACGCGAGAATGGAGCGATAGCCCCCGCCGCAGTAGAGGAAGAGTGGCGTATCGGTGTGTGGAACGCGTCGTTCGATGTCGCGCTCGAGAATGCCTCGCGCGAGATGCTCAGCGCCCGCCGCGTGACCGGCGTTCCATTCGTGGTCTTCGCGCACATCGAGAAGTCTGGCGCCAGCGAGGCCGGCGAGGGCAGCTCGTGCTTCCTCGACGCTCATTTCGACAACGCCAGCGCGACGCGACGCGACGACAGACAAGAATCCGGGGGAATGATCCATTGGGGATGCCACAGGGGAACGAAGTTCGGTAATCCTTGGAATTTACCTCAGCGCACGACCTGATGCGCCCTGTGGGCATGAGGCGCACGCTTTCGCCGCTTGAGGGAGAGCGTGCGGTGCGGTACGTTCGCGCAGTATCCACCTCCTCCTCGACGCCGCCACCATGACTGTCAGCATCACCCGCCCTGTGGGGCGGCACCTCGGTATCACCGTGCTCGCAGTATGCCTTCTCAGTGTTGCTGCCTGCCAAGCGCGTCGTGGCTCGAACCCGGTCTCAACCATGCCCGCTGCTCAATCCAGCCCGGAGTGGCGTGCGCTCTTCGACGGCCGCACCCTCAACGGCTGGCAGGGACACCGAACGCCCGGTGTGCTGCCCGGCGGCTGGAGCGTGGAAGACGGCACGCTCGTGCGCAGCGGCGCCGGTGGCGATCTGGTCACGGTGGAGCAGTTCGCCAACTTCGAGCTCGAGTTTGAATGGATGGTGACACGCGGCGGCAACAGCGGCGTGTTTTATCGCATCGATCCCGACGTCGAGGTCACGTACATGAGCGCGCCGGAGTATCAGGTGCTCGACGACGCGGTGCATCGCGACGGCCAGTCGCGTCTCACGTCGGCCGGTGCCGCGTACGGATTGTATCCGTCGCCAACCGGACACACGCGTTCTGTTGGCGAGTGGAACAACGCACGACTCGTTGTAGATGGTGCACGCGTCGAGCATTGGCTCAACGGCACACAAACCGCGCAGTACGAACTGTGGTCACCCGACTGGGAGCGGCGCGTGAAGGCGAGCAAGTTCAGTGCGTGGCCGGCGTACGGCCGAGCGCGGCGTGGACACATTGGTGTGCAGGACCACGGTGACCGCGTGGCGTTCCGCAACATGCGCATCAAGGTGCTGCCGTGAGTGCCGTTGCGGCGACTGTTCCGGTACCACGGTTCAAGCTCTCCGTACTGATGTTTCTGCAGTACTTCGTGTGGGGCGCGTGGGCCGTGACCATGGGGACCTGGCTCGGCACCGAACTCAAGTTTGACGGCGGACAGATCGGGCTCGCGTACGGCGCGAACGCGGTGGCGGCGATCGTGTCGCCCTTTTTTGTGGGCATGGTTGCGGACCGATTCTTTGCCACGCAGCGGGTGCTCGCGGTCCTGCATTTGGCGGGAGGCGCGTTACTCTGGCTGGCGTCTACGCAAACATCGTTTGGTTCGTTCTACGCGCTGCTGCTCGCGTACGCGCTCTGTTTCATGCCCACACTCGCGCTGAGCAACTCGATCTGTTTTGACCATCTGCCTGATGCAGCGCGCGATTTCCCACGCGTGCGCGTACTCGGTACCGTGGGCTGGATCGTGGCCGGCTTGTTGGTGGGCTGGCTCGGCGTGGAGAGCACCGCTCAGCCGATGCGCATCGCAGCGGGGGCGTCGCTGCTGCTGGGTGTGTTCTGCGTCGTGCTGCCGCACACACCACCGCATATGGTGGGAAAAGCGGTGACCGCGCGCGATGTGCTCGGTCTCGACGCGCTCGCGATGCTGCGCGACCGGACCTTTCTCATGTTCATCGTGGGGTCGTTCCTGCTCTGCATCCCGCTGCAGTTCTACTACGCGTTCACCAATCCGTTTTTGAACGAACTCGGCGTGGCCGCACCAGCGGCGATGCAGACGCTTGGTCAAATGTCGGAGATCGCATTCCTGTTGGCGCTGCCATTTTTTCTCTCCCGGTTTGGCGTGAAGAAGATTCTGCTCATTGGCATGGCCGCATGGGCGCTGCGATACATGGCCTTCGCGTACGGCGACGCCGGATCGGGCATGGCCCTGCTCTACATCGGGATTCTGTTGCATGGTGTGTGCTACGATTTCTTTTTTGTGACGGGACAGATTTTCGTGGATCAGCAGGCACCCGTGGCCATTCGCGCCTCGGCGCAGGGCTTCCTCGCGTTCGTCACATTTGGACTCGGCAACTTCATCGGGTCGTTCAGCGCGGGTCAGATTGTTGAAGCGAACCGCGTGGGCGAGGGACACGATTGGACGGCGATCTGGCAGGTCCCAGCGGCGATGGCGGCGATTGTATTGGTGTTGTTTCTGATACTGTTCAGACCGCAGCCGGTGGCGGGCACGCCGGCCGCGACGTGACGCTTTTCCAGTCACTGCCCCGGGAAACGGTGAGTGTGCCGGTGGTGCTGGAGGCGTGTGTTGCGACCTTGGCACAGGCACGCGCTGCCGTAGATGCTGGCGCAACGCGCGTGGAGTTGTGCGGCCCGGGTGAGGGTGGCACGACGCCGAGCACGGGGTTGCTTGAAGAATGTTTGTCGTCGCTCGCGGTGCCCGTGCACGTGATGATTCGTGGGCACATGGAGGATTTCGTAGTGAACACGGATTGGCGAACCATCATGGCGCGTGATATTTGGCATGCTGTGCAGGCGGGAGCGCACGCGGTGGTGATTGGTCCGCTTACGGCGAGTGGTGAAATTGATGTCGCGACCACACGGGCCCTCCTTGAATTGGCGGAGCACGTGCCGGTGGTCTTTCATCGCGCGTTCGATCGGGTGCCCGATCAGTCGCGCGCGCTCGATACGCTGATTGAACTTGGCGTATCGACCGTGCTCACCTCGGGCGGCCAGTCGCGCGCGCTCGATGGCGCTTTGGTGCTCGCGCAGCTGCAGGCACGCGCCGGCGATCGGCTCACGATCATGGCTGGCGGTGGCGTGCGGGCCGATAACGTGGGCGCGCTGTTGCAGGCGGTTCCGCTGCGGGCCGTGCACGCGCGGGCGACAGAGCCCGAGGTGTTCGCGGCAACGGCTGTGGCACTGCGCGAGTATCTGGCGCAACGTACCCGAACGAACGAGCAATCCACGTGAACACACTTTGGCCTCTGACTGTTCGTTGCGACGCTCGGCTGGTGTTGCTCGCGATCGGTAGCGTGTGGCGAACAAACGGCTGCGTGGTGCGGAGAGCGCGAACGTTCTTCGCGACGCTTATAGCACCGGCCGCCGTCGCCATCGTGCTGCTCGCCGCTCCGAAAGCGCGCGCGAATGCTCAGGCAACTGCCGCGACACCACGCGTCGCCGCCGCGCTCTACGAACCGGCGCGCTACGCGATCATCCCGCGTCCCGTACTGCTCGAGCCGCGCACCGGTGAGTTTACCCTCACGGCGGGCACGTTCATCACCGTGAGCCCGCGTGACTCCATGCTCGCGCACCAGCTCGCGCGCGAACTCGCTCCGTCCACCGGTTACGTACTGCGCGTTCGCGTATCGACTACGCCAGCAGCCGTCGGACGAACGATCCTGCTCACACGGGACGCCTCGCTCGATTCCCTCGGCGCCGAAGGGTACACGCTGGACGTGACATTTTCGCAGGTGCGCATCCGTGCTTCGCAAGCGGCTGGACTGTTCTACGGCGTGCAGTCGCTCAAGCAGCTGCTGCCGCCGGAGATTCATCGTGCGTCGCGGGTGAACGGCGTCGCGTGGACGATTCCCGCCGTTCGCATTGTGGATCGTCCCCGCTTCTCGTGGCGCGGTTCGCACCTGGATGTCGCGCGTCATTTCATGCCGGTGGACTACGTCAAGCGCCACCTTGATCTCATGGCGCTGCACAAACTCAACACGTTCCACTGGCATCTGACCGAAGATCAGGGCTGGCGCATCGAGATCAAGAAATATCCGCGCCTCACCAGCGTAGGCGGGTGCCGCGAACAAACGCTGCTCGGCGCGTACGTCACCGATCCGGCGCGCCGCGTGTTTGATGGCGCGCGGCACTGCGGGCACTACACGCAGGCCGATGTCCGCGAAGTGGTGGCGTACGCCGCCGAACGACACATCACCGTCGTGCCGGAAATCGAAATGCCGGGTCACGCTCAGGCCGCCATCGCGGCCTATCCCGAACTCGGCGTGTATCCCGACAGCGTGTACTCGCCGCTGCAG
>JBBRDP010000034.1:0-21709 GCA_038203795.1 Gemmatimonadales bacterium
GTGTCGAGCGACCCCACAATGAGATGTCGGCCGCGGACCGTAAGCGGGAACGCGCGCGACGTGGTATCAAACACCGCGATCTCGGCTTCCGCGCCCGTGGTCTCAAGGCCACGCAGCGGATTCGTGAAATACGCAATGCCGCCGTACGACGCCGACACGAAGTAGATCGCTTCCGGGCCGCCGCTCGGCGAGTACCGAAAGCGATAGCGTCCGTCGCGGTCGGTGCGCAAGGAATCGAGTGGACCGGCGAGATTCGGTGCCACCCGATGCAGGGTCACCCAGAGATCCGGCACCGTGACCACGGCCGCCGTGTCCCCCTCAAGAAACGGCGCCGGACGTACCACACGTCCCTCAACGCTACGGCGCTCGGGTTGCGGCGTTTGCGCGGTGAGACGCGCCGACGGAATCACCACGGCAGCGAACGCGAACAACGCGACGACGACGGGCGAAGCCAGGCGGAACCAGACAGTGCAACGATCGAACACGATCAGCGGGTCAAGGCGTGAATTTTCCGAAATCTTCGGGCCGGAGTCGTTCAAGATAGGCCTTGAGCTGCTCTGGTGTCATCTCACCGCGCGGCGTGGGCAGGAGCCCCGGCATCGGTAGCCCGAAGGACGGCCCGTCGTCCTCGTCATCGTCGTCCTCTACTTCGACCACAGTGAGCAGGTCGTCGGCGGCGAAAATGGGTGCATCACACCGCAGCGCGACGGCCAGGCTGTCACTGGGCCGCGCATCCACGATCACGCGCCCGGTGGGCGTTGTGATGTGGAGTTCCGCGTAGTAGGTGCTCTTGAGCACCCGGGTGATCTCGACGCGCTCCAGGGTGCCACCGAGCGCCACGATGAGCGCCTTGCAGAGATCGTGCGTGAGCGGACGCTCTCGCTTGACGCCGTTGATCTGCAGCACGATGGACTCCGCCTCCGGCTGACCAATCCAGATCGGCAGCAGGCGTCGTCCGTCGAGCTCTCGCAGGACAACCACGTAGGAGTTCGTCGCACTGTCGAGCCCCAGACGCACCAACGTCACTTCGGTCATGCGTCCTCCGCGAGTGTTGGCCGCACGTTCGCGGGTGCCGAGTGTGTCAGCACCGCGAACGTGCGATCGTCACGCCATTACGCACCGACGGCGCGGCGTAGTGCGCGAGCGCGATCGGTGCGCTCCCACGTAAAGAACGTCTTGGCGCCGCGCCCACGGCCCACCGTTTCCGGCGTGCGACCGAAGTGTCCATACGCCGCTGTCGCGCGATAGATCGGCTTGCGCAGGTCGAGATCGGTGATGATGCCTCTGGGCGTGAGATCGAACTCCGCGCGGATGGCTGCTTCGATTTCCCGATCGCCGACACTGCCCGTGCCGAAGGTATCAACAAACACCGACACCGGTTCCGCTACACCGATGGCGTACGCGAGCTGCACTTCGCAGCGACGCGCCAACTTGGCCGCGACAATGTTTTTGGCGACCCAACGCGCAGCGTAGGCGGCCGAGCGATCCACCTTGCTCGGGTCCTTGCCGCTGAACGCACCACCGCCGTGCCGCCCCATGCCGCCATAGGTGTCGACAATGATCTTGCGTCCGGTCAAACCGGCGTCGCCCTGCGGACCGCCAATCACAAAACGCCCGGTGGGATTGATGTGCGAGGTGAGCCGCTTTGGACGATACTGTTCGGGGATGGTGTGCTGAATAACGTCGGCCAGAATCGCCTTGCGCAACTTGGTGGTGGCCACGGACTCATCGTGCTGCGTGGAAACCACGACCGTATCGACATACAGCGGCCGGTCTCCTTCGTACACCACCGACACCTGCGCCTTGCCGTCGGGACGCAGCCATGGCAAATCGCCCGACTTGCGACGATCCGACAGCGAACGCGTGAGCGCATGCGCGATCTGAATTGGCAACGGCATGAGCTCTTCGGTTTCGTCGGTGGCATAGCCGAACATCATGCCCTGATCACCCGCGCCGCCCGTATCGACGCCTTGCGCGATATCGGGCGACTGCCGACCGATCGTACTCATGACGGCGCACGTGTTCGAATCGAACCCGTACTTCGAATCGGTGTAACCGATCTCGGCGATCGTTTCACGGACGATGTCGGGAAGGTGCACGTACGCCGTCGTCGTGATTTCACCGGCGATGACCGCGAGACCGGTGGTGACGAGCGTTTCGCACGCCACGCGGGCCGCCGAATCCTGCGTCAGCAGCGCGTCAAGCACCGCATCCGAGATCTGGTCGGCGATTTTGTCGGGATGCCCTTCGGTGACGGATTCGGACGTGAACAGATGACGTTCGGGCACAGATGCCTCGTGCTAGAGAGAAAAAGGTACGGCCAGCATTCGGCCGAATAGACTAGTGTCGATAAAGACGACGAGCAACCCGCGACCGCGTGTCACGCCACGGCCCTATCCCTCACCCAGGGCCGCGCGCATGCGGCGACGCAGCACCAATTCCACCTCACGGGCCGTGCCGGACGATGCCAGCGCTGCCGCGACGGCGTCACGCGCACCGTTCACCGTGATGCCACGAATGAGTCGTTTGACAATCGGCACCGAACGAGGGGCCACCGACAGTTGCCGTACGCCGAGCCCCACCAACGTGAACACCATGAGCGGCTGCGAGGCCATCTCGCCGCACACGGCCACGGGCAGGTCGTGCTGCGCGCCGGTGGTCGACACCTCGCGGATGAGCCGGAGCACCGCCGGGTGCAGCGGTGTGAAGCGTGGCGCCAGATTCACGTTGCCGCGGTCGACGGCGAGCGTGTACTGCACGAGATCGTTCGATCCGATGCTCAGGAAATCCACGTCACGCACGAGCGTATCGCACGCCAGGGCTGCGGCCGGTGTCTCCACCATCACGCCCAGGGGAACGTCGCTGCGAAAGGGCACGCGACGTTCGGCCAGCTCGCGCTCCGCTTCCTCGAGCAACACGCGCGCTTCCCGCACTTCATCCACCGTCACGATGAGCGGGAGCATGATGCGCAAATCGCCGTGCACGGCCGCGCGCAGCATTGCCCGCAACTGCACCTTGAACAGCTGCGGTTCGTCAAGGCACATGCGAATGGCGCGCCAGCCGAGAAACGGATTCGCTTCCTGCGGATAGCCGCCCACGGGCAGTTTGTCACCACCGATATCGAAGGTGCGGATAATCACCGGCCGACCGTTGAACGCTTCCACGACGCGCTTGTACGCCCGGTACTGCTCATCTTCATCCGGCATATGCGCGCGACCGACCACCAGAAACTCGGTGCGCATCAGGCCCACACCGTCGGCCCCACTCGTCGCCGCGAGTTCGGCTTCTTCGGGGATGTCAACGTTCGCGCGCACCACAATCGTGACGCCATCGAGCGTGACCGACTCGGCCTGGGCGACCTCACGCAACTCTTCGTCCCGCGCCTGACCAGCGACCGCGCGCAGGCGCGCGTCGGCCACCTCACCTTCGGTTGGCGAGATCGTGAGCGTGCCTTCTTCTCCGTCAAGAATCGCCAGTTCACCGCCGCGCAGGATGCGCACGGCGCTGCGCAAACCAACAACGGCCGGCAACCCCAGCGAGCGCGCCAGAATCGCCACGTGTGCGGTGGCCGTGCCGGCTTCCGTGGCGATGGCGCCAATCGCTTCGCGATCGAGCTGCAACGTGAGGCTGGGCGTGAGATCATTCGTCACGAGGATCGCGTTCGATCCCTTGGGGACATCAACCGGATCGTGATCGGGCAGGTCGAGCAGAATCGACAGCACGCGAATGTGCACGTCGGTGAGATCACCCACCCGCTCGCGCATCATCGGCGTCGCGTGACGCGCGAAGTGTTGCTGCCATTCGAGCAACACAATATCGAACGCTTTTTCAGCGCCCAGATTCTGATGAATGAGCGCCTCGATACTCTTCAGCAACTCGCCGTCGGTCAGCATCGTGAGTTGCACGTCGAAGATGGCCGCTTCGTCCGGGCCGGCCTGCGCCTCCGCGCGCGTACGCAGCGCGATGAGGCGCGCGCGCGCGCGCTCGATCGCCGCGTGGAGTCGCGCCAACTCCGCGTCGATGTGCTCGTCGAGAATGAGGCGTTGCCGGACTTCCGGCACTTCCCAGCGCAGCAGATGCACCGGACCCACGACGATTCCAGGCGAAGCCGGAATGCCGCGGAGGACCGAGTCCACCTAGCTCTCCCCGAACCGCGAGGACACGAGCACAGCGAGCGCCTCAAGCGCTTCGTCGGCGTCGGGACCGGACGCACGCAGCGTAATGCTCGCCCCGTATTCGGCCGCGAGCATCATGACGCCCATGATGCTTTTCCCGTTCACCTCGAGATCGTCGCGCGCGATCGTGATATCGCTCTGGTAGCGAGACGCCGCTTTGACCATCTCGGCGGCTGGCCGCGCGTGCAGGCCGTGCTTGTTCACGATTTGAACCGATCGTTCTGCCATCAGAGGACAACCGTCGAATAGAGGACGAGGATGGCGAGCAGTCCGAACAACAACTGCCAACCTTCCACTTTTCCGTGGAGTCGCACCAGCAACAGTGCGAGACACGGCGTGAGCGCAACGACAGCAAGCGGCACCGGATCGAGGATCGGACCGCCGCCGATCGCGCGATGTGACGCAAAGGGAAGCGCAATGCCGGCAACGAGCGCCGCCCCCCGACCAATGTACTGCGGACCCAGCTGCAACCAGCGGGCACTGAGGGCCGAGGCCAGCCGCATGCCGTACAGCCACCCCGCTCCCAACCCCCACGCCCGCAACGCCACATGTCCCATGTTGTACAGCACGAGGAAGCCGACCGCTACCCCCAGTGGGCCCCAGCCGAATCCAAACAGGAGGAGCGCGACCAGCGAGCAGGCCGGCAGCCAGGCGGCCCACACGAGCCGATCTCCCAAACTACCAAGCGGCCCACACAGCGCGGTACGAAAACGCAGGATCTTGTCAGGCGGGGTACGGTCGAGCTCAGCGCGCGCGAGCGAACCCACGGCCAGCGACGCGAGATACGGGTGCGCGTTGAAATAGCCGCACTGCCTCGCGAGCGCCTCTTTGTAGGCGTCCCCGTCTACTCCGCCGGGCAGTTGACGGAGCGCCGGCTCGACGCAGAAGCCAAGGCCGTTGCCGCCCAGGATTTCGTAGTTCCATGACCCTTGAATCGCAAAGCACCGCAGCAGCATGGACGCGCGAATACGCGCCGGCAGCGGTGCCGCCGTCATGCCGGTTGGCACCACCCCGATGGTCACGTTCGCGATCCCACCGAGCGCAGGAGTGGACGGCACGGGGCCCACGGGCTCGGATGACGTGACGTCAGCCATTGAGGAGTACCAGCCCGGATCCCATGGCCAGCCCCACGACAAACAGCCGACGCGTGACGGAGAACCCGTGGAACACCTTCCACACCGCCGACGCGCCGACAGCTGCGGCGCCCATAATGAGCGCACCTCGCGTCTCCAGGGCTCCCAGATGCCACGCGTCAATCGCCCACGTGGTCACCGGCCATGCGACCGACATCGCAACAGCCGTCAGCAGGCCGCCGCGCACCAGGTCGGACGTCAGGCCGAATATCTGAAGCGAGACCACGGTCCGCATGGAACCCGCCGCCAACAAACCGAGGCGCGGGCGCGCCCAGTGCGCGATCAGCCGTCGGTGCTGGACCATGGTCCAACCGCCAAGCCACGCCGTAGCGATCGCCGCCATCACGCCGATGACCCAGGCACCGGGGTCCGGCAACAGCGCCTCTTGCGCACCACGCGTGCCGATGAGCCCGCCCACAACCGACGCGCTACCCCACTCCGGATAGCGGGACGCACCGAAGGGCAACGTTTCGAGCGCCAGGCATTCGAGCGCCACGCCAACCACGAGTCCGGCGGCCGGCGCACCGGCAAAGGCACCGGCGAGTGTGGCCGCGACAATAGGCCGTGAGATCATGGCTTGCGGAAAACTCACCACATCGAGACCCAGGACAGCCCCGAGCAGGACGAACGGCAGCAAACCGAGCAAGAAGTCCGCCACGAGAGTCAGGCGCTCTGGCGCGACGACAAGAGTTCGTCGAGTGGGACTGGGCGCGCGGACGGCACATCCTGTGCGTTCACCTCAACACCGCGGTGTTGCAGGTCGCGCAGCACGTCTTCCTCGTGTGACGTGAGAAACACATAGCGGAGCCGTTGCGCGCGTCCTTCCGCGTGGTGCACGCCGCCCACATTCACGCGCGCGATGTCCGGATGTTGCTCGACCAGTTGTTGCATGGTTTCCACGCGACCCACAAGCACCATGCCGGGACGCGGATCGTGTTCGTACTGATCAAGCAGGGTGCGCACGTCGGAGACGGAATGGAAATACACCTCGATGCTCGGCGGTACGCCCATGCGGTACAACTCCTGCTCCCAGTCGCTCGCGGCGACGTCGTCATCGACGAGCACAATGAACTGCAGGGCCAGCGGTTGCCCCCATCCCACCACCACCTGACCATGGATCAAACGATCGTCGATGCGATACAGCTGAATGGTCACGTCAGCTCCCGAATACCGCCAGAGAGCCACGCGCTTTCTCAGCCGCCGCGCGCGCGAGATCACCGACATGGGCCAGCCCGCCCACGGGCGTACCCAGCGGGCCTTCAGCGGCGAAGAGGAACTCCATGAGCACCGCCACATTCGCGCCGGTCACCAGCACAATATCCGACCGCACACGCTGCGCACGCCGCACCGCCATGGTGCAGCTGCCGGCCGGTAAATCGGTAAACACAACCCGCGCGCCGGTTCGATCGAGCGCTTCCACAATGCGCGCCTCGAGATCGGCGGGGGCGAGCCCGGTATTGGACACGGCGACGAATGCGCTCCCGCGCCCCGTGATCTGGTCGACGGCGGAGAGCACCCCGTCGGCGAATCGTCCGTGTCCCGCGACCACCGCCACCACCACCGGCGATGCGCTCACTCGTTGTCCTCCAGCAGATACCGATGTGCAGCTCCACCACGCTTTTTCATATCGCTGATGAGCATTTCGTTGAACGCCGTCGCCGAATCATAGCCTCGATGATAACGCAACAGATGATTCATCGCGATGACCTCCGCAATCACGGTGATGTTCTTGCCGGGATTGAGGTGGACGGTGATCCGTGGCAACTCCACGCCGAGTACGGTGGTGGTTTGCACATCGAGGCCGGTGCGATCGACGGTGCCACCGGCATCCCACGCTTCGAGCACCACCACCACCTCAAGTCGCTTTTGCTGTCGAACCGCCTTCACGCCGAAGATGCCGGGGACATCGATGAGGCCGACCCCACGAATCTCCATGAAATGCCGCTGACGTTCGTGGCCGCGACCGATGAGCACGTCGCTGCCTTTCCGCGACACGAACACGAGATCGTCGGCCACCAACCGGTGACCACGTTCCACGAGATCGAGTACACATTCCGACTTGCCGATACCGCTTTTGCCGGTAAAGAACAGCCCCACACCGAACACGTCAGCCAACGACCCGTGCATGGTGGTGACGGGCGCGAAGTGGTCGGCGAGATAGGGCTTGATGATGCGATAGAACTCGTTGGTCTTGAGTTGTGATCGCAACACGGCGACGCCCGCGCGGTCGGCGATCTCCACCAGCGGCGCCGGTGGCTCCAATCCCTTGGTGACAAACGCGCACGGCATGGGAAAATCGAAGAACGCCGTCAGGTTCGCGGTGCGCGTGGCCTCATCCAACGATTCCAGATAGGTGATTTCCGTTTCGCCAAGTACCTGCATGCGCTGATACGGAAAGCGATTCAGATAGCCGGCGAGCGCGAGTCCCGGGCTGGACGCCTCGGGACTCGTGATTTCTCGGTCGTGGCCAACGGGGTCACCCAGCTCCTCGAGTTGCAGCGTATCGCGCATGGTATCGAGGAGCTTCGTGACGGTGAGGCGAGCACTCACCCGGGCGGCGCCTCGGGCAGGCGCGCACGGCGGCGAGGGGATCGGCGAGATCGCTCCACCTGCGCCTCCAATCGACTCACCGCCATTGCCAACGCGGGTTCGTACCGTCGATCGAACGCGCGCGCGACCAGATCAGCGCGGCGCGGCACTTGAAGAACGATTTCCACGCGTTTGCTTGGTCCGTCGCCTTCAAAGCGAACAATCGCCGTGACGACGCGACGGAGGCGGGCTCCGAGTCGTTCCACGGCGCGTTCGGCTTTGGCGCGAAGGGTGCCGGTGACTTCGGCGTGGTGCGCATGCAGGATGATTTCCATGTCAACCATTTCCTCGCCGGCTCACGATCTCGCGAAGGTGAGCCTCAGTGTGAGCGGCTGCTCGCTCCCAGGTGAACCGGGTGGCGAACGCTCGCGCCGCCACGCCCAGGCGCTCGACCAGCGAGCGATCCTGAGCCAGGCGGCGCATTGCCTGTGCCATGGCCGCAGTGTCCCCATGACGGACCAGATACCCGGTCACCTCATGCAGGACGGATTCGCGAATCCCCGGAGAATTCGACGCGATCACCGGAGTTCCGCTCGCTGCGGCCTCAAGATTGGTAATGCCCCAACCCTCCTTGGGTGATGCGAACGCCATGGCCCACGCGCGTCGAAGCAGGGCCTGCTTGCCAGTCTCGTCGATCCGGCCGAGAAACCGTACCCGGTCGGACACGCCAAGTTCGTACGCCAGCTGTTCGAGCGATTCCCGATAGTTGCCCGCGCCGGCGATCTCCAGAATCGCGTCGGTGAGGGCACTCTCCGCAAACGCCCGAATGACCAGATCGACTCCCTTGTACCGCTGCAGCCGACCTAGATAGGCAAAGGTAGGACGATCGGCGCGAACGGTCGTATCTGGAGTGTACTGCGAAGTATCGATCCCTGGGAAGATCACTCTGATGGAATTCGCCGGAATTCCTCGGGCCACCAGATCGTCTCTGGTGCTTTCGCTGATCGCCTCGAAGGGCACGCCCCGGTACATCCACGGCAGCGGTCGTTCGGCCAGCCAGACGGCCGAGGCCAGTGGCACCGAGAGCTCCCGGAAGGCGGTGGGCCCGAACAGGTGCGGCACCAGCGCGACCACGGGCGCGCCACCCCAGCGCGGTGTGTAGAGCGGCACTTTGTTGATGTCTTCCACAAGCACGTCGGGCCGCCACTCGGCCACATGACGATTCCAGTACGCGCGGGCCTTGAACGGGAAGCTCTGACGCGTGCCGACCCGGTGCACCTGAATGCCGTCAAGTACCGCGCGCGGTGGACACCCGGGCCAGCCGCCGCAGAGCAGCGTGACCTCATGACCGCGCGCGACGAGCCCGCCAAAAATCTCATGCAGATGGATTTCGGCACCGCCCGCCAGCGGATTATCGCGGCACTGCCAGTTGACGACAACGATGCGGAGCGGGCGCTCGGAGCCGGTCGCTAGCGCGCCTTCACGCACCAAGTACAGCTCCCAGCACGGTGCCGACGCGCGACGGCCTGCGGAGCCGCGTGCGAGCCTGCGCGATCACAACGCGCCGACATGTCGCGCGTACGCGTCGAGCACGCCATTCACGAAGCGCGCACTACGCGCCGTACCGTATCGCTCGGCAAGATGAATCGCCTCCTGCAACACCACGCGCGGCGGCGTTTCACCGCGCAAGAACTCAGCCGCCGCCAATCGCAACACGCTGCGTTCAATCGCACCGAGTCGCTCGAGTCGCCAGTTCGCGGTCACAGCCGACAGCGTGCTATCGACTTCGGCCCCGCGTTCGAGAATGACGCTGATGAGGCGTGACGCAAACTCACGTTCTTCCGGCGAGATCGCGAGGTCGTCCCATACTTGCACCGAGATTTTGCGTAGCCGTGTGTAGTCGCGCAGGTCGGCGGCATAGAGCGCCTGCAAGGCGCGTGCACGGCCACGCGTTTCCACGCGCTGCATCTGACGCGGCTTGGTCTCGCGCCGCAGGCGCGCCGCGCGCGCGGCTGGCGGTGCGTTGCCCGTTGGATCGACCGCGTGCTTGGCCGTTGGCTTGGCCGAGGGATCGGCCGTTGACGTGGGCGAGGGTTGTGGCGCAACCGCCGACGGTCCGTCCCAGAATGCGTCATCGCGAAGATCAGCCATGACAGCCCTCATCCGATACATCGTCGTCATCCGGCACCGGCTCCAGGCGATCGAACAGATCAAGCATTTCGAGCAGCGCGAGGGCCGAGTCCCAGCCCTTGTTGCCGTGATCGCCACCGGCCCGCGCTTCCGCTTGTGCGAGCGTATCGGTGGTGAGCAGGCCGAGCGTGACCGGTGCATCGAACTCGCGACTGGCCTCCGCCAATCCACGCGCCGCTTCACCGGCGACGAAATCGAAGTGGGGCGTTTCGCCGCGTATGACGGCACCAACGGCCACGACGCCATCATAGCGCCCCGAGGCAAGCGCGCGACGTGTGGCCATGGGCAACTCCCATGCGCCCGGTACCCAACACACGTCAACGTCGCCAAACTCGGCGCCGTGGCGTACCAGTGCGTCGACGGCGCCTTCCGCGAGACGCGAGGTCACACTCTCGTTGAAGCGACTGACAACAACAGCGATGCGTCGTCCTTCGCCGCGGGGAAGTCCTGAAATTTCGGCCATGAGGATGAATCAGAGTGCGAAGAGGTGCCCGAGCTTGGTGCGCTTGGTCTCGAGATAGCCGGCGTTGTCGTCGGATGTTGGCGATTCAAGACGTACGCGATCGTGCAACACGAGGCCGTACCCATCGAGTCCGACCAGCTTGCGCGGATTGTTGGTGATGACGCGGATGGTGCGCAGTCCCAGATCGAGCAGAATCTGCGCGCCGATGCCGTAGTTGCGCAGATCGGCCTTGAACCCAAGCTGTTCGTTGGCCTCTACCGTATCGGCGCCTTTATCCTGCAGTTCATACGCGCGCAGCTTGTTGATGAGACCGATACCGCGCCCTTCCTGATCAAGGTACACGATCACGCCACGTCCTTCGGCTTGCATCATACGCATGGCGGTTTCGAGCTGCCAACCACAGTCACAACGACGGGAATGAAAGACATCGCCCGTGAGGCAACGCGAATGCATACGCACCAGCACTCCCTGCTCCTCCGCCGACTCAGCCGATGTCACATCACCATACACCAGCGCGACATGCTCGCGCTCATCGACTTCGTTGCGATAGCCAACGATGCGCCATTCGCCGAACTCGGTGGGCAAACGGGCTTCGGCGG
Organism: Gemmatimonadales bacterium; assembly: GCA_038203795.1. Taxonomy (GTDB): domain Bacteria; phylum Gemmatimonadota; class Gemmatimonadetes; order Gemmatimonadales; family Gemmatimonadaceae; genus JAABRT01. Next base: position 11,090 of record JBBRDP010000034.1, read on the forward strand.
CGCGATGGACGAGGCGCTCATTTTGCAGGCGATGCGCGACCAGCTGCGCAACCGTGATGAACGTAAGGTCGTGGTCGGCGCAGAATTTTTCGAGATCGGGGCGACGGGCGGCGGTGCCATCGGCGTTGAGGATTTCACAGATCACACCGGCCGGCTGCAGTCCCGCCAAGCGCGCGAGATCAACGGCGGCCTCCGTGTGACCAACCCGCTGCAACACCCCACCCTCACGGGCACGCAACGGATGTATGTGGCCGGGCACGCGCAGATCACTGCGCGTAGACGACGGATCCACCGCCACGCGAATCGTGGTGGCGCGATCGGCGGCGCTGATGCCGGTGGTTACGCCGTACCTCGGCGCGGCATCGATGCTGACCGTGAACGCCGTCCGCATTGCTTCCGTATTCTCGTCGGATTGCGGACCGAGCCCGAGCAGATCGGCGCGCTCGCCGGTGATGGCGAGACAGATCATGCCCTTGGCGCCAAGCATGAAGTTGACCATCTCCGGCGTGACCTTTTCGGCCGCACAAATAAGATCGCCTTCATTCTCGCGGTCTTCGTCATCGGCCACGACAATGAACCGGCCGGCACGCAGGTCTTCAAGCGCGCGTGCAATGGTGTTCGGCGAACTGACTGCACTCGTAGTAGTAGACATCAGGACATCGCGTGTGCGGCAAGATGAGGCGCCACCAGACGGGCTACGTGCTTGGCGAGCACATCGGCTTCAATGTGCACAGCACAGCCTGCGGTCAGTGCACCGAGTGTGGTGTGACGGCGCGTGTATTCGATGATGGACAGCTGCACCCCGTGGTCGGGGAGCAGCGCGTTCACCGTGAGGCTGACGCCATCGACGGTGAGTGACCCGTGGGGTGCCATGAGCAGCGAAAGCTCAGGCGTGAGTTGCAGGTCGACGAGCCACGCATCGTCGCGCGTGTGTGTGTGCCGTACCGTCGCGACATCGTCGACATGTCCCAGCACGAGATGTCCGCCGAGCCGATCGCCCAGTCGCAGTGCGCGCTCAAGATTCACGCGATCGCCGGCGTTCCAATCGGCGATTGTCGTACGATCGAGCGTGGTGACGACGGCCGCGCAGGTGAACCACTCCGCTCCGTGTTCACGCACGGTGAGACACGCGCCGTTGACCGCAATGCTTTCGCCCGGCACGAGATCGTCGTACCGGCACGCCACGCGCAGGGTGCGACCAACCTCCGTGTCGCCCACCACTTCGATGGTGCCGACGTCGTCAATCAACCCCGTAAACATCTACTCCTCACAGTTCCGAAACAGCGTACGAAGTCATGGCATCGTTGCCGAAGCTGCGCCTGGCGATCACCCGCCAGCGCCTGGCCTCGGCAATGGTCTGCGGCGGAAGCGCCGCAAAGGCCGGGAGCGCGCCGCCCCCGAGTATGACCGATCCCTGAAAGATAATCAGTCGGTCCACCAGATTCGTGCCCACAAGTTCGCTGGCCAGTCCGGCACCGCCTTCCACCAGCACGCTGTTGATACCACGGGCCTTGAGGGCGGCGAGCGCGTTGGCAGCGGTGGCGGCGCTGAGCAACGTCACACCGCAGGTCTCGAGGGCATCCCGGCGCGCCAGTTCGGCGTCCCCCAGCGGGGCTGGCGAGACGATGAGCAGGACGGGAATCTCACGCGCGGTGCGGGCGAGGCGGCTGTCCAGCGGCAGGCGCGCATGGTGATCGAACACCACACGGAGCGGCGGCACACGCGGCTGCGCACCATGACGCACCGTGAGCTCCGGATCGTCGGCGAGGGCGGTGCCAATGCCAACGGCCACCGCACCGCTGGCGGCGCGCAACGCATGCACGGCGCGACGGGCTCGTGGTCCGGTGATCCAGCCAGGCGTTCGCGTATGATCGGCCACCGCACCATCGAGCGAGACGGCGAGCTTGAGCGTGACGAACGGGCGCGAGGCACCACGTGCGGCGTGGAAAAACACGGCGTTCTGTTCAGCGGCGGCAGATTGGAGGACGCCGGCCGTGACCGCGAGTCCCGCGTTGATCAACCGCTGCGCGCCACCGGAGGCGACGGGGTTGGGATCGGACACGGCGTACACCATGCGTGCGATGCCGGCCTGCACAATTGCGTGCGTACACGGCGGCGTTTTGCCGGTGTGATCGCACGGTTCCAGCGTCACGTAGAGCGTCGCACCGCGTGCGCCGTCACCGGCCGCTCGCAACGCATTCACCTCGGCGTGCGCTCCCCCGAACCGCGCATGCCACCCCTCACCAATGATGGAGCCGTCACGCACCACGACCGCGCCCACGAGCGGGTTGGGCGAGACTTGCCCCGCACCGCGCGCCGCGAGCGTGAGCGCACGACGCATACAGCGCTCGTCGAAACGATCAGAAGCGGAAGCCGAACCCAACGGACCCGTACGTGTACGCTTCATTCGCACGCCGGTCGCCGAATGAGTTGAGCGTTTCGCGAATCGTGCCGGCGCGTGACTGCCCGATTTCAAGAACCAACTGCGCCATGGCGAGCCCGAACGACGCGTTTACAAACGCGGTGCCCCGTGTCGTTTCATCGCGCAGTTCGTCGAGGCGCGCCACCGCGCGGGACGGAATACCCAGCCCGGTTTCGTTGATCACGGCTTCAATGGTGGTGCGTGAATCGAGCCGATCTTCACCGATACCAGCACCAATGCCCATCAAGCCGAATCGCTTGTTCGCGGCGAGGCGGATCGATGTGGTGGACACCCTGGTATCGAGTACGCCGAGGGTGTCGTTGGCAGTGAAGTACGAGATACTCGTGGTGGGCAGCCGACGGCGCACGACGGACACACCAACACCCGGCACCAGTGCCGATTCCTGCAGCAGTCCGATGCGTACGCCGTAGTTGAACGCGACACCACCGCCGTCCGATTCCACGCGAAAGTCATCGCGCGAGACACTGGGTAACACGGTGGCGCCAATCAACAGGTCGATGCCGCCGATGTTGGTGAGCCCGAACGGCACACCGCGAAATATTCCGATGGCGCCGTCGAACGACGGGACCGGAACCGGTACGCGTTGCGCGCCGAAATTTGATGCCACCGGAGCTGCGGGCAACGACAGCGGGACATCGTTCGCCGGCACGCGTCCGTCAACCGCCGACACGCGCAGCACGAATGACCGTTTGCCCCATCCCCCAAGCGTTCCGCCCTCGCCGAGCATCACGTTGCCACCGGACAACGCCACACCAACCTGCGGGGCGAGAAACCGAAAGATGTCGTTGGCCTTGACGCACGCATCTTGCGCGAATGCGCCTGGCACGCCCACCGGAGTGCTGGTGACCGAGCATTGCGGGGCCGTAATGGCCTGCGCGCCAGCGATGGAGGCTGACGCGCCCGTCGCGCCGCTAAGGAGTAGCGCGGCGCCCAACGTCAAGCGCGCGCACCGCGCATTCACGCGACCGCCCGATCGAACTGCACCACGCCGGTACCCTGGCCAATCTCGCCCATCACCCACGCACCAACCCCCTGCTCCGCAGCGCGAGACATCACGTGCGCGACCTTGTCTGCTTCGGCGATCACCACCATGCCTACTCCCATGTTGAAGGCGCGGAACATCTCCTCGTTCGATACCCGTCCCGCTTCTGCGAGTACCCGGAACTCTGCAGGGACGGTCCATGACGTGGTGTCCACGATCGCATCGCAGTTGTCCGGCAACGCACGATTCAAATTGCCGGGCAATCCACCGCCGGTGATGTGCGCCATGGCACAGACATCGGTGAGCAACGGCCGCATGAGCGGCAGATATGAGCGATGCACCTTGAGCAACACGTCGGCCACACTCGCGCCGTCGCTCTCGGGGAACACATCATGCGCGGCGAGCTGCAGCCGCTCTGATACAATGCGACGCGCGAGCGAGTAGCCGTTGGTGTGCAAGCCGTTGCTCGCCAGACCAACCAGCACCTGGCCGGCGCGAACACGCTCGCTGCCGAGGATCGCGTCTTCGTCGACGATGCCAACAATGAAGCCGGCGAGATCGTAGTCGGGAGCGGTGTACACGCCCGGCATCTCCGCAGTTTCACCACCGATCAGTGCGGCACCGTTTTCGCGACAACCAGCGGCTACGCCCGCCACCACCTGTTCCACGACCGACGGAATCAGCTTGCCAAACGCGACGTAGTCGAGAAAGAACAGCGGTGACGCACCCTGCACCAGAATGTCATTGGTGCAGTGATTCACCAGACAGTGACCGATCGTGTCGTGACGATCGGCTTCGATGGCCACCTTGATCTTGGTGCCCACGCCATCGGCACTCGCCACCAGTGTGGGCTTGGCACTATCGGTGGGCACACGGAACATGCCACCAAATCCACCAAACGCACCACGCGCGCCCGCCGTAAGTGTGGACTCCACGAGCTTCTTGAGTCGCCACTTGGAATCTTCGGCCGCGTCAATATCCACGCCCGCACTGCGGTACGTGAGCGCGTCGTCGTGAACCGGTGGCTGCCCGGGCCTGGAACTCACGCGCGCAACTCGGCGTCGAATGCAACCAACTGCCGGAACTCCTGGACACGGCGTTCGATATCGTCGTGCCCGATTTCAAGCAGCCGCTCGTTGGAAAACTTCTCCACGGCGAACGAGCCCATCGCGGAACCGACAACCACGGCGCGACGCATGGAGCGATCGCTGAGATCGTTGGTGCTCGCGAGGTGGCCGATGAATCCGCCGGCGAACGAATCGCCGGCGCCAGTGGGATCGAACACTGACTCGAGCGGATACGCCGGCGCAAAGAACACCGAATCGTTGGTGAACATGAACGCCCCATGTTCGCCCTTCTTGATGATCACATGCTTGGGCCCACGCTCAAGAATCCAGCGTGCGGCATGCACAAGGTTGGATTGCTCGGTGAGCTGCCGCGCTTCGCCATCGTTAAGCGTGATGAGATCCACGCGGCCGAGCAACTCGATGAGCTCCGGGCGGCGACTCTCGATCCAGAAATTCATGGTGTCGCACGCGACCAGCCTGGGTGCCGTGACCTGATCGAGCACCTGCAGCTGGAGGCGCGGGTCGATGTTGGCCAGAAACACAAACGGTGCGCTGCGGAACGCTTCGGGGATCTTGGGCGCGAAATGCGAGAACACACCGAGATGCGTCTCGAGCGTTTCGGCGGAGTTGAGATCGTGACGATACCGACCCCGCCACCGGAAGCTGCTGCCTTCGGCCTGCTCGAGACCGGAGAGATCGACACCGCGCTTCTTGAGCGGCTCCAGCTTCTCGATCGGGTAGTCGCTGCCCACCACACCGACCACCTGAATGGGCGCGAAATGCGAGGCGCTCGAGGAGAAGTACATGCCCGATCCGCCGAGCACGTCGTCGGCTTTGCCGAAGGGCGTTTCGATGGAGTCGAGCGCCACCGAGCCAACCACCAGCACCGTGCTGGCGCTGGTGTGCGTGCGATGTACAAGCGGTGCGTCGACAGGATCGTGGTGGACAGGCGTATTCACATCCGCTCCGGAGCGGTAAGTCCGAGAAGGCGCAAGCCGGCGGCGAGGCCAAGCTGCGTAGCACGCGCAAGTACAAGTCGCGCGCTGGTGATGGCCTCGGGTTCGCCGAGGACGTGATGCTTGTGATACCAGAGGTGCGCGAGCCTGGCCGTTTCCAACAACCAACTCGCCACACGATGTGGTTCTGCGGCGTCGGCCGCGCCCACGAGCAGCGACGGATAGTCGAGCAACGCCTTCACCAGTTCGACTTCGGCCGGCTCCGAGAGCACACCGAGATCCACGCCCTCGCCGGTGATGCTGGCGGCGTCCACTTCGCCCACCCGGAAAATGCCGCTCATGCGGGCGTGCGCCATCTGGATGTAGTACACCGGGTTGTCTTCACTCTGCGAGCGGGCCAGATCCACGTCGAACACCAACTGGGAATCGCCTTTGCGCATAAGAAAGAAGTAGCGCACCGCATCGCGGCCCACATCATCGATGAGGTCGCGCACCGTGACATACGCACCGGCGCGCTTGGAGATCTTTACCTCTTCGCCGCCGCGCACCACGGTGACCATCTGATGCAGCACGTACTCCGGATATCCCGTCGGAATACCAATCCCGAGCGCCTGCAATCCAGCACGCACGCGTGTGGTGGTGCTGTGATGATCGGCGCCCTGCACATTGATCGCACGTGTGTACCCGCGCTCCCACTTGGTGACGTGATACGCCACGTCGGGCACAAAGTACGTGTAGTCGCCGCCCTTGGCCGCGCTCTTTTTCATGACGCGGTCCTTGTCATCACCGAACTCGGTGGTGCGCAGGAACAGCGCGCCTTCTTCTTCGTACGTGTGACCGCTGGCTTGCAGCGCTTTCACCGTACTGTCAACACGACCATCGGTGTACAGCGAACTTTCGAGATAGTACGTATCGAACTTGACGCCGAACGCCTGCATGTCGAGGTCCTGCTCGTGACGCAGCGCGGCTACGGCAAACACCCGCATCGCGTTCAGGTCATTGCCGTGTGCGTCGTTTGGATGCTGCGCGACATAGTGCTGCGCGATTTCGCGAATGTACTCGCCGTGGTACCCGCCGTCGGGAATGGCCAGCGCGGCACCGCCCAGTTCGTGCACACGCGCCTGCACGCTAAGCGCGAGGTTGGCAATCTGCACGCCGCTGTCGTTGTAGTAGAACTCGCGCGAGACTTGCCAGCCCGTAGCCTCGAGCAACGCCGCGATCGCGTCGCCGAGTGCGGCCTGCCGGCCGTGTCCCACATGCAGCGGGCCCGTGGGATTGGCCGACACAAACTCAACACACGCCTGGCCGCCCTGCCCCACATTGCTACGTCCCCACTGCTCCGGCGCGGCGAGGATTTGCAGCAGTCCGCGCGCCTGGAAGCCGGGATCGAGCCGGAAGTTGATGAACCCCGGCCCCGCGATATCCGCCCCCGTGGCACCAACGCTCGGCAGGTCCATGGCGGCGATCAGCGCTTCGGCCACATCGCGCGGCTTGCGGCCGAGTGTTTTGGTGAGCGTCATCGCGACGTTGGTGGCCCAATCACCAAACGCCGGATCGCGCGGACGTTCGAGATGCGGCGCGACGTCGGCTGGCGCACCCAGTGAACGCGCAGCGCGCGCGATCTCCGCGCGCAGGGCCTCAGCTTGACTCAACGGTGTCAGTCCTTTTTGGGAGGCGCGGCGGGCGCGGCCGGCTTCTCGCTCTTGGACGCGGATTCGGTGGCGGGTTTGGCGTCGCTTTTGGACTCGCTTTTGGATTCGCGCTTGGCATCGCTTTTCGACTCGCCTTTCGCATCGCCTTTCGCATCGCCTTTTGCGTCGCTCTTCGCGGCCGATGCGCCGTCTGACGACGAGCTCGCCGCCGCGTCAGACTTGGGCTTGGCGGCGGCATCGCGCTGATCCTTCTTGCCGTCTTTGCCGTAGTCGGTGATGTAAAAGCCCGATCCCTTGAAGAGGAGGCCGGCGCCACCGGTGATCATACGCACGGCGTTCCCGTCGCCCTTGGGCGACGGAATGGTCTCCGGCACCTCGGAGATCTTGAAGAACTTTTCAATGACGGTGCCATCGGGGCACCGGAACTCGTAAGTCGGCATCGTTTCACTACTTAGGATGAGTCAGACTACAACCCTGAAACGTAGCACGGACGGGGCGTTGGTTCAACTGGCGATCGGTGTCAACTCGCCCGGATTCTCACCGAGACGGCACTGCCCGAGCACCGTTGTGGCACCGTCAGCTCGCGCGCGAAACTCTGGCGCGCACCGCGTCGCGATCCCGTGAGTGATCCACTGGTAGCAGCTGCCCCTCAGACGCCGCCACGACCACGGCGGTGGTTGCGTCGCCGGTGACGTTCGTGACAGTGCGAAGCATGTCGAGCAGACGGTCAACGCCAAGGATGAGCGCAATCCCGGCGCTCGGGACGTTGATCGCTTCGAGGATGATGACGAGCATGATGATGCCGACGCCCGGCACCGCCGCCGTGCCGATTGAGGCGAGCACCGCAGTAAACACAATCGTGAGCTGCGCGGTGACGCCGAGTTCGAGGCCGATGGTCTGCGCGATGAACACCGCGGCGACCGCTTGATACAACGCGGTGCCGTCCATGTTGATCGTGGCCCCGAGCGGCAGCACGAACGACGAGATTTCTTCACTCACGCCGAGTTCTTCCTCGCACCGCTCCATCGTGACCGGCAGCGTGGCGCCGCTGGAACTGGTGGAGAAGGCCACCAACTGCGCGGGCGCGATCCCCTTGAGGAATGCTCCGATGCGAAGGGGCGTAAAAAAGCGGAGGAGGCCAGCGTAGGTGATGCTCATGTGAATCAGGAGCGCCAGCACCACCGTCAGCATGTACAGGCCGAGCGCCCCCAGGAGCCGGAACAGTTGCCCGAGATCGTCGCCCGCCACCGACGTGATCGTGTCGGCCAACAGGGCGAACACGCCGATCGGTGCCATGAGCATGATCACGTCGACCAGGCGAATGACGAGATCGTTGAGACTCGAAAAGAGATCGAGCAATGGCCGCGCTTTATCTGCCGGGAGCTGAATCAGTCCCACGCCAATGAGAATGGCAACAAAGACGATTTGCAGCATGCTGCCGTTGTCAGACGCGGCCTTGAAGACATTATCCGGCACGATATCGACGAGGATCTGCAGCGGGCCGCGTTGCTTCGCCTGATCGGCCGCCTCGGCGCTCGACGACGCGTCACTCGCGTAGGACGCCTGCAGTTCGGCGCGCATCTCCTCGGGCACGCTGCGCCCGGGTTGGATGATGTTGACTGCGGCGAGGCCGATCGTGACCGCGATCGCGGTGGTGCCCAGATAGATGCCGATCGTCTTGCCGCCAATGCGCGAGAGCTTGCGGAGATCGCTGAGTGACGCGACGCCGGTGACGAGCGATCCCAGCACGAGCGGAATCGCGATCAGCTTGAGCGCGTTCAGGAAGATCGTACCGAACGGTGCGATCCAGTCGGAAACAAAGCCACTCCATCCCTGCGCTGCGGCGAGGATGCCAAAGATCAGGCCGAGGACAAGACCGATGATGATCTGCCAATGCAACTTGCGGTACCACGGCATGGGCAGGAACTCGCGGACGGAGGGAGCGGACGCAACAGGGGAACCTGCAGCATAGCGCGCGGGCCGCGCGAGTGGGAGGTTGCGTTTAGTTGGTGATCGGTGTCAACTCGCCGTCGGCGATCTTCGCGATACGTTCGGCATCTTCCCAGCGGGCGTACAGGTCGCCGAGTTCACCGGCCATGGCGCGGCGCTCGTCCTCTTCATGGAGCATCATTTCCAGCACGAGCAAACCGTGTTTGATCGGCGCGACCGATTTGTCCTCATTCGCGTGTGCGGACAGTCGCTTGAGGAGCGTGGGTTCATCGCCGATCTCCTCCATCGTTTTGATCGCTTCGTGAATATCGAGCCGACTGCCGCCACCGCTATTGAGGATTGGCAACACGTCACGCGCGACACGACGCGCCTCCGGTCCCTGCACCTGCAGCACGCGATCGATGCTGGTGAACGGGCCGATGCGCCCGCGTTCGCGATAGGGCACAGCGGCATCCCACTCACCCTCCGGCGTGGCCATGATGCGTGTTCCGAGGAGATGTCGACTCATCATGGGCTCCACAGATCCGTCAGGCAGACGCAGCATGCCCACACGACGCCGCGGCTCGAGCACTTGATCATACACGAGCCAAAGCTGCTGCCCGCCAATGCCAAGCGCAGCACCAGGGAGCAAGAACGTGGAGATCGCCCACCAGCCCCCGAATACCAACGCAGGCGCAGCAACGATCGCCGCCGTCGCGCCAATGAGATACTTCCGCCGACGGCGCCGCAGATGCTCGCCATAGCGCCACGCGGTGAACTCCGGTCGCAACGGTTGTCCGATGCGCACGAGGTCCGTGCCGTCTTTGAGTCGCGCCAGTGCGATGTTGTCGCTCGACACCCGACGCGTGGTATCGCGATACTCGCGCTCACATTCTTCGATCGCGTCCCAGCGTTCTTCGAGCGGCGTGAGGTTCCAGCGCGCGCAGTTCGGGCACACGGCCCACAAGCGTCCGCGTGCGGCGTCGAACGCAAGACGGCGGCCGATGGGAAAGTGCTCGATGCGCTGGTTCGCACCGAGCGACGTGTGGCAGAAGAGGCAGGTGGAGAACACCGGGACAAGATGCGTTCGGCGGATGCGTTGGACAAGCCGCGGGATACCACGCACATACCCCGTATCCAACTCCGATGAGCGTTTCGGCGTCACGGTCAACCATATGTGCCATCCGGAGCGAGATTCAAAAAAATCTGCGCTCGTTGGCGATGCCCACGACGCGATGCGGATGCAACCCTTGCGCGGCGCACACGGGACGCGACCCTCGCCCTTCCCCCATGACTACTTCGGCTCGAGAATCCCCGCAATGCGATCCACGATATCAGTCCAGTGCGCACGCGCCGTCGTATTGCCCGCCGACTGCGCACTCGCCCGCGCTTCGCGCTGAATCTCGCGCAACTGCATGCGCGCCAGCGCCGGCAGGTCGCTCAGCATCAGCGACGGCGCCGTCACGAACGGGACCGGGCGCCCACCACCACCACCACCGCCTCCACCACCACCACCCGGACCGCCGCCCGCCGCGGGAGCAGCCGGCGGCGTCATCAGCGACTCGAGACGCTGCAGATACACACGCTGCAA
>JBBRDP010000035.1:0-21386 GCA_038203795.1 Gemmatimonadales bacterium
GAGTATTTTGATCCAACGCGTATGACCCTCGTCAGTCACGGCCCCAGGGCTGTGCGCTGACCGAACACTCCCCATTTGATTCTGACAGCCATGCGTATCGGCGTACCGAGCGAGATCAAGACGAACGAGAACCGTGTTGCCCTGGTGCCGGCTGGTGCCGAAGCACTGGTCACGGCCGGCCATAGCGTGTTCGTGCAATCCGGCGCCGGCATCGGCAGTGGATTCGAAGACACGGACTATCAGGCGGTTGGTGCGACCATTGTCCCGACGGCCGAGAAGGCGTGGAGCAGTGCCGATTTGCTCATGAAGGTGAAGGAGCCGATCGCGTCCGAGTGGAAGTATCTGCACAAGGATCTCACGCTCTTCACGTATCTGCATTTTGCCGCCGATGAAGCGTTGACGCGTGCGCATCTCGCCAGCGGTGCAACGTGCATTGCGTACGAGACGGTGGAGTTGCCAACGCGCGAATTGCCGCTGCTCACGCCCATGTCGGAAGTCGCAGGACGCATGGCGGTGCAGGAGGGCGCGAAGTATCTCGAGAAGTTGTACGGCGGTCGTGGTGTGCTGCTCGGTGGCGTGCCGGGTGTTGTGCCGGGCAAAGTGGTGATTCTGGGCGGCGGTGTGGTGGGCACCAACGCGGCGAAGATGGCAGCGGGCCTCGGCGCAAAGACCGTGATTCTTGATTTGTCGCTTGAGCGACTGCGTTATCTGAGCGATGTGATGGCGGCGAATGTGCAGCTCATTCACAGCAATCGGCACAACATCCTTGAGCAGATCAGCACGGCCGATTTGGTGATTGGCGGTGTGCTGATTCCAGGTGCGAAGGCGCCGCGACTCATTCGTCGTGAAGATCTCAAGCGCATGCGTCCCGGTTCCGTGATTGTTGACGTGGCCGTGGATCAGGGTGGGTGCGTGGAAACAATCAAGCCCACCACGCACGAAGATCCCACGTACGTGGTGGACGGTGTGATTCACTACGGCGTCGCCAACATGCCGGGGGCCGTGCCACGTACGTCCACACTCGCGCTCACCAACGCTACGCTGCCGTACGCGGTGCTGTTGGCGAACAAGGGGTGGAAGGCGGCGCTGCGCGACAACGCGGCGCTCCGGAGGGGGCTGAATATGACTGGTGGTGTGGTCACCTATCAGGCGGTCGCTGAATCATTTGCGTTGCCGTACCAGGAAGCGGATCAGTTTGTGAGTTGATCGAGGGAGTCGTCGGGCGTGGGCCGTTCAACGACCCGCCCCGCCCCCTGCCTGTGGGCTAGATCCCTGTCCCACAATCGCTTGTGCCCTTTTGGGTCAACCGGTAGCTTAACTTCCTACTCTGTCCCGTGCTGCTGTGCTCGCGTGGGCGGTTCGTCGGTGGTTCGCCTCTCTCGTCAGGGGGAGGCGGCGCGCCGAGGAGTCGCCCGCGAGTGTTTCCGCGCCCGGTCAATCTTCGCGTTATTCGCGCCTCGCGCGCCTCTGGTAATTGGATGTTCTGGCCCTTCAAAAAAGCGTCACTGTTCCCGGCCAATGCCATTGCCGTTGACCTCGGTACGGCGAACACGCTCATCTACGTGAAGGGCGAGGGCATCGTGCTCAACGAGCCCTCGGTTGTCGCGCTTGACCGCGAGACCCGCAAGATCAAGGGCGTTGGCCTCGAAGCCAAACGCATGCTCGGCCGCACGCCTGAGGGCATCATCGCCGTGCGCCCCATGAAGGACGGCGTCATTGCCGACTTCGACGTGACGGAAAAGATGCTGCGGTACTTTCTCACGCTCGTGATCGACAAGCATGTGTTCAAGGTGAAGCCGCGGGTGATTGTGTGTGTGCCATCCGGCATTACGGAAGTGGAGAAGCGTGCGGTGCGTGACTCCGCACTCGGCGCCGGCGCGAAAGAAGTGTTCATGGTGACCGAGCCCATGGCGGCGGCGATCGGTGTTGGTCTGCCGGTGGATTCACCAACCGGCAACATGGTCATCGACATCGGTGGTGGCACGACAGAAATTGCCGTCATTGCACTCAGCGGAATTGTGAGTGACACGTCGATTCGCACGGGCGGTGATGAACTCGACATGAGCATCGTGCAGTTCATGCGTAAGAATTACAACCTGCTCATTGGTGAACCCACCGCTGAGCAAGTGAAGATTCAGATCGGCTCGGCGTATCCCGTGGGTGATGAGCGCGAGATGGAAGTGAAGGGACGCGATCTGGTCTCCGGTATTCCGAAAACGGTGCGCGTGCATTCCAGCGAAATTCGTGAAGCGGTGCAAGAGCCGATTCAGCAAATCGTTGACGCGGTGCGTCGCGCGCTTGAAATCACGCCGCCTGAACTCGCGTCGGATATTGTGGACCGCGGCATCGTGATGACCGGTGGCGGCGCGCTCATTCGCGGGCTCGATGTGTTGCTGAATCAGGAAACCGGACTGCCGATCCACGTCGATGAGGATCCGCTCACCTGTGTCGTGCGCGGCACAGGCAAGATCCTCGACGACGAAGAGAAGTACTGGTCCGTTCTCACGACCTGATCGCGCGCCGTGCCGTCCCGGAACGCGCGAGGCAGCAGTAGTCGGCTCGACACGGGATTGCTTCTCGCGTGTTGTGTCCTGTCCGTGATTGCGCTGGTGCTGCCGGATCGCATGGGCGAGCCGATGGCGACCATCATCCGACGTACGGTGCTGGCGCCGCTCCTTACGGTGCAGGGGCAATCCGAGACGGTGCGCTCAGCAATCACCGCGCGTGATGACGACCTGGTGTTACGCGGCGCCGCTGCGGCGCAGGCAGCCACCGCGCCCGCGTTGGCCGCAGAGAACGACGCGCTGCGACGCATGCTCGGACTGGCCGGCCGCCTTCGCGACGGATTCGTCGTCGCCGAAGCGTTTCACCCCGCCGGACTGACCGACGACTTTACCATCACGATCGGGGCCGGCAGCGCGGTTGGCGTGCATGCGTTCACGCCAGTCGTGACGGCTGATGGACTCGTGGGCATGGTCGAAACGAGTGATCCGGCGCGCAGCGTGGCCATCACGTGGGCACATCCGGACTTCGGCGTGAGTGCCATGAGCGCGGATGAGTCAGCGTTTGGTATCGTCAAGCCGCATCTCGTCAGTGGCCCGGAGCGCTATCTGCTCGAGCTGCGTGGTGTCCCATTTCGCGCCTCGCTCGACTCGGGCACGTTGATCGTGAGTTCCGGCCTGGGCGCGACCTATCCGCGTGGCATTTCCATCGGCACCGTGATCAGCGAAATCCCAACCACGGAGCGATGGGCGCGCACGTACCTGCTCAAGCCCAGCGTGCTGCCGAGCACGTTGTCGGCCGTGGTGTTGCTGTTGCCATCGCGCGTGGCGGGTGGCGTATCACAAGTGTGGACCGATGTGGCATCGGCCGACTCGGCCGCACTCGCGATTGTGGCCGCGAGTGACTCGGCCGCGAAGGTGGCGGCGCTGGAGGAACTGGCGGCACGTCGGGCCGTCATGCGCGCCGCCGCCGACAGTGCTCGCGCGGATTCGATGATCGCACCGCTCGGGCCGGCGCCCACGGTGCAACCACCGTTGATCACGCCGCCGATTCGTGTACGACCGGATACACCGCCGCTTCGCACCGTGCCGCCGGGAGTGTTGGAATGAACCCGTGGAACGTGGTGCGCGGACTCGCCGGGTTCCTGGTACTCGTGGCCGCGCACTTCTCGTTGCGGCCGCTGCTGGGCGGTCCGGTGCCAATCGATTTTTTGTGCCTCGCCGTGTTGTTCGCGGCAGTGCGTGTGCGCCCGGGTGCTGCGGCGGTGATTGGATTTCTGTCGGGACTGGGCATCGACTCGGTCGCGTTGCAAGGCTTCGGGACATCGGCCTTGGCGTTCACCATCGTGGCCTTTGGTGCCTCCTGGCTCAAGGCGGTGTTCTTTGCCGACAACCTCGGACTCACCGCGCTGTTTGTGTTTCTGGGGAAATGGGCGTTTGATGTGGTGTATGTGTTGATCATCGGTGGCGTTCCTGACGGTCAGGTGTTGGTGCAGCTCTTGCTCTGGTCACCCCTCGCCGCCGCGCTGACGGCCGTGGTTGGCGTCGCGCTGCTTCTGCTGGCCCGACCCGTGTTCGGCACGCGCCGTACGGCACCTCACCGCCGCTGAGTCATTCGATGCATCGGAGATCTGTATGACCTATCATCCGAACGAAGTGGCCCGTCGTGCCCGCGCCGCTCGCGTGGTGGTGGCGATGGTGCTCGCGGGGCTGGGGCTGGGATTTTTTCGCGCACAGGTGTTGCGCAGTACCGAGTACGCGATGCAAGTGGATGGACAGCGTCTGCGCGAAGTTCCGCTCGTCGCGCCGCGCGGCATCATTTACGATCGCAACGGCGAGATTATTGCGGAGAACTTGCCCGGGTACACCGTGTCGCTGCTGAGTCCCAGCACCGATTCACTCAACGCGGCCCTCGATGCGCTGAGCAAGGTGATTCCCATCGACGCAACGCAGCGCAATCTTGTGCTGCGCCGGTTCGAGCGCGCGCGTAACCGCCCGGCCGTCATCTTCAACGATGCCTCGTTCGACGTGGTCTCGGCGCTCGAGGAACGGCGCGTCCAGTTTCCGTCGCTCATCATTGAGAACAGTCCCAAGCGATACTACCCTGATGGCGAAGCGATTGCCGCGATCATCGGGTACACCAGCGAGATCAGCGAAGATGAGCTGCTGCTGCCGAGGTTTGACAGCACCTACAAAGCCGGACAGCATATTGGCAAAAGCGGGCTTGAGCGCGAATATGAATCGCGACTGCGCGGCATAGAAGGCAGTCGGTTTGTCGAAGTGGACGCGCGCGGTCGTGTGGTGCGAGACCAGGGCGTACGCGCCGATATTGCCCCGCAACCACCGGTCGCGATTCGGAGCACACTTGATCTCGACTTGCAGCGCTTCATTCACGAGACGTACGGCGATTCGCTGCGTGGTGCCGTGGTGGCGCTCGATCCTCGCACCGGTGGCGTGTTGGCGCTGTACAGCGGACCCACGTTCGATGCCAATCGATTCACCGGTGGGATTCCGATCAGCTACTACAATCAGTTGTTGGAAGATCCGGCGAAACCGTTGTACAACAAGGCGATTCAGGGACGTTACGAGCCCGCGTCCACATGGAAGCTGGCCACATCGATCATCGCGATGGAGCAAGGGCTTGCCGAGATTGATACACACATGCAAGTGCCCTGCACGGGTGGGTATCAGTTTGGCACGCGACGGTTCAAGTGCTGGAAACCTGCGGGCCACGGCAACGTAAACTTGGCGCAGGCCATCGCGAATTCGTGCGATGTGTACTTCTACCAACTCGGACTCAAGATCGGGCTCACCAATCTGGTGGCCGGCGGCCTGCGGCTGGGCTTTGGCGAGCGCACCGGTATCGATCTGCCGTATGAAGAGCGATCGATTTTCCCCGATTCGAATGTGACGGCGTACTATAACAACAAGTACGGCGCGCGCGGATGGACCAACGCCGTGGTGCTCAACCTGAGCATCGGGCAGGGGGAGAATTCGCAAACGGTGATCAATATGGCGCGCTTTTATACGGCGCTGGCAACCGATGGCGCCGCCGCACCGCCGCATCTGATTGAAACCGACGTGGAGCGCAAGCAGCTCTTTTCGCTCAAGCCGGAGCAACTGGCAGCGCTACGTTCGGCCATGGCTGATGTGGTGTCCGGCCGCGGTACGGCGGGCAGTGCCGCCCTGCAGGGTATCGTCGTGGCCGGCAAGACCGGTACCGCGCAGAACTCATCGAACATTGATCACGCGTGGTTTGTGGGTTTCGCGCCGTATGAACAGCCACAGATCGTCGTCGCCGTGTTTCTGGAGTTCGGCTTGCACGGCTACGCAGCGGCGCGCATTGCAACCAAGGTGATGGAGCGATACCTCAAGGTGTCGCTGGTGAACGCCTCCGCGTCCACGGCTGCGCAGTGACGATGTCATGAACAGTCGGCTTAGCCGAAGCACCGGCATCGACTATCCGCTGCTCGTCATCGCGTTACTGCTGTCGGCGTTCGGTGTGGCCATGGTGTACTCGGCCGGTCAAACCGACGTGTCCGCGATCCGGCTGCAAACGCTGTGGCAAAAGCAGCTCGTGTGGCTCACCCTCGCGATGAGCGTGGCGTGGCTTGTGAGCAAAGCGTCGGTACGGCTCATCGAGTGGGGCGCGTGGCCGTTCTATGCGTTGGCCGTGTCGCTGCTTGCGTTTACGCTCCTCTTTGGATCCGGCGCGGGCACGGCGCAAAGTATGAAGGGATGGCTGACGATCGGTGGCTTCCGGCTTGGACAGCCGTCGGAGCTCGCGAAAGTGGCGGTCGTCCTCATGCTCGCCAAAGTGCTCACCGGCATGCGCAATACGCCGCGCTCGTTACTCGACCTCTGGCAACCGCTCTTGGTGGTGGCGGTTCCTTGCCTGCTCATCCTGTTGCAGCCCGACCTTGGTACAGGGCTGGTGTTCGTGGGCATTTGCTTCGTGATGCTGTTTTGGTTCGGCGTGCCGTGGCCACTGTTGGTGATGCTGGCCAGCCCGGCGATCAGCCTCGTGCTCGCGTTCAGTACCGGGGTATGGGGCGCATGGTTTCTGATCCTGTTAGCCCTTGTATTCTGGTACCGCCCGTATCTCGTGGAAGGCGTAATTCTGGTGGTGGTCAACGTGGTGACCGGGGTCGTGGCGCCGCTCGTCTGGGATCGTCTGGATCCCTACATGCAGCGTCGCCTGCTTGTCTTTCTCGATCCCTCATACGATCCACGGAATGCCGGGTACCAAGTGATGCAGTCGCAATACGCGATCGGATCCGGCGGCATCACGGGCAAGGGTTTCACGTTGGGCACGCAAAAACGACTCGGCTTTCTCCCCGAGCACGAGACCGACTTTATCTTCGCGGTCGTCGGCGAGGAGCTCGGATTTATCGGAGTCAGCCTGGCGCTGGCGCTGTTTCTGGCGTTGTTCTTTCGTTGCACGCGCGTCGCGCAGCGGGGCAGTGAGGCGTTTGGTGGGCTCGTGGCCATCGGTCTGGCAGCCGGGTGGTTTGTGCACGTGGTGGTGAACATCGGCATGACGCTCAACCTCATGCCCATCACGGGAATACCGCTGCCGTTTTTCAGCTACGGCGGGTCATTTCTGCTCATGTGCTGGCTGTCCGTGGCCATTCTGTTGCGCATTTCTGCGGAGGGGCGCGGACAGGCCGACGGCCTCGGACTGTAGAGGCTGGCACTAGCCTTCGCGGCGCTTTCCACCGATCTTATTTGGCTATGGCTTGGTTCCGAAAAGACAAAAAGCCGCGGCAGCCGCCGCGTGAGCGCCTCGAGATCCCGCGTGACACGTGGGAGAAGTGCGAAGCGTGCGGGCACACTGATATCCGTGATAAGTTCTTGCGGAACTTCAACGTGTGTCCGGAGTGCGACTTCCACCGTCGCTTCCGCGCGCACGACTACGCGTCAATGTTGCTCGACGAGACCTCGATGGTCGAGGTGGGCATGGAACTGCGTTCCGTCGACCCACTCGGTTTTCCCGACTATCCCGGCCGCCTCAAGCGCGCGCTGGCGAACGCCGGCGATGGTGATGCCATCCTGACCGTGGCCGGCACCCTCGAGGGAATGCCGGTCGGACTCGGAGTCATGGACTTCGCGTTTATGGGCGGCTCCATGGGCAGCGTGGTGGGCGAAAAAATTGCGCGTCTCGGACTGCGCTGTCTCGAGCGAAAGCACCCGTTGGTGATTTTCTCGGCCTCCGGCGGTGCACGCATGCAGGAAGGGGTGTTGTCCCTCATGCAGATGGCCAAGGCATCGGTTGTGCTGTCGCAGCTCGCCGAGCGCCGCATTCCGTACATCAGCGTCCTGACCAACCCCACCACGGGTGGTGTCAGCGCCAGCTTCGCCATGCTGGGCGACGCCATTCTCGCGGAGCCCGGTGCGGTGATCGGTTTTGCCGGACCGCGCGTCATCAAGCAGACGCTCGGCCAGGATCTGCCGGAGGGATTTCAGACGGCCGAGTTCCTGCTGGACCATGGGATGGTGGACAGCGTCGTGCATCGCAAGCTGCTGCGCGAGACGCTCTCGCGATTGATGCGACACATGACTGGCCGGCCGGCCGGCGCCGGCTACGTCGAAGCCTGATCAACGATCCGCTTTCCCCGTCGCCACGAGGGGCCGCCGCCCCTATCGGGGCATCGGAGGACTATCGGCGCGCGCTCGCGGCCCTTTTTGCGCGCACCACGGGCGTGTGGAGGCTGGGGCTCGATCGTGTGCAGGCGTTTCTCGATACCATCGGCAATCCGCACCATGCGTACCCCGTCTTTCACGTCGCCGGCACCAACGGCAAGGGGAGCGTCGTCACCACGCTCGATACGCTGTTGCGGCACGCTGGCCATCGCGTGGGACGTTATACCTCGCCGCATCTGGTCGATTTTCGCGAGCGCATTGTCGTCGACGGTGTACCCATGCCACCAGCGGAGATCGTGCGCTGGCTCCATGACAAAGCGCCGTTGGTAGACCGGCTGGGCGCGACGTTTTTCGAGGTCACCACGGCCATGGCCTTCGACTGGTTCGCGCGCGTCGGCGTTGATGTCGCGGTCATCGAGGTCGGGCTGGGTGGACGCCTCGACGCCACCAATGTGGTGTCACCTGTGTGTGCCGGCGTCACGTCGATCGGTCTGGATCATCAGGAGTTCCTCGGCGACACGCTGGCGATGATTGCGGCCGAAAAAGCCGGCGTCTTCAAGCGCGACGCGGCCGCTGTGTTGGGCGACGCGCAACCGGAGGTACACCCTGTGCTCATCGCGGCGGCGGCCTCCGCCGGAAGTCGGCCGATCCTGTGTGCCGGGCGCGATTGGCAGGTACGCGATGTATCGGTCGCCGCCGATGGAACCCGGTTTACGTTGCACGGCCTGCTTGACGCCCCCAGGATGCTCCACACGGGGCTCGTTGGCACCTACCAGGCGCACAACGCCGCCACGGCCATTGCGATGCTCGTGGCGGCCGGACGCCCGTGGAGCGACGCGCTGGACGCATTAGACGGCGTGCTGCCGACCGTGCGCCTGGCCGGCCGGTTCCAGCGGGTGGGTCCATGGATATTCGATGTGGCGCACAATCCCGACGGTGCGTGCACGATTGCGGAGACGCTCGCGCTGACGCCGGTGCCACGTCCGCTCTGGGCGCTGGTCACCGTGCTGCGCGACAAGGATTGGCGCGGTATTCTGCGTGCGCTGGCGCCGGCCGTGGACGGCTTCGTGATCAGCGACTCGCCAACGGCTCCGGCGAGCCGGTGCTGGGACGCCGAAGAGGCCGCAGCCGTGGCGCGTGCGACCGGGCGGCCGGTGCATTTGGAGCGCGATTTTGAGCGTGCGATGGCCTTTGCCACACGCGAGGCGGCGACGGTGCTCGCGACAGGCTCGTTTCATACGGTCGGCGACGTCATGGAGCGCTTGCCGGTGGATCCTCTCGCTCAATAGCTTGCAAGGATGCCCCCCAAAGCCCTCCCCGGATTCCGTGATTTTTATCCGGCCGAGTTTGCCCTTCGGGCTCATATCATCGACACGTGGCGCCGCATTGTGCGGCGTTATGCGTTCATGGAATACGATGGGCCTCCGCTTGAGCCGCTCGAACTGTACACGCAGAAGAGTGGCGATGAGATCGTCGGTCAGCTCTACGCGTTCGATGACAAGGGCGGCCGCAGTGTCGCCATGCGTCCGGAAATGACCCCCACGTTTGCGCGCATGGTGGCGGCACGCGCGCAGGCGCTGCGCAAGCCCGTGCGGTGGTTTGCGGTGCCGCAGCTGTTTCGCTACGAGCGTCAACAAAAAGGCCGATTGCGTGAGCACTTTCAGCTCAATGTCGACATCGTGGGTGAGGCGGACGTCCTGGCCGACGCGGAATTGCTCTCGGTGGCGATTGAAATTTGTTGTGCATTCGGGCTCGACCGCAGCGATTTTTACGCGCGGGTGTCGGATCGCCGGTTGCTCAATGCGCTGCTCGCGGATTTACGCATTGATGCCGATGCGTGGCCGGCCGTGTATGCCGTGCTCGACAAGCTCGAACGGCAACCGCGGGAGATCTCGTCCGAAAAACTGTCTGCGGCCGGATTGACGGACGACGCACGCGATGCCGTGCTCGGTTTCGGTGCGTTCGATTCCGTTGGCGCGCTGCGCGAGCGCTTTGGTGCGTCGCCCGACGTGGCGGTACATCTTGATCGGTTCGCCGAGTATGCATCACACCTCGACGCGCTGGGCGTTGGCGAGTACTTGCGGCTGGATCTCACGATTGTGCGTGGACTCGCGTATTACACGGGCATCGTATTTGAACTGTTCGATGCGCAGGGCGAGTTCAGAGCGCTTTGTGGTGGTGGACGCTACGATAACCTGTTGCAGGCACTGGGTGATGTGGATCTGCCCGCCCTCGGCTTTGGCATGGGCGACGTCGTGCTCGGCGAGTTGCTCAAGGCGCGGGGCAAGCTGGCGGATGTTGGCACGTTGGCGCCCGAGGTGTGGATCGTGCCGGCCGAGAGCACACCGGTGTCCACGGTGTTGCGAACGGCGGCGACGCTTCGCTCGGCCGACGTGAGTGTGGAGTACGCCCTCAACGCCGACAAACTGCACACGCGCAAGCCGAGCGCGCAGATCAAGGACGCGCAGAAGGCCGGTGCACGAATCGCGCTGGTGTTCACCGATGCGACCGTCGCTGACGTCGTCCCGCTTGGTACGTCCGGGATGACCGTCGGCGAGCGCCTCGTGGTGGATACCGCACGCTGGACAACAGCACGACCCGATTTGAACTCGATTTTGTTTTTGCTTGGTCGTTGACGCAACGACCTGCTTTCCCATTGGTGACCCTACTGTCATGGCCGACGACAAGAAGCTGACCACCCGCGCCGAAGACTTCAGCGCGTGGTACAATGAGCTGGTTTTACGCGCCGAACTGGCGGACTACTCGCCAGTGCGCGGTTGCATGGTGATTCGTCCGCTGGGCTACGGCGTGTGGGAGCGCATGCAGCGCGCGCTTGATGACATGTTCAAGGCCACCGGACACGTGAATGCGTACTTTCCGCTGTTCATTCCGGAAAGCTTCTTGAGCAAGGAGGCCGAACATGTTGAGGGCTTCGCTCCGGAGTGCGCGGTTGTGACGCACGGCGGCGGCAAGCTGCTCGAGGAGCGCCTGGTCGTGCGACCGACCTCGGAAACGATCATCTATTCGATGTTTGCGAAGTGGGTGCAGAGCTACCGCGACTTGCCACTGCTGTACAATCAGTGGGCCAACGTGGTACGGTGGGAAATGCGGACGCGCTTGTTCCTGCGCACCATGGAATTCCTCTGGCAGGAAGGACACACGGCGCACGTCTCACACGATGAGGCGGAAGAAGAAGCGCGTCGCATGCTCGGTGTGTATCGCACATTCATGGAAGATTTCATCGCCATGCCGGTGATCACCGGCCTCAAGACTGATGCCGAAAAGTTCGCCGGTGCGCTGCGCACGTACTCGTGTGAGGCCATGATGCAGGATAACAAGGCATTGCAGGCCGGTACCTCGCACAATCTGGGGCAAAACTTCGCGAAGGCGTTCGACTTGTCGTTCCAGACGGAAACGGGAGAGCAGGCGTTTGCGTGGAACACCAGCTGGGGCGTGAGCACGCGTATGGTGGGTGGCATGGTCATGACGCACGGCGATGACGCCGGACTTCGCCTGCCGCCACGACTGGCGCCGATTCAGGTGGTCATTGTGCCCATTTGGAAGACGGATGACGAGCGCGACGCGACGGTGGCCAAAGCGAAGGCGATTGCGGAAGCACTCGGCAGCTTCAAAAAGCACGAGCACGAACGGATTCGCATGCACGTGGACGATCGGGTGGGCATCAAGCCCGGCGCGAAATACTATCACTGGGAGTTGCGCGGTATTCCGCTGCGTTTGGAAATCGGGCCGCGCGATCTGGCCTCCAACTCATGCATGCTCGTGCGCCGTGACACGCGTGAGAAGACGTCGGTGTCGATGGATGCACTGGCGACCGAACTCCCGGCACGTCTCGACGCGATCCAGCACGACATGCTCGAGGCGGCGCGCGCCCGCCTTGAGGCCAACTCGATCCGCGAGCGCATTTCGTACGACCGGTTCAAGGAGGTGATGGCCGGCGACGGAGCGTTTGTCTACGCCGGCTGGTGCGGTGATCCGGAGGTCGAGGCGCAGGTCAAGGCCGAAACCAAGGCGACTATCCGGTGCATCCCCGATCCGGAGTTCCGGTCTCCCGAGCCACCAACGACCTGCATGGTCACGGGTCGTCCGGCAACCTGCGAGGTCATATGGGCGAAGGCGTACTGAGCGCCGGCTTTGCACGCGTCGACGGCATGCTGTTCGCCGAAGGCGTATCGCTGGAGCGCGTCGCGGAGGCCGTTGGCACTCCAACGTATGTGTACAGTGCGGGTCGTATTCGCGAACAATACCGGCGACTTGAATCGGCGTTGATGGATGCACTCCCCGATGTACCGCACCGCATTCACTTCAGTGTGAAAGCCAACTCGAATCTGGCCGTACTGCGCACGCTCCAGGAACTTGGAGCGGGCGTCGACATTGTGTCGGCCGGCGAGTTGTACCGGGCGCGCGAAGCCGGGTTCGGCGGTGCAGATGTCGTGTTCAGTGGTGTGGGCAAGACGGCCGAAGAACTCGCGCAGGCGCTGAGTGCGCACGTGCTCTTCATCAACGTCGAGTCTGAGGGCGAGCTGCGATTGCTCGACCAGGTGGCCGCCGAGCACGGTAAGATTGCGCCGGTCACGCTGCGGGTGAATCCTGAAGTCACCGTTGAGAGTCCGCACGAATACATTCGCACCGGCGAGAAGGGGCACAAGTTCGGCATTCCGTACGATGATGCCGAGCACGTGGCAATGCTGGCGCACGCGCTGCCGCACGTGAAACTCGTGGGGCTCGACATGCACATCGGTTCGCAGATTGCGACGTGGGAGCCATACGCGGAAGCGCTGGCGCGCATCAAGCCGCTCATCGCGCGATTGCGCGACGCGGGCGTGTCCACACTGCAGTGGCTGGACATCGGCGGTGGGTTGGCCGTCACGTATGACAACGAAGCACCGGCCGATGTGGAGCGATTCGCGCGGGGCGTCGCCGAGTCGGTGCGCGGGCTCGGCATGGCCTTGGTGCTTGAGCCCGGACGATTTCTGGTGGCGGAGTCCGGTGTGATGCTGGCGCGTGTGCTGTATCGCAAGCGCAGCGGTGGCAAGGAGTATGTCATCACCGATGCCGGTATGAATGATCTGGTGCGTCCGTCGCACTATCAGGCCTTTCATCGCATTGAGCCGGTCGGCGCGTCGCATGGCGATGTCGTGGCCGATGTGGTTGGCCCCGTGTGTGAATCCGGAGACTTTCTCGCGCTTGCGCGCGCCATGCCCGATGTGGAGCCCGGCGATCTGCTCGCGGTGCATACCGCGGGCGCGTACGGATTCGTGATGGCCTCGAACTACAACTCGCGCCCCAAGCCTGCGGAAGTACTCGTGGACGGGGACCGCTTCGCTATTGTCACAGAGCGAGAGCGTCTCGAAGACCTGGTGCGGCTCGAACGCGCGCACCTCCAGTGGAGGAGTGCCTGAGTGAAACTTGGACTGCTGTCCGACAGTCACGACCGCGTGCCGGCTGTGCGCGCGCTGGTCGAGCGCATGATCGCCGAGGGAGTGTCGGTGATCATCCATGCCGGCGACTGGTGCTCGCCGTTTACGCTGCGCGCCATGCAGGATCTGCAGGTGCCGCTGCTTGGCGTGTTCGGCCGCAATGACGGTGATCCTGAGGGACTTCGCGCTGCCGCTCAGTCGGCCATTGGCGCCGAGTTGTATGAGTCGCCGCATAGCTTCGAGTTCGGTGGCCAGCAGATTCTGGTGGTACACGATATCAACGATGTGCATGAACGTTCGCTCTCGCAGCATCAGGTGGTTGTGCACGGATTCACGCACATGGCCGAAATGAAAATGCGGGGCGAAACCATCATCGTGAACCCGGGCGAAGCATGTGGATGGGTGTACGGCGAACCGTCGGCGGCCATTCTCGATCTCTCCACGAAGGCGGTGGAGTTCCTCAAGCTCACCGGCCCGGAGTGGAAGTGCTGATGGGAAGTCGTATTCTGATTCTCGACTGCGGGTCGCAGTTTACACAACTCATTGCGCGTCGCGTGCGGGAAGCGCGCGTGTACTCGGAGATTCACCCGGTCGCCACGCGCACACTGGAGTGGGTGCGCGAATGGAAGCCGGACGGCATCATTCTCTCCGGCGGCCCCAACTCGGTAAACGACGACGGCGCGCCAACGATCGATCCCGCGATGCTCGATATCGCACCGGTGCTCGGCGTGTGCTACGGCATGCAGTTGCTGGCGAAGCTGGCCGGTGGACGTGTCGCGGCCGGTGGACGGCGCGAGTATGGACGTGCGGAGATCGAAGTGCTGGAGAGCGCCGGTTTGTTTGGCGGTTTTGAGGTGGGCGAGCGCAGCACGGTATGGATGAGTCACGGCGATCACGTGCACGATGTGCCTGCGGGATATGTGGCCACGGCGCGCAGCGGCAATACACTCGCGGGATTCCGTCACGAGTCACGTCCCATTCACGCCGTGCAGTTTCATGCCGAAGTCGCGCATACCGCACGTGGTGCGCAGATCATCGAGAACTTCCTGTTCGACGTGTGTCACTGTTCGCCCGATTGGACGCCCGGCCATTTCATCGATCTTGAAGTGGCGCGGATTCGCGAACTCGTGGGTGACAAGCACGTGATTTGCGGACTCTCCGGCGGAGTCGATTCGTCGGTGGCTGCGGCGCTTGTACACAAGGCGATCGGCGATCAGCTCACGTGCATTTTTGTGGATACCGGCTTGCTCCGCTTGCACGAACGGGAGCAGGTCGAGCGCACGTTCCGCGCGCATCTGGGCATCAAGCTCATCACAGTGCGCGCTGAAGAGCGATTCCTGTCGGGACTCGCCGGTGTTGGCGAGCCGGAGAAAAAGCGCACTATCATCGGACACACGTTCATCGACGTGTTCGAAGATGCGGCGGCCGAAGCCGGGAAGGATGCGGCGTTCCTGGTGCAGGGCACGCTCTATCCCGACGTGATTGAGTCGGTGAGTGCAACCGGCGGGCCGTCGGCCACGATCAAGACACACCACAACGTGGGCGGACTCAAGCCCGGCATGAAGTTCGCGCTCATCGAGCCGCTTCGCGAGCTGTTCAAGGATGAAGTGCGCAACGTCGGTCGGGAGCTCGGATTGCCCGAAGAGATGGTGGGTCGCCATCCGTTCCCCGGACCGGGGCTGGCCATTCGCGTACTCGGTGCGGTGAGTGCGTATGAGGTCGACATGCTGCGACGCGCCGACGCGATCTATCTCGAAGAAATTCGGGCGGCTGGTTTGTACAACGATATCTGGCAGGCGTTTGCCGTGTTCCTGCCCGTGCGATCGGTGGGTGTGATGGGCGATGGCCGTACGTACGAGCACGTGATCGCACTGCGCGCCGTGACCAGCACTGACGGCATGACGGCCGATTGGTTCCCGTTCCCGCACGAGGTGCTCGGGCGCATTTCCAGCCGCATCATCAACGAGGTGGACGGGATCAATCGTGTGGTGTACGACGTGAGTTCGAAGCCGCCGGCCACGATTGAGTGGGAGTAGCGTGGTTGTGACTACGAACGAAAAGTGCCCGCCGATTCGCACTGGAATCGGCGGGCACTTTGTCAAACGGTGCTACACCAGCGTGATTACATCTTGGGCGGCATGAGCACAGCGTCGATCACGTGGATCACGCCATTGGAGGCCTTCACGTCCGTCGCGGTGACGTTCACATTGCCGTTGAGCACCACCTTTCCGTCAACGATGGCGATCGTGATCTTTCGGCCTTCGACCGTGGTCGCTTCGGTGAGCGTGGTGACCTGCGAGGCAGGCACGTCGCCGGCGATCACATGGTACGTGAGCACCTTGGTGAGCTCTTCCTTATTGGCGAGCAGCGCCTGCAGGTCGGCTTCCGGGATCTTGGCAAACGCTTCGTCGGTCGGAGCGAGCACGGTGAACGGACCCGGGCCCTGCAGCGTGGCGACGAGATCGGCGGCGGTCAGCGCGGCGGCGAGCGTGTTAAAGCTCCCGTTTGCAGCGGCGGTCGCGATGATGTCCATGGCCGGTGCCTCGGGCGCCATGGCAGCCTGAGCCGCAGCGGCGGAATCTGCAGCAGCCTGCATCGCCGCAGCGTCATCCTTGGGCGCGCCACCGCAGGCGGCCAGTGCAACAAGAGCAAACGTTCCAATCGTGCGGTGCATCATATAAAAAGTCCGGATTAGGGGGAGACGACAGAGATCGGAAAATATAACACTGGCCCGCAGGTGATATACGCGGCCCCGATCAAATCCGTTCCCAAAAGTTCTCAGCGCCGTCGACTCCGGGCCACCAGCGCCACAATCCAAGATTGACAGCCCATTCTCCGGATCGCAGCTTCGATCAGTCATCACCCTCTCCCCGACTCCTGTCACTGCCATGCACTCGTTGCTCTCAAAACCGCTGTTGGCGCTTGCCCTCGGCGTGTCCGTTGCCTCGTCGCTCCAGTCCCAGGCCCCCGCTGGTCCTGAGCACGGCGTGCGTCCGACGCGTCTCGTCGTTCGGAACGTCATGGTCATCGAAGGCAACGGGACACCCGCAGAAGGACCGAAGGATGTCGTGATCGAGGGGAATCGCATTGTGCAGATCGCGAACCTCGATCCAGTGGCCGTTCGCGATGGCAACGCGCGTCGTCCCGCGAAAGGCGATGCGGAAATTGATGGCACGGGCCACTATCTCATGCCCGGGCTCATCAATCTGCACGGACATGTCCAGGAGGAGCGTGGCGGTACCGCGCAGCCGCTCGACTATCAGCTCAAGCTGTGGCTGGGCATGGGCATCACCACTGTGCGCGATGTGAGCAGTAGCACGGAGCGCACACTGGCGTTGCGCGATCGCAGTGCGCGCGGTGACGTCGTGGCGCCGCGATTGTTCGTGTACGCGCGCTACAACTACATGCCGATTCCGCTCACGGAAGCAGACACCCGCCAGCGCGTGCGCGACCTCAAGGCCATGGGCGCCGACGGGACAAAATTGTTTGGCATGGATCGCGAGTTCTATGGTCCCTTGCTCGATGAAGCCCGCAAGGTGGGGCTGCGTACGGCGCATCACATGGCGGTTGATGAAGCCAACGCCAACGATGCCGCAGCCGGCGGACTCACCAGCATCGAACATTGGTACGGCGTACCGGATGCGGCGATTCCGGGCGGTGTGCAGGACTTCCCACCCGAGTTCAACTATAGCGACGAAGGCATGCGGTTCCGCCTTGCCGGACGACTCTGGCGTGAAGCGGATCCGGACATGTTGCAGGACGTGCTGAAATCACTGGCGAAGGCCGGCGTCGCGTGGAATCCGACGCTCGATATCTACGAAGCCAGTCGCGACTTGCAGCGCGCCGAGTCACAGCCGTGGTTCCAGGAGTATCTACATCCGACGCTCGAGAAGTTCTTCCGTCCGGATCCGGCCAGCCACGGTTCATACTTTTCGAACTGGAGCTCGATTGATGAGACGTACTGGAAGCAGAACTATCAGATCTGGTTCAAGGCGCTGCGTGATTTTGCGAGCTACGGCGGCGTGATCGGAGCCGGGGAAGACGCGGGGTTCATTTATCAGGTGTATGGCTTCGGCCTGATTCGCGAGCTGGAGCTGCACCAGGAAGCGGGATTCCCGGCGCTCAAGGTGCTCGAGCACGCCACGCTCAACAACGCCCGTATTCTCGGTGAAGCATCGCGCTTGGGACGCGTGCGTGCCGGTCACCTCGCCGACGTGATTGTGGTCAAGGGGAATCCGCTGGCCGACCTCAAGGTGTTTTATCCGCCGCTTGACGGGGCAGCGGCCGGTACCAATGCTGGCGTCGCCTGGACGATCAAGGATGGGATTCCATACGACGCGCCGCGCCTCCTGCGCGAGGTGCGTGAGCTGGTGAGCAGCGCGAAAGCCAAGGCCACGTCATCACGCTGATGTTGTTCGCTGGAACGTCGGGCACCGTGAGGATTGGACGCCGCTAGTTTATTCTGCAGGTTTCCTGCGCTGCGTCCACTCCCATGATCACCAGACTGCAATCGTTCGGCCCCGACCTTCGCGAGATGGCGCGCATCGCGACGCCGATTGTCGTGGTGAGCGTCGGCATTCAGTTCATGGGCGTGGTGGACGCGCTCATGGTGGGACGGCTGGGCGGGTACGCGATTGCCTCTGTGGCGCTTGGCAATTTCTACTTCTTCAACATTTCGATTTTTGGCATCGGATTGTTGTACGCCATCGATCCGGTCGTTGCGCAGGCCGTAGGTGCCGGCGACACTGCGGGTGTCGCGCGCGGCGTGCAGCGCGGGATGTTGCTCGCGATCGCGCTCTCGGTGTTCATCATGCTCGCGCTCGCGCCGGGTGAGTGGGTACTGTCGGCATTGCAGCAGCCACCCGATGTGATTGAACCCACGGCGATGTACTCAAGGCGTCGCTTGCTCGGCGTACTTCCGTTCCTGCTGTTCAACGTATGGCGACAAACGCTGCAGGCGATGGGACCGGTGCGCCCGATCGTGATCGCGGTGATCGCGGCCAATCTGCTCAACGCGCTGGCGAACTACGCGCTGGTCTATGGCAACTTCGGATTTCCGGCGATGGGGGTCGTGGGCGCCGGCTGGGCAACCGCCGTGTCACAGTGGGGCATGGCGCTCATCCTGCTCGCGCTCGCGTGGCCGCTGCTGCGTGCAAGTGTGCGACCGTGGCGTCCGGAAGTGTGGCACTGGGCACCGCTGCGAAAAATGATTGGCATTGGTGTGCCAATCGGCACGCAGTGGTTTTTTGAAGCATTTGCTTTTGGCATCACCACCATCTTCATGGGGTGGATGGGCACATCGTCACTTGCCGGACACGAAATCGCGCTCAATATGGCAGCGCTGACGTTTATGGTGCCGCTCGGATTTTCCGGCGCGGCGGCAGCGATTGTGGGTCGTGCCATCGGGCGCGGCGATGTCACTATGGCGCGACGCGATGCCGCAGCGGCGATCGTTTGCGCCGTGGCGTTCATGTGCTGCAGCGCGGCGGTGTTTATCGCGGTGCCCACGTTTCTCGCGACACGCTATACGCAGGACGCGGCGACGATTGCGGTCGCAATCTCACTGATTCCGATTGCCGGCGTCTTTCAGGTGTTCGACGGCATGCAGGCCGTGACAAGCGGCGTGCTGCGCGGCACGGGCGACACGCGCGTTCCAGCGATTCTGCACATGGTCGCCTTCTGGGGCGTGGGAATCCCGCTCGGCGCGACGCTGGGGTTTCTCACGCCGCTACGCGAACGCGGGTTGTGGTGGGGACTGACCGCCGGTCTGGCGACCGCCGCCGTGTTGCAAACCTGGCGCGTAGTGGTGCGATTACGAGGCGATATCTCGCGCGTGCAGATCGATGCCGCTCCGGCGCGCGCTCTGTCCGTAGACTGAGCGCGGCGGAGGTCAGATCTTTTTTTCTTCGAGCAGCGCCATGAAATCCGCTGGGGTGGGCAGCGTCAGCAGCCGCTGCGGCACATCGGGCTCCTTGCTGAACTGCGCGATCTTGCCGAGTACCGGGAGGTACTGGTTGGAGACCTCGAGCGGCGGCGCCACGATCAGAAACATGAAGTGCACCGGTTTGTCATCGATCGCCTTGAAGTCGAGACCTGCAGCCTTGCGACCAAAGGCGACGCGGAGACGATTCACGACCAGCGAACGACAGTGCGGAATGGCGATGCCACGCCCGATGCCGGTGGAACCAAGGTTCTCACGGCGCTTGAGCATTTTGAACAACATCCCCTCCGCCTTTTCATCGAGCTTGAGGAGGGAGATGAGTTCTTTGAGCACCTCGTCTTTCGTGGTGCCTTCGAGCTCAAGTTTGACGGCGTCTTCGGAAAAGAATTCTCGGAGTTCCATAGCCCTCAATGCTAACCGTCGCCGCCCGCAAGTCAAACGGGCGCGGCGCTCGATCCGTTGCCGGTCGCTCCCGGTACGGTTAACTTTCGGTCGTGAAGACTGTCAAGACGTTCCCGTATCCGGTACCGCACGCGGTGCCATTGTTCCTCGCGCCCATGGCTGGCGTGTCGGAATCTCCGTTCCGGCGTCTGTGCCGAACGCATGGCGCCGATGTCGTGGTAACGGAGTTCCTGTCGGCGGAGGGCATTCGCCGCGAGAATGAGGCCACCCTCTCCAAGCTCCGGTTTTCCGCCGACGAGCGCACGATCGGGGTGCAAATTTTTGGTGCCGATCCGGCGGCCATGGCCGACGCGGCCGCGCTGGTCACCGACGTGTTTCAGCCCGAGTTCGTCGACATCAACTTCGGCTGTCCCGTGAAAAAGGTGGTCCGGCGAAACGGGGGCTCCGGCTGCTTGCGTGATCTTTCGTTGGTGCGCGATGTGATTCGCGCCGTCTCTGCGGCCACGCACTTGCCGGTCACCGTCAAAATACGCAGCGGTTGGAACGAAGAGATGCGCGATCCCGTGAAGATCGGGTTGGTGTGTCAAGACGCGGGAGCGCGAGTCCTTACGCTGCACGCGCGCACGCGCACGCAGATGTACACCGGCAAGGCCAACTGGGACGAGATCGCGGCAGTCGCCGAGGCGCTCGACATTCCGGTCATCGGCAATGGGGACATCAAGTCGCCCGAGGACGTGGTGCGGATGTACGAGCACACGCGCGCGAGCGGCATCATGGTGGGGCGCGGATCGTTCGGACAACCGTGGATTTTCAATCAGGCGCGGGCGTTGATGGACGGGAAGCCCGTGCCGGCCACGCCGGGTGTGGAGGATCGCTTTCGTGTCGCGCTCGATCACGTGCGCATGGTACAGGACTACGAGTTGGACCCCGACGGCGCCGCCTACGAATTCCGCAAGCATCTGGGGTGGTATGTGAAGGGGCTGTACAATTCAGCGGAGCTGCGGAAGCGACTGCATCAGGTCACCTCGTTCAGCCAGGTGGAAGGGATATTCGCCGACTACCTTGCGGATCCCGCGCAAGGTACGCGGGTATTGACTGGAACGGTGGATGTCGACGATGTTGCAGTTGAGGTTGCAGCGTAGCGTGTAGGTGGTGTGCACGATGTTGCGGTCGATGTTGCGGTCGATGTTGCTGGGTCGTAGCAGGGTAGGAGGATGTCAGGGTAGGAACTTGTTGGCACAAGTGTTGGACTGTTGGAATCGGGGGTGCACTGGTTTCGACGGGTTTGGTGAAGCTGTGGCTGCGTGTCCAGGTCCTCGGGCTCCTGGTAAAACACCTGGGAAACCATTAAACGCCAACAATAACCTGGCGCTCGCCGCGTAACTTTCGAGTTACCGCTGGCAGTGCTACATGAGGAGCCCGCCCGGGGCGCTTCGTGTAGTATCGCAAATCTGGGCTAGC